>NZ_JACDWW010000008.1:0-992 GCF_016464145.1 Marinobacter sp. bablab_jr008
CACTCTGGGTTTGGGTATCAGCGCCGCCAACTTGGCAATGAAATCCAGGGGATCAAAGACCACATGCGTCGTCCCATCCCGATAGGGTGTCTTCAGTCGATAGCGAATCTGCCCGTTTGATGTCAGCGACAAGCGCTTCTCCTAGCAAAGGTGGGTCAATTCGGTTTAGCGTCAAGGAACTACGTTATCGTTTCCCATAGGTGGCGTACCTCTCTGCTGTCTATCAGTTTTCGGCAAAACCGATTTCAGCAGGGTGCGCCGCCTACTTCAATCACCCCGTACACCAGAATCGACCATACCTCCGGCAGTACATGCGTGCGAAATGACTGTTAGGGGTGCGCGGGTTGAGGTCGCGACGCAGGGCCTGGCTGGCGTCACAGCCGAGGCTTCAAGATCCCGCGGTTGGGCGGTGCATGGAAGGGCTCTGGCGCCTGTTGCGGATCAGCCAGCGGCCACCGCTGACGCGGGAAGCTTTCAATCTGGTGGGCTCACGTCACCGCATCAGCATGGAGAAAGTGCACCGTGAGCTGGGATATCGCCCGCGCGTGAGCTACGAGCAGGCAATGCAGCAGCTTCGGGAACAGATTATTGGTTCAGGATTCGTTCGTTACCAACAAACCTGAATCAGTGACTCCGCTCGCCAATATACCCGTCAAGCCCACCTCTGCGCCAACAAGAGGCGATAACTGGGTGAGATTCTGACTTTGAGGTCAGGAAGCAAAGAGCGGGAGCAACCGATGGCTCGAGATTGGTTGATAAATAACCAGCATACAGTGTTTAGGCAATAGCGGGCTGTCCCGGCAGAGGATTCCGGGAGGATTGCTTTTTGCCAGTGGTTGAGTTGGCCTATGCGGCGGAAGCAAGGCCCCGATAAAGATCGCGGTAAACCGCAAAGCCTGGGCAGTGCCGGCCAAATCGCAGGATCCACTGCCGGCCACTGTGCACCAGGCGGCAGGCCATGGTCATGATTTCCTGCATCACGGTTCTCAGGC
>NZ_JACDWW010000074.1:0-280 GCF_016464145.1 Marinobacter sp. bablab_jr008
AAAGGCAACCAGTGGTACTTTGGCATGAAGATGCATATCGGCGTGGACGATACGCTCGGCTTGATCCACAGCATCGATACCACCGCTGCCAATGTCCACGACATCGTGTCCGCCGGCAACCTTCTTCACGGTGACGAGCTGAAGTGGACCCCAAATTTTGGACAGGTGCCTAAGCTCTGATTCATCATCTCCACGAGGAGGAGAATCATGAGCAAGAAACGCAAGCAATACAGCGCATCATTCAAGTCCAAAGTTGCTCTGGCCGCCCTCAAGGGTGACC
>NZ_JACDWW010000075.1:0-102779 GCF_016464145.1 Marinobacter sp. bablab_jr008
CAAATTCAGTGAATCCACAAACGCATCAATGACGCGAACCGGGTGATCTTCGGGGACATAATCTTCAACGCTGGGTGGGAGCAACAGCGCCTGACTTCGAGGGGTGCCTTCAAGATGCCTCATAAAAAATAACCGCGAGCCGTGTCGCGGTTATTTTGCCAGCTTCGGAGGCTGTTTTCACACAGCCTCGAAGTCAGCGGCTTTTTTCTGGTTGAAGGCAAGCGGTACGCTTACTTCTTCGGGTAGTCGCGCTTCGGCGAGCCGGTGTACAGCTGGCGCGGACGGCCGATACGGTTGGCACCGCTGACCATTTCGTTCCAGTGGGAGAACCAGCCGATGGTACGGGACATAGCGAAGATAACGGTAAACATGGAGGTCGGAATACCGATGGCCTTCAGGATGATGCCGGAGTAAAAGTCGACGTTCGGATACAGCTGGCGCTGAACGAAGTACTCGTCTTCCAGGGCGATCTTTTCCAGGCGCTGGGCAATTTTCAGCAGCGGATCGTTTTCCAGGCCGAGTTCGCTCAATACTTCGTGGGCAGTCTGAGCCATGACCTTGGCGCGTGGATCGAAGTTCTTGTAAACCCGGTGGCCGAAGCCCATCAGGCGGAACGGATCGTCCTTGTCTTTTGCCTTGGCAATGAACTTCTCGATGTTGGACTCGTCGCCGATCTCGGCCAGCATGTCCAGTACCGCTTCGTTCGCGCCGCCGTGAGCCGGGCCCCAGAGTGCGGCAATGCCGGACGCAATACAGGCGTATGGGTTGGCGCCGGTAGAGCCTGCAAGGCGAACGGTGGAGGTGGACGCGTTCTGTTCGTGGTCAGCGTGCAGAATGAAGATCTTGTCCATGGCGTTGGCCAGAACAGGATTTGGCTTGTACTCTTCGCACGGAGTGCCAAACATCATGTGCAGGAAGTTCTCTGCGTAGGACAGGTCGTTCCGTGGATACATGAAAGGCTGTCCCATGGAATACTTGTAGCACCATGCCGCAATGGTCGGCATTTTCGCGATCAGGCGATGGCCGGTGATTTCACGTTGCTTGGGATCGGAAACGTCCATCTGGTCGTGATAGAAAGCAGACAGCGCGCCCACAACGCCACACATGATGGCCATTGGATGCGCGTCACGGCGGAAGCCGTTGAAGAAGTTGCGCATCTGGTCGTGCAGCATGGTGTGGTTTTTGATGGTGTCGTGGAACCGCTTGTTTTCTTCTTCGCTGGGCAGTTCGCCGTTCAGCAGCAGGTAGCAGACTTCCAGGAAGTCGGAGTGCTCGGCCAGCTGGTCAATGGGGTAGCCGCGGTGCAGCAACACACCGTTGGCGCCATCGATGTATGTGATGGCCGATTCGCAGGCTGCGGTGGATACAAATCCGGGGTCGTAAGTGAAAACGCCTTCCTGTACCAGGCCGCGTACGTCAATAACGTCAGGGCCGACGGTGCCGGAATAAACCGGTAGCTCAATGGACTTATCTCCCACCGAGAGCGTGGCTTTCCTGTCGGTCATGGTGCTCTCCTGTCTGATTAGCTATAACAGCTTTTCTGCATGTGTAGATGCGCCAGAAAGCGCGTATTATCGCAAAACTGGCGGCAAAATATAGGGCGTCAGCTTTTTTTGTCAATGCACTGGCGGAGAAAACGGCAAATTTCTTCCCGTTTGTAAATGAGGGATATCCGGAATATCGGGCCCCTGGGGCGGAAATTGGTTTTGTCAATAAGCCTTATAGATGGGTAGAGGCTGCAAGCTGCAAGGCCTGGAGGGCGATTGCAAGTTTGTAATTACCGGGGTGTCTCCTTATAATCCGTAGCCCGGAATCGGGGATGCACCGGCTTATGGGCTTGAGTATAGCAAGCTACCGGGTAGTCATCCGCCCTCCTGAACCAATCGGTTATCGGTATCGTACCGATTCTCCGGTCCCAACATACCAACCATCCGCCACCGTTTTGCGGTCCCGCGGAACCAAGAGAGAGTGTGAGAGCGCTGTGAATAGCAAACGACCAGTAAATCTCGATCTCGGCAAGTTTCATTTCCCGCTGCCAGCCATTACTTCGATCCTGCATCGTATCAGCGGCATCATCATCTTCGTAGGTGTTGCCTTCCTGATGTACGGCCTGGATCTCTCCCTTTCCGGAGAAGATGGCTTTAACCGGGTGAATGAGCTGCTGGACAGCTTCCTGGCGAAGCTGATCATCTGGGGCATCCTGTCTGCTCTGCTGTACCACCTGGTTGCAGGTATCAAGCACCTGTTGATGGACGCTGGTATTGGCGAAGAGCTTGAAAGCGGGCGCCTCGCCGCGAAAGCCACGATTGCGGTTTCCGTTGTTCTCATCGTTCTGGCAGGAGTCTGGGTATGGGCATGAACAGTGTAACGAATATTGGTCGTAACGGTATTCAGGACTGGATCATCCAGCGTGTAACAGCCTACGTATTAGCTCTATATACGTTGTTCCTGCTTGGCTTCTTTGTGACCACCGATGTTGACTACCAGGCGTGGTCTGCATTGTTTGCTCAGGGATGGTTCAAGATCTTCAGCCTGCTTGCGCTACTGTCCATCGCCGGGCATGCATGGGTTGGCTTGTGGACCGTATCCACCGACTACATCAAATCCGCGATGCCGCGTTTTCTGCTTCAGGCAGCCTGTGTGCTCGTAATGTTTGTTTATGTCGTGTGGGGCATTCAGATTCTTTGGGGGCTTTAATCGATGGCTAACATCAAGACCATGTCGTTCGACGCGATTGTTATCGGTGGTGGCGGTGCCGGTATGCGAGCCGCCCTCCAGTTGACCGAATCCGGTCTCGATACCGCGTGTATCACAAAAGTATTTCCGACCCGTTCGCACACGGTATCTGCCCAGGGCGGCATTACCTGTGCGATCGCAAGTGCCGATCCCAACGACGATTGGCGCTGGCACATGTACGACACCGTTAAAGGCTCTGACTACATCGGTGACCAGGACGCGATTGAGTACATGTGTTCAGTCGGCCCGCAGGCGGTGTTTGAGCTTGAGCACATGGGGCTCCCGTTCTCCCGTACCGAGCAGGGCCGTATCTACCAGCGTCCGTTCGGTGGCCAGTCCAAGGACTACGGTAAGGGTGGTCAGGCTGCCCGTACCTGTGCCGCTGCTGACCGTACCGGTCATGCTCTGCTGCATACCCTTTACCAGGCCAACCTCAAGGGCGGCACCTCGTTCCTTAACGAGTGGTACGCCGTAGATCTGGTCAAGAACAGTAAAGATGAAGTGGTCGGTGTTGTCGCTATCGAAATTGAGACCGGTGAAGTCTGCTACATCAAGGCCAAGGCGACCGTTCTGGCAACCGGTGGCGCCGGTCGTATCTATGCGTCAACCACCAATGCCCTGATCAACACCGGTGACGGTATCGGTATGGCCCTGCGTGCCGGCTTCCCGGTTCAGGACATGGAAATGTGGCAGTTCCACCCGACCGGTATCCACGGTGCCGGTGTGCTGGTAACTGAGGGTTGCCGGGGTGAGGGTGGTTACCTGATCAACTCCGAAGGTGAGCGTTTCATGGAGCGTTATGCTCCGAACGCCAAAGACCTCGCCGGTCGTGACGTTGTCGCCCGTTCCATGGTTCTGGAGATTCTGGAAGGCCGCGGCTGTGGTCCTGACAAGGATCACGTACTGCTGAAGCTGGATCACCTGGGTGAAGAGACCCTGAACCTGCGTCTGCCGGGCATCTGTGAGCTGTCCCGTACCTTTGCTCACGTCGACCCCGTCAAAGAGCCGGTGCCTGTGGTTCCGACCTGTCACTACATGATGGGCGGCATTCCGACCAACGTTGGTGGTCAGGCGCTGACTCAGGATGAGAACGGTAATGACAAGCCGATTCCGGGCCTGTTTGCCTGTGGTGAAGCAGCCTGTGTATCCGTGCACGGCGCCAACCGTCTGGGCGGCAACTCTCTGCTGGATCTGGTGGTCTTTGGTCGTGCAGCTGGCCTGCACATTGAAGAGCAGCTGCGCGGTGGCTTCGAGGTTGACGGCGCCAGTGACGAAGACATCAAGCGTGCCATGGCTCGCCTGGAGCGTCTGGATACGGCTTCCGAAGGTGAAGATGTAGCTCAGGTCCGTAAGGATCTGCAGAACTGCATGCAGCTCTACTTCGGTGTGTTCCGTGACGGAGAGAGCATGGAGAAGGGCCTGAAGCTTCTGGAAGAGATCGGTGAGCGGGTTCGCAAGACCAAGCTGACTGATACCAGTAAGGCATTCAACACCGCCCGTATCGAAGCGCTGGAACTGGACAACCTGTACGAAGTTGCCTATGCGACCGCCAAGTCTGCGATTGAGCGTAAAGAAAGTCGCGGTGCCCATGCCCGTAACGATTTCACCGAGCGTGACGACGAGAACTGGCTGAAGCACTCCATGTACTTCCCGCTGGACAAGCGCGTTGGCAAGCGTGACGTGAACTTTGCACCGAAAACGGTTCCGACCTTCGAGCCGAAGATCCGGACCTACTAAGGGGGTATCCTGAAAATGTTGGTAAGTCTGTACCGTTATAACCCGGAAACTGACAACGCCCCTTACATGCAGGACGTTGAGATTGAGTTGCCGGAAGGCAAAGATCTGATGGTTCTGGATGTTTTGGCGCTGGCCAAGGAAAAGGACCCGACTGTCGCATTTCGTCGTTCCTGTCGTGAGGGCGTTTGCGGCTCAGATGGTATGAACATGAATGGCAAGAACGGCCTGGCTTGCATCACACCGGTTTCCGATGTGGTCAAAAACAACAAGCTGGTTTTGCGCCCGCTGCCTGGTCTTCCGGTCATTCGTGATCTGGTGGTTGATATGGGTCTGTTCTACAAGCAGTACGAAAAAGTGATGCCGTACCTTGTGAATGACAACCCTGCGCCAGCCATCGAGCGTCTGCAGTCTCCGGAAGATCGTGAGAAGCTGGACGGCCTGTACGAGTGTATTCTCTGTGCCTGCTGCTCTACCGCTTGCCCGTCTTTCTGGTGGAATCCGGACAAGTTCATCGGTCCGTCTGGTCTGTTGCAAGCTTATCGCTTCCTGGCCGACAGCCGTGATACCGCCCAGGCAGAGCGTTTGGCGAACCTGGACGATCCGTTCAGCGTGTTCCGCTGCCGTGGCATCATGAACTGTGTCAGTGTGTGTCCGAAGGGCCTGAACCCCACAAAGGCAATTGGCCATATCCGGAACCTGTTGCTGCAAAGAGCCACCTGACCGGCAAAATTCGCAGCACCAGCTATACTGGTGTTCTGGCACCAGTTAGTACCCCTGAAGGCCTCGCTATATGCGGGGCCTTCAACCAAAGGCTTATAGTCAAAAGTCTTACCGGGGTGCAAACTTATGCACGCTGTTTCGGTGCGCTTATCCAGTCACCAGGCAGTATTGCTGAGTATAAAAATCACTGGGGACGGAAAACATCCTTGCCGGGTGTGGTGGCCAAAGTCATGCCGTAATAACCCGTATTGACTGAGAATTACCCCTGGCCGACCATACTGGCTCCCCCGCACCAGCCCAAGGTGAGCTATTCAAAATGCACGAAAGCATCATGGAGCAGTTATGGCAGACTTCCCACCTGCAGGGTGGCAATCTTGCCTATGTTGAACAGCTTTTTGAAACCTACCTGACAGACCCCAACGCAGTTCCAGAAGAGTGGCGGAGTTACTTCGATAAACTCCCGAGCGTCGATGGCTATCAGGGCCGCGACATCGTTCACTCCACCATCCGCGAGCAGTTTGAGCACATCTCCCGCAATCAGCGTTTTCTGGCGACCAATGGCGTGCCTGCCAGTGCTACGTCCGACGCTGATAAAAAGCAGATCCGTGTTCTGCAGCTGATCAACGCTTTTCGTTTCCGCGGTCACCAGGAAGCAAAGCTTGATCCTCTGGGTGTCTGGCAACGTCCTCAGGTGGAAGATCTGGACCCGCGATTCCACGAATTGGGCGAATCCGATCTTGATCTGGAGTTCCAGACCGGCTCTCTGAACTTTGGTTCCGAGAGCATGAAACTCGGCGATATTGTTCAGGGCCTGCGCCAGACTTACTGCGAGAGCATCGGCGCTGAATACATGCATGTGGTAGACACGCGCATCAAGCGTTGGTTCCAGCAACGTATGGAGCCTGTTCGTTCCCGTCCGGAATACGAGACCGAAACCCGCAAGCATATCCTTGAGCGCCTGACGGCTGCTGAAGGGCTGGAAAAATACCTGGGTTCCCGTTATCCGGGCGTCAAGCGTTTTGGTCTCGAGGGCGGAGAAAGTCTGATCCCCTGCCTGGACGAGCTGATTCAGCGTGCGGGCTCCTATGGTGCCAAAGAGATCGTGCTGGGCATGGCCCACCGCGGTCGACTGAACGTGCTGGTCAACACCCTGGGCAAAAATCCGAAAGAACTGTTTGATGAATTCGAGGGCAAGAAGCTCGCGGATTCCGGCTCCGGCGACGTGAAATACCACCAGGGCTTCTCCTCAAACGTGATGACGCCAGGTGGCGAGGTTCACCTGGCCATGGCCTTCAACCCGTCTCACCTGGAAATCGTATCCCCGGTAGTGGAAGGCTCGGTACGCGCCCGTCAGGATCGTCGTGGCGATACTGATGGCAGCACTGTGGTGCCGATTGTGATGCACGGCGACGCCGCGTTTGCCGGGCAGGGCGTGGTGATGGAAACCTTCCAGATGTCCCAGACCCGGGGCTTTGGTGTTGGCGGTACCATCCACATCGTGATCAACAACCAGGTTGGCTTCACCACCAGCAAGCAGGAAGATGCTCGTTCCACCGAGTATTGCACCGACGTTGCCAAGATGGTTCAGGCGCCGATTCTGCATGTGAACGCAGACGATCCTGAAGCGGTGATGTTTGCCACCCAGATGGCGATGGACTACCGCAACGAATTCAAGCGCGATGTGGTGATTGATCTGGTTTGCTACCGTCGTCGTGGCCACAACGAGGCGGATGAGCCGGCAGCGACCCAGCCGCTGATGTACGACAAGATCCGCAAGCTGAAGACCACCCGTGCGATCTACGCTGACCAGCTGGTTGAAGCCGGTGTGATCACCGAAGACGAAGCCAAGCAGATGGAGACTGATTACCGGGACGCCCTGGACAAGGGTGATCACGTGGTCAAGTCCCTGGTTAAAGAGCCCAACAAAGAGCTGTATGTGGACTGGGCTCCGTATCTGGGCCATGAGTGGACAGCGAAGTGCAAGACCAGCGTCGCACTGAAAACCGTCCAGAAACTGGGCAAGAAGCTGACTGAAGTGCCGGAAGGGTTCAGTATCCAGCGCCAGGTTTCCAAGATTGTTAATGATCGCGAGAAGATGACGGCCGGCGCGCTGTCCCTGAACTGGGGCTACGGCGAAATGATGGCCTACGCCACTTTGCTGAACGAAGGCCACCCGATCCGCCTGACTGGTCAGGACGTGGGCCGGGGCACCTTCTCGCACCGTCATGCTGTTCTGCATAACCAGAAAGATGGGTCTACTCATATTTCCCTGCAGAATCTGAAAGACGATCAGCCGAAGTTCGACATCTATGACTCACTGCTGTCTGAAGAAGCGGTGATGGCGTTCGAATACGGTTATTCCACCACAACGCCGAACGCGCTGATTGTCTGGGAAGCCCAGTTTGGTGACTTCGCCAACGGTGCACAGGTGGTGATTGATCAGTTCCTGACCAGTGGTGAGCATAAGTGGGGTCGACTGTGTGGCCTGACACTGCTGCTGCCGCACGGTTATGAAGGGCAGGGGCCGGAGCACAGTTCCGCCCGTCTGGAGCGTTTCCTGCAGCTGTGTGCCGAACACAATATTCAGGTCTGTGTGCCGACTACACCGTCTCAGGTATTCCACATGTTGCGTCGGCAGGTGAAGCGTCCGTTGCGCAAGCCGTTGGTTGCCATTACGCCCAAGAGCCTGCTGCGCCATAAGGAAGCCATTTCGGGTCTGGACGACCTGACATCCGGCACATTCCAGACAATTCTGCCGGAGAAAGAACCGTCCGATCCGAAAAAAGTGACTCGCCTGATCCTCTGCAGTGGCAAGGTCTACTATGATCTTCTGGAGAAGAAGAAGGCGGATGAGCGGGACGATGTCGCGATTGTTCGTATCGAACAATTGTACCCGTTCCCGAGCGATGACCTGGACGAACTGCTGAGCCAGTACAGCAAGCTCAAGCATGTGGTCTGGTGTCAGGAAGAGCCGATGAACCAGGGAGCCTGGTATTGCAGTCAGCATCACATGCGGAACGCACTGCAGCGCCTGAATCCCAAGCTATATCTCCAGTATGCCGGTCGTGAGGCTTCTGCTGCTCCTGCCTGTGGACACATGTCTGTTCACATTGAAGAGCAGAAGAAACTGGTTAACGACGCGTTTGAAATCTGACGAGCTACCGAACTAAGGATCCGTAATGTCAACAGAGATTAAAGCCCCCGTTTTCCCTGAGTCGGTTGCCGAAGGCACCGTCGCGACCTGGCACAAGCAGCCGGGTGAGGCCTGTTCCCGTGACGAGCTGATTGTCGATATCGAAACCGACAAGGTTGTGCTCGAAGTGGTTGCGCCGGCGGATGGTGTGATCGAAGAAGTTCTCAAGAACGAAGGCGACACCGTGGAAAGCGGTGAGGTGATCGGCAAGTTCAAAGAAGGCGCGGCAGGTGAATCCAAGCCAGCCGAGAGCAAGTCCGAAGCGAAAGCCGAAGCACCGAAAGCCGAAGAGAAATCCGAAGCTGCTTCCGGTGATGCCATTCTGAGCCCGGCTGCCCGCAAGCTGGCCGAAGAAAACAACGTTGACCCGAGCGCGGTAAAGGGCACCGGTAAAGACGGCCGTGTTACCAAGGAAGACGTTCAGAACTACGTGGACAGCAACAAATCTTCCGGTGGAGCGGCTGCCGCCAAGCCGGCAGCGATGCCTGAGGTGAACATTGCCCAGGGCGAGCGCGCCGAGAAGCGGGTTCCGATGACCCGCCTGCGTGCCAGCATCGCCAAGCGTCTGGTTGATGCCCAGCAGACAGCAGCCATGCTGACCACCTTTAACGAGGTGAACATGGCGCCGATCATGGAGCTGCGCAAGCAGTACCAGGACAGCTTTGTGAAGCGTCACGGCATCAAGCTGGGCTTCATGTCGTTCTTCACCAAAGCAGCGACCGAAGCTCTGAAGCGCTTCCCCGCCGTGAATGCCTCTATCGACGGTAACGACATGGTGTACCACGGTTACCAGGACGTGGGTGTAGCAGTATCCACTGACCGTGGTCTGGTGGTTCCTGTTCTGCGTGACACCGATGCCATGGGCCTGGCCGATATCGAGAAGAAGATCGTCGAGTACGGTACCAAGGCGAAGGAAGGCAAGCTGGCCATTGAAGATATGACCGGCGGCACCTTCACCATCACCAACGGTGGTATTTTCGGTTCTCTGATCTCCACGCCGATTCTGAACCCGCCGCAGACTGCGATTCTGGGTATGCACAAGATCCAGGAGCGCCCGATGGCGGTGAATGGCAAGGTTGAGATCCTGCCAATGATGTACCTGGCGCTGTCATACGATCACCGTATGATCGATGGCAAGGAAGCGGTGCAGTTCCTGGTGGCCATCAAGGAAATGCTGGAAGACCCGGCACGTATCCTGCTGGATGTGTAATCTGACACTCAACGAATTCGATAACAGGAAAGATTATGTCCGATAAGTTCGACGTTATTGTCATTGGTGCAGGCCCCGGTGGTTACGTTGCTGCCATTAAAGCCGCTCAGCTGGGTCTGAAGACCGCGTGTGTAGAGTCCTGGACCGGTAAAGACGGCAAGAGCCAGGTGCTCGGCGGTACCTGCCTGAACGTAGGCTGTATTCCGTCCAAGGCTCTGTTGGAAGTGACCCACAAGTTTGAGGAAGCCAGCCACGATTACGACTCCATGGGCATCCTGGCAAAGGACGTGAAAATCGACGTTGCCAAGATGATGGAGCGCAAGGCCGGCATTGTTAAGCAGCTGACCGGTGGTATTGCCGGCCTGTTCAAGGCCAATGGCGTAACCTCCATCCACGGCCACGGCAAGTTGCTGGCCGGTCGCAAGGTTGAAGTCACCGACAAGGATGGCAAAACGAAGACCTACGAAGCCGACAACGTCATCATCGCCACCGGTTCCCGGCCGATCGAGATTCCGCCGGCGCCGTTCGACGGTGAATACATCGTCGATTCCGAGGGCGCGCTGGAGTTTACCGAAGTGCCCAAGCGCCTTGGCGTGATCGGTGCCGGTGTTATTGGTCTGGAGCTGGGTAGCGTTTGGGCCCGCCTGGGGTCAGAAGTGACTGTGATCGAAGCTCAGGACAGCTTCCTGCCGGCGGTCGATCAGCAGTGTGCCAAGGATGCGTTGAAGCAATTCCAGAAGCAGGGCCTGAACATTGTCATGGGTGCCCGCATGACCGGTGCGGAAGTCAAACGCAAGCTGGTTAACGTCAGCTACGAAGATTCGAAGGGCAAGCAAGAAGCCAAGTTCGACAAGCTGATCGTGGCTGTTGGCCGTCGCCCGTACACCGATGGCGCACTGGCTGAAGACTCCGGCGTGACCATGGATGAGCGGGGCTTTATTTTCGTAGACGACAACTGCAAGACCGAAGCGCCGGGTGTCTGGGCCATCGGTGATGTGGTTCGTGGTCCGATGCTGGCCCATAAAGCGTCTGAAGAAGGCGTGATGGTTGCCGAGCGTATTGCCGGGCACAAGCCTCAGGTCAACTACGACTGCATTCCCAACGTCATCTATACCTTCCCTGAGGTTGCCTGGGTCGGCAAGACCGAAGAGCAGCTGAAAGCTGAAGGCGAAGAGTACAACGTAGGAACCTTCCCGTTTGCGGCGAACGGTCGTGCCATGGCTGCCAATGCGGCTTCCGGTATGGTCAAGATCATCGCAGACGCGAAAACCGACCGTATTCTTGGCTTCCACGTGGTGGGTCCGCAGGCGTCTGAAATCGTTGCCCAGGGCGTGATCGCCATGGAATTCGGTTCCAGCGCAGAAGATCTGGCCCTGACCTGTTTCGCGCACCCGACTCTGTCCGAGTCTGTGCACGAAGCGGCCCTGGCCGTTGCAGGCGGTGCGATTCACGTCGCCAACCGTCGCAAGAAGAAGTAACGCATTGTCGGAATACGGGGCGCCAACAGGGGCGCCCCGCTGCCATCATAACGGCGGCTTTTCGCATGCGTAACCGGCAGGCCGAGGCGATCCCTGGCCTGCCAGAACGAATTCGTTCCAGCTGCACCAATGGCGGTGCACTGACGGGTTCATTTCCGTACGTGGTTATCCTCCATCAATAGACGGGACATTAACTATGAATTTGCACGAATATCAGGGCAAGCAGCTGTTCGCTGAGTACGGCCTGCCCGTATCCAAAGGCATTGCCTGCGATACTCCCAAGGAAGCCGTAGCAGCGGCAGACGAAATCGGCGGTGACGGCTGGGTAGTAAAAGCCCAGGTTCATGCCGGTGGTCGCGGCAAGGCCGGCGGTGTAAAGCTGGTCAAGAGCAAAGAAGAGATCCGTGAATTCGCCGAAAAGTGGCTGGGTAAGAACCTGGTTACCTACCAGACCGACGAAAACGGCCAGCCAGTCAGCAAGATTCTGGTTGAATCCCTCACCGACATCGATCAGGAACTTTACCTGGGCGCTGTGGTAGACCGTGGTTCCCGTCGTATCGTTTTCATGGCCTCCACTGAAGGTGGCGTGGAAATCGAGAAGGTTGCCGAAGAAACTCCGGAAAAGATCCTGAAAGCCGAAATTGATCCGCTGGTCGGCGCGCAGCCGTACCAGGGTCGTGAACTGGCATTCAAGCTGGGCCTGGAAGGCAAGCAGATCGGTCAGTTCACCAAGATTTTCCTGGGCCTGGCCAAACTGTTTGAAGAGTGCGACCTGGCTCTGGTTGAGATCAACCCGCTGGTGATCACCCCGGCTTGTGACCTGCACTGCCTCGACGCCAAAGTAGGTGTAGACGGCAACGCATTGTACCGTCAGAAGAAAATCCACGAGATGCACGATCCCTCCCAGGAAGACTCCCGGGAAGCGGAAGCGGCCAAGTGGGAGCTCAACTATGTTGCGCTGGAAGGCAACATCGGCTGCATGGTTAACGGTGCTGGCCTGGCCATGGGCACCATGGACATCATCAAGCTGTCCGGCGGCCAGCCTGCCAACTTCCTGGACGTAGGCGGCGGCGCAACCAAAGAGCGCGTATCCGAAGCGTTCAAGATCATCCTGTCTGACGACGCGGTACAGGCCGTTCTGGTTAACATCTTCGGTGGTATTGTTCGCTGCGACATGATCGCTGAGGGCATCATCGGTGCGGTTAAAGAAGTCGGCGTTAAAGTGCCTGTTGTGGTTCGTCTGGAAGGCAACAACGCGGAGCTGGGTACCAAGGTACTCGCCGAAAGTGGCCTGAACATCATCGCCGCCACCAGCCTGGCGGACGCCGCAGAGCAAGTCGTTAAAGCCGCAGGGGGTAAATAATGAGCATCCTGATCAACAAAGACACCAAGGTTATCTGCCAGGGCTTTACCGGCGCACAGGGTACCTTCCACTCTGAGCAGGCCATCGCTTATGGCACCAAGATGGTAGGTGGTGTCAGCCCCGGTAAGGGCGGCACTGAGCATCTGGGTCTGCCGGTGTTCAACACCGTACGTGAAGCGGTAGAAAAGACCGGCGCTGAAGCGACCGTCATTTACGTTCCGGCTCCGTTCTGTAAAGACGCCATCATCGAAGCGGCCGATGCCGGTATTCAGCTGATCGTTTGTATCACTGAAGGTATCCCCACTATCGATATGCTGTACGCCAAAGAATACGTTGATCGTAAAGGCGTGCGCATGATCGGTCCGAACTGCCCGGGTGTGATCACTCCGGACGAGTGCAAGATCGGCATCATGCCTGGCCATATCCACAAGAAGGGTAAGGTTGGTATCGTATCCCGTTCCGGCACCCTGACTTACGAAGCCGTCAAGCAGACTACTGACTATGGCTTCGGTCAGTCCACCTGTATCGGTATCGGTGGCGACCCGATTCCGGGTTCCAACTTCATCGACATTCTGAAGCTGCTGCAGGAAGATCCGGAAACTGAAGCCATCGTCATGATTGGTGAGATCGGTGGTACCGCTGAGGAAGAAGCGGCTGCGTTCATCAAAGAGAACGTCACCAAGCCTGTGGTTTCCTACATTGCCGGTGTTACTGCACCTCCGGGCAAGCGTATGGGCCATGCTGGCGCCATCATCTCTGGTGGTAAGGGTACGGCGGACGAGAAGTTTGCTGCCCTGGAAGACGCCGGTGTTAAAACCGTGCGCAGCCTGGCCGAAATCGGCAAGGCCCTGAAGGAAGTGACTGGCTGGTAAAGCAGCCCTGAGCTTCACCAAAACCCCCGGATTCGCGAGAATTCCGGGGGTTTTGCGTTATAGAGCCTCGGTTTTGTGCCGCATTGCTTAACGCCGGCGAGTGTAAAGACTATAATGCCCGGTCAGCCTGATTTCAGCGGCCGGTTTAGGCGCTGATCTCCGGCGCTCTATAAACAGAAAGAAGGAGTTCGTGCTTTGAGTTCTGTCGATTCCCAGCAAAGAGTGTTGTCCGGCATGCGTCCGACCGGCAAGCTGCACCTCGGCCACTACCATGGTGTGCTGAAAAACTGGGTCAAGCTCCAGCACGAGTATGAGTGCTTCTTCTTTGTGGCGGACTGGCACGCCCTGACCACGCAATACGATGATCCCTCAGGCATTGAGCAAAGCGTATGGGATATGGTCATCGACTGGCTGGCGGCCGGAGTTAATCCGGGCTCGTCCACCATGTTTATCCAGTCCCAGGTACCGGAACACGCCGAGCTGCACCTGTTGTTGTCTATGATCACGCCCCTGGGCTGGCTGGAACGCATTCCTACCTACAAGGATCAGCAGGAAAAGCTGCGGGAAAAGGATCTGGCCACCTACGGCTTCCTCGGTTACCCGCTGCTCCAGACTGCGGATATCCTGATGTATCGTGCCGGCAAGGTGCCGGTTGGTGCTGATCAGGTATCCCACGTTGAGATTACCCGTGAAATCGCCCGTCGGTTTAACCACATCTATGGTCGCGAGCCCGGTTTCGAAGAGCAGGCCGAGGCCGCTATCGTCAAGATGGGCAAAAAGAACGCGAAACTCTATCGCAACCTGAAAAAACGGTATCAGGAAGAAGGCGATTTTGAGGCGCTTGAGACCGCACGGGCCCTACTGAAAGAACAGCAGAACATTTCGCTGGGTGACCGCGAGCGGCTATACGGTTTCATTGAAGGCGGCGGCAAGGTGATACTGCCGGAGCCGCAGCCGTTGCTGACGCCGGAATCCAAGATGCCGGGGCTGGACGGACAGAAGATGTCCAAGTCCTACAACAATTACATTGGCTTGCGTGAAGATCCGGACAGTGTTGCGCAAAAGATCCGGACCATGCAAACCGACCCGCAGCGGGTGCGACGGACAGACCCGGGCGAGCCGGAGAAGTGCCCGGTCTGGGGTATGCACAAAGTCTACTCGGACGAGCAGACCTGCCAGTGGGTACAGGAAGGCTGCCGCAGCGCCGGTATTGGCTGCCTGGACTGCAAAAAGCCGCTGATCGATGCCATCATCGAGGAACAGAAGCCGTTGCATGAGCGTGCCCGGGAATACGAGAGCAATCCGGATCTGGTGCATTCCATTCTGCAGGAAGGGCGAGAGCATGCGCGCGATGCCGCCCGTGATACCCTGGAAGAAGTCCGTGCAGCGATGGGGCTCAGCTACCGCTGATTCCTGACCGCCAATAACGTCAAAGGCTGGCAAAGGCATGACCGAAGACACCAGGGAGCCGGAAGAAGCGCAGGCAACGACACCGGAACAGGTGCCGCTGGCGCTCGTATCCGGCAAACCCCTGGTGGATATCCCCAAGGATCTTTATATCCCGCCGGATGCCCTCGCGGTTTTTCTGGAGGCCTTTGAGGGGCCGCTGGATTTGCTGCTCTACCTCATTCGCCGCCAGAACATGAATATCCTCGATATTGATGTCAGTGAAATCACACGCCAGTACATGGATTACATTGGTGCGGTGGAAGCGATGCGGTTCGAGCTGGCAGCCGAGTACCTGGTGATGGCTGCGACCCTGGCGGAGATTAAATCCCGTATGTTGCTACCCCGCCAGGAGAGTGACGATGAAGACGATATTGATCCTCGGGCAGAGCTGATTCGCCGGCTGCAGCAGTACGAACGCTTCAAGAAGGCTGCGGAGGATATCGATGAAATCCCGCGCATGGAACGGGATACCTATCCGGCTTCCGCTGCTTTACCCAAGCTTCCGTCATCGCAACCCCATCCGGACGTTGATATGAAGGAGCTGTTACTGGCGTTGCAGGGTGTTTTGCAGAGGGCGGATCTGTTTACCAGCCACCATGTCGAGAAAGAGCGGTTATCGACAAGGGAGCGGATGTCCCACATTCTCTCTGTGCTGCAGGGCGACCGGTTCGTAACATTCGAGAGCCTGTTTACCCTTGAAGAGGGCCGGCTTGGCGTGGTGGTGACCTTTCTTGCCACACTGGAACTGGTGAAAGAACAGCTGATTGAAATCGTTCAGGCGGAAGTGCTCGGCCCCATCCATGTCAGGGCGCGGGCGGCAAGCTGAAGGATCGAGTGACACTATGAACGAAGAACATCTGGCCCGTATTCAGGCTATTGCTGAGGCGGCACTGTTGGCGGCCGGCAAGCCGTTGTCTATGGAGCAGCTGCGCGAGCTGTTTGGCGAAGATGAGCGCCCGGCCAGGCAGGTGATGGAGCATGCGCTGATGATGCTGGAGCAATCCTGCGAAGGCCGCGGCTTTGAGCTTCGCAAGGTTGCCAGCGGGTACCGATTGCAGGTCAGGGAAGAGTTTGCGCCATGGGTTGGTCGACTGTATGAGGAAAAGCCCCAGCGTTATTCCCGGGCGCTTCTGGAAACTCTGGCCCTGATTGCCTATCGTCAACCCATCACCCGTGGCGAGATCGAGGATATTCGTGGGGTTACGGTAAGCAGCAATATCATTCGAACACTGCTTGAGCGAGAGTGGGTGCGCGTGGTCGGTCATCGGGATGTCCCTGGGCGGCCTGCCATGTATGCCACCACACGCCAGTTCCTCGATTATTTCAACCTGACCGGGCTGGATGAACTGCCTCCGCTTTCTGAGGTACGTGACCTTGAGGAGATCGGTCGGGAAATAGAGCAGAACATGCAGGGAGAGATCAAATTCGACTCTCCTGATGGTTCCGGTGCCAGTCCGGACTCCGACGCGGAGTCCCAGGCGCCTGAACCGGATCAGACACTTCACTGAAACCCAGGTTTCAGCCCCGTATATCAAGGATATTTACCCTTATGGCGGCAAAAGGCCCCGAAAACAAAACAGCCCGTAGCGATCAGTCTCTAAGTGCAGGTCCGGAGCGGGTGCAGAAGCTGCTTGCTCGCGCCGGCGTTGGCTCCCGGCGGGAAGTGGAAGGCTGGATAGAGGCCGGTCGACTGCTGGTCAATGGTGTTCCGGTTCAGCCTGGCCAGAAGGCTTCCACTTCTGATCGTTTTGAGCTTGATGGCAAGCTGCTGGACGTGAGTTCAGCTGCCGAAGTTGTGCGTCGGGTGCTGATTTACAACAAGCCAGAGGGCGAAGTAACCAGCCGGAAAGACCCGGAAGGGCGGCCCACGGTGTTTGACCGCCTGCCGCGGCTCAAGGACCAGCGCTGGATCTCCATTGGGCGTCTGGATATCAACACTACCGGTCTGGTGTTGTTTACCACCGACGGTGAGTTGGCGAATCGCTTGATGCATCCCTCCAGTCAGATTGACCGGGAATACGCGGTTCGGGTATTCGGTGAAGTGGATGACGCCATGATTGAGCGCCTGAAGGAAGGTGTGCTGCTTGAAGACGGCATGGCCAAGTTTACCGATATCAGCCCGGCGGGTGGCAAAGGTATGAACCAGTGGTTCCACGTAACCTTGCTGGAAGGTCGCAACCGGGAGGTGCGTCGCCTTTGGGAATCTCAGGGCGTTCGGGTGAGCCGTCTCAAGCGGGTACGGTATGGACCGATCTTCCTGCCCAGCCGGTTGACCATGGGCCGTTGGGAAGAGCTGGATCAGAAGGGTGTTGATGCGCTGAGCCGTGCCGTGGGGCTCGGCAGCGTTGCTGTACCCCAGAAAACTCCGGGAGAGCAGGCTGCCCATGATCGCAAGCGCCGCAAGAGTCCTGGTAAATCACTGCAACGGACGCGTAAAGGTGGAAGCTGGCAAGTCGCCGATGGTGCGCCGCCAAAAAAACGGTCTGATTCCCGCGGGAAGCCGTCTGCAGGCAAGGGCAGAAAGCCCGCTCGCTGAGGCTTCTCTTCAGGAAATACTTGCGAATACACGTGTGCAGTTTCTGCCGGCCGCCTTGGCCCGGTAGAGTGCTTCGTCGGCCCGGGCAAGCCATTGCTCGGGCTGTTCATCCGTCAGGTGCATCGCCACACCGCAACTGGCGGTAACCGTCAGAGGTGTTTCACCGCCGTCCACTCGAATGCTTTCAATGGCAGCCCGAATTCGATCTGCTACGTCACGGGCTTCCTGCTCGTTGGTATGAGGCAGGAGAATGGCAAACTCCTCGCCACCAAAGCGATAGACCGTGTCGGAATTACGCAGGGCCTGCTCAAGCTTTTCTGCGGTGCGAGCGAGAATGTGGTCGCCAACCACGTGGCCGTGGTTGTCGTTAATCAGTTTGAAGTGATCCAGATCGCACAGGATCAGGCTCCAGGGGGCGCCGTGTCTGTCCGCCATGGCGCTGGCGCGCTGGAGCGCCTCATCCAGTGCCCGTTTGTTGCCAATGCCTGTCAGGGAATCCGTCAGTGCGGTCTGTTCGATGGCAATGAACTGGCAGGCATTGCGAATATGGCAGATCGCACCGGAGAGCATCATCTCGATACCCGTCAGTTCCTCTTCGCTGAATCGCTGGCGACGGTGTAACGTCAGAGTGCCATACTGGTGACCTTCCAGAGAGAGACGGTACTCGCAGCGATGGGGGCCACCCATGCCAGTGGAAAAAACGAAGTCCTGACGGGCGATGCGGTGCCTGTAATTGAGTGAGTCGAAAGGCACCATGTCTGTCATCTCCTCCGCCAGAATCGACAATTGCGCCTCGAGGGAGAGAGTGGTGCTCAGGCGTCTGGCCAGCCGGGCCATGACATCGGAGGTGTTGTTCCAGTCCTGGAACGACTGCTTCAAAGCGGCAAGCCGCGCGGGGCGGGAAGTGTTTGGCCGGATCGATGTCAGGTTTTTCACAGTAGGACGCTCTGCTGGTGACAAAGTGATTTGCTGTACCAACAAGCAGAAAAAATGCCATAAGATAAAAACCCAATAAAAACAATAGAAAAGTGCCTCCTGTTAAAGTCGATTCCATAAACTGGCAGATAATATTTGCCTGGTTGTCAAAATTCCGGCAGCGGGTTGCCGGTTCTGAAGACGTGCAATCGAAATGTCGGACAAAGGGGTGGGGCTGCCAAAAGCCTGTGATAAACTCCTGCGCTTGAATGTACCAAGCGAGCTGTCGATTTATGAGATTTCAGGCACCGGAAAGCCTATCCGAACAGATTGCCCAACATCTGGGGCAGCGCATTGTTGTTCGCGATCTCAAGCCGGGAGAGCGAATTCAGGAGCTCAAGGTCGCCGGCGATCTGAATGTCAGCCGCGGCTCCGTGCGTGAGGCTCTGCTGATTCTGGAGCGGCGTCATCTGGTTGAGATCTATCCCCGGCGCGGGGCGGTGGTGTCGGAGCTGACGATAGACTCGGTGAATGCCCTTTACGATATTTACATCGATCTGCTGTGCATGTTGGCTCGCAAGGTGCTGGAGCGTTGGCCAGGTGAACAGCTCGGCGGCGTGATGGGGCAGGTTAATGAAATGCAGGCGGTTATTGATGCCCTGAACTCGAATGCGCCCGATGCCGCAGAGCGGGTCATTGAAGCGGGGTTCGGGGTCATGCAGTATGCCTACCGTCTGGTTGACAATCCCTTTCTTGAGGAAACCCTCGAAAACTTCCGTCCCGCCATCAGCCGGACCTATTACGTGGCGCTGGATCATTTCCGGAGTGAGATCGCAGAAACCGGTACCTTCTTCCGTCGTCTGGCCGATGCTGCCGTTGAGGGCGATTCCGAGCGTCTGCAACGGGTTATTCAGGACTTTGGCGAGCATC
This sequence comes from Marinobacter sp. bablab_jr008, assembly GCF_016464145.1. NCBI lineage: Bacteria > Pseudomonadati > Pseudomonadota > Gammaproteobacteria > Pseudomonadales > Marinobacteraceae > Marinobacter > Marinobacter sp. bablab_jr008. The sequence continues at coordinate 19,140 of NZ_JACDWW010000075.1, forward strand.
AGCGCCACCAGGTTCTGAGTATTCTCACGGAGGAGACCGCCTGATATGCGGCTGAAGTCCATCAAGCTCGCGGGATTCAAATCCTTCGTTGATCCCACTACGGTGCCTTTCCCCTCCAACATGACCGCGGTGGTGGGCCCTAACGGCTGTGGCAAGTCCAATATTATCGATGCCGTTCGCTGGGTAATGGGTGAAAGTTCCGCGAAGTACCTGCGTGGCGAATCGATGACCGACGTTATCTTCAACGGTTCCAGTGCCCGCAAGCCGGTGGGACAGGCGTCGATTGAACTTGTTTTTGACAACAGTGACGGATCGGCGCCCGGCGAGTTTGTGAAGTTCAACGAGATTTCGGTAAAACGCCGGGTATCCCGGGAAGGGCAATCCGAGTATTTCCTGAATGGCTCCAAATGCCGTCGTCGTGACATTACCGATCTGTTCCTTGGAACCGGTCTCGGGCCGCGCAGTTACGCCATTATCGAGCAGGGCATGATTTCCCGGCTGATTGAGGCGAAGCCCGAAGAATTGCGGGTATACATCGAGGAAGCTGCGGGCATTTCCAAGTACAAGGAACGGAGGCGGGAAACGGAGAACCGTATTCGCCGTACTCAGGAGAACCTGGAGCGGCTGACAGACCTTCGCGAAGAGCTTGGACGTCAACTGCAGCACCTGGAACGTCAGGCGGCCGCCGCGGAAAAATACAAAGCCTACAAACAGGAAGAGCGCGAAAAGAAAGCCGAGCTAACGGTGTTGCGCTGGAAAGCCCTTGATGACGATCTTCAGACCTGGCGCGGAAAAATCCGCGATACCGAGCTGGAACTTGAGAAGTTCCTGACCGAAAGGGTGAACCTCGAAACTTCGCTGGAATCGCTCCGGGAAGACCACCACGAACGGACCGAGCACTTTAACCGGGCTCAGGCCCGGTACTATGAGGCCGGGGCCGACATTGCCCGTATTGAGCAAAGTCTGGAGCACCAGCGCGAGCGCAGCCGACAGACTGCCGCAGAGCTGGATCAGGCCCTGGCCAACGAGCGCGAATTAGGCCGCGAACTGGAACAGGATGAAGAAAAGCTGGCCACGCTCCGGGAAGAGCTCGACATGATCGAGCCTGAGCAGGAGGCATTGGCGATACGTTCAGAGGAATCGGCCGAGAAGCTCCAGCAGGCAGAAGAGGCCATGAGTGACTGGCAGCATCGCTGGGATGAGTTCAGTACCCGTTCATCGGATGCCCGCCGGCAGGCCGAACTGGCGCAATCCCGAATTCGCTCTCTTGAAGACGCCATCGAACAGCTGAAAACCCGACAACAGAAATTGCGGGATGAGCAGGCGCTGCTCGACGGACAATTGGATCGCTCGGAGCTCGAGCAGCTTCTGGAAGAACAGGAAACCCTGGAACTGAAAAGGGAAGAAACCGCGGAGCGTATTCAGCAACTGCAGGATCAGGTGTATTCGAGCCGACAGGCTTTGCGCGAAGCCGAACAGAGTTCATCTGAATATCGCCAGACGGTACAGAGCCTCAAAGCCACGATGGAGTCCCAGCAGGCACTTCTGGACGAACAAATGGGTGCCGGCGACAATGCCCTGCAATCGTGGCTGGCCGATCAGGGGCTGACCGACGCGCCGCGACTTGCTGCGAAATTGTCGATTGAGGACGGCTGGGAGTTTGCCGTCGAGCAGGTCATTGGCCGCTTCACTCAGGGCCTGACGTTGCCGGAATTCGATCAACTGGCTACAGCGCTGGAATCGGCCCCCAAAGGTTTTGCGGTGGTCAGTGACCGTGCCGTTGCCTCCGAAACCCGTGGCCTGGCGGCCAAGGTGAGTGGTGTTGGGGCGATCAGCCAGCTGCTTTCTTTGGTTCAGGCTGCCGATACCCTTTCTGAAGCCATGGCCAACCGATCTGGTCTGGCGCCTGGCGAGAGCATCATTACCCGGGACGGTGTCTGGCTTTCTCGTGACTGGTTGCTGATGCCTGACTCCGATGCCGCTCAGGTTGGTGTGATTGAGCGTCAGAAAAAGGTAACGGAATTGCAGGCAAAGCTGGCGGAAGCACAAGCCAGGCTGGAGCAGGCAACCGAGCAGCTTGAGCATCTCCAGGAGAAGGCGGAGCGTGCCGAAACCGAACGGGACGAGGCTCAAGCCCGCCACAGCGACGTTGAGCGGGAGCTTGGGGCTCTGGCCTCACGTGCCAGTGGTCTGAAAGCCAGGGCAGAGCAGATTGAAGCCCGGCTGTCCCGGATCAGGGAAGACATTGCGGATGTGGGTCTGGCGTTGGAAGAGCAGCAGGCCAACCTCCAGGAAGCCCGTGAAGAGTGGGATATTGCACTCGCATCCAGCGAGGATAGTGAGGAAGAGAAAGAGCAGTTGCTGGAGCAACGGGATTCTCTGAGGGAAACGCTGGACCGCCTGCGCCAGGAAGCCCGGCATGACCGTGATCACGCTCATCAACTGCAACTACAGTTGCAGACACTCCAGAGCCAGCGCGACGGACTGCAGCAAACCATCGACCGGATGCAGATGCAGAAAGAGCGCCTGCAAGAGCGGCTGGATGTACTCAGGGAATCCCGCGAAAGTGCCGAGGAGCCTATTGAGGATCTCCAGTTGCAACTTGAAGGGTTGCTGGAACGACGACTGGCCGAAGAAGAAAAGCTTAGTGCCGCCCGGGATGCCCTGGAAGAGATTGATCGACAGGTTCGTGATCGCGAACAGGGGCGGAGCCGAACCGAGCATCAGGTTCAGGAAATCCGGGCTCGGCTGGAAAAACTGAAGATGGAATCCCAGGCCCTGGAAATTCGCTCCGGCAACCATATTGAGCAGCTCAAAGAGCTGAACGTAAAACTTCAGGAAGTGCTCGAACAGCTGCCAGAGGATGCTGAAGAAAAGGTCTGGGCCGAAGAGCTGGAGAAAATCGGTAACCGCATCCAGCGCCTGGGAGCAATTAATCTCGCGGCCATTGAAGAGTATCAGGTACAAAGCGAGCGAAAGACCTACCTGGACGAGCAGCACAACGACCTGATGGAAGCGCTGGAAACCCTGGACAATGCTATCCGGAAGATTGACCGGGAAACCCGGCAGCGCTTCAAAGAGACGTTTGATCAGGTGAATGGCGGCCTGCAGGCCCTTTTCCCGAAAGTATTCGGTGGTGGCAATGCCTATCTCGAGTTGACCGGGGAAGACTTGCTGGAGACTGGCGTGGCCATCATGGCGAGGCCGCCGGGCAAGAAGAACAGCACCATCCACCTGTTGTCGGGGGGTGAGAAGGCGCTGACAGCCATCGCGCTTGTGTTCTCGATTTTCCAGCTCAATCCCGCTCCGTTCTGTATGCTGGACGAAGTGGACGCGCCGCTGGACGACGCCAACGTGGGTCGCTACGCGAATATGGTTAAGGAGATGTCGAAACAGGTTCAGTTCATCTACATTACCCATAACAAGATCGCCATGGAGATGGCGGATCAGTTAATGGGGGTCACCATGCACGAACCCGGCTGCTCGCGCCTGGTATCTGTTGATGTGGATGAGGCCGCCGCGCTGGCTGAGGGCTGATAGGCGCAGTGGTTGGTGAAATGCTCGCCAACCATGACAATAACGCCATCTGGGCCCGGTGTGCGTTGTATTCATTACGGGCTTTTCTTAGAGTAGCAACGTTCCAAACTGCAAACAGGACAGCAGCATTATGTCACTTAGGGAATGGTTAATTGCCATAGGTACCCTGGTTATTATTGGAATTGTGATTGACGGTGTGCGCCGTATGCGGCGTGCCCGGAAGGAATCCATGGCCATTTCGTCCGGTATGGGGGCCGACGAACTCAAGGATTCCCCGCTGGATGATGACTTCAACCCGGAATTGCCAAACGGTGGTGCTCGCACGGTTTCCCGCTCGACACTGGAAGACCGGGGCTATCTGAAACGCGATATGTCCGCGCCCGTAAGTGCTGATCAAGAAGACGATGTAACCCCGGAATCCGGCTGGAGCGCCCGGGACGACGATGAGGATGACGGCATCCTGAGCCCTCCCAGGGTCGTGAAACCGGAAACAGAAGAATCCGAGCCCGTTGAGCGCGAGGCGGTCAGCACTCCGGCACCGGCGGTGGATAGATCGAAAACCAGGCCCTCCCGTCCTGAAAAGGCCAAAGCCGAACCCGAACCCAGAGCGGAAGAGCCGCCGGTGGTTACCACCGAAGTTGAGGAAGATACCGCCAGGCGAACGCCCAACAAGCCGCGCAAGAATCAGCCCCTGGCCGGAGCCAATCGCCCCGAGGCCAGGGAAGTGCTGGTGATCAACGTGTTGGCCCGCAGCGGCGAGCAGTTCCAGGGCAGTAAGCTCAAGAGCCTGTTTGAGGCCTGCGGCCTGGAGCATGGCGATATGGACATTTACCACCGCCATGAATCCGAGGACACTACCACGCCTGTGCAATTCAGTGTCGCCAATGCCGTGGAGCCGGGTACCTTCCGCCCGCAGGACATGGCCGGCCTCAGCACCCCTGGTATCAGTTTCTTCATGAGCCTGCCGGGGCCCACCAATGCGTTGCAGGCCTTCGAATTCATGCTTGAAACCGCCCAGTGCGTAGTCCGAAACCTTGGTGGCGAACTGAAAGATGAGCGCCGAAGCGTAATGACGCCGCAAACCATTGAGCACTGTCGCCAGCGCATTCGTGAGTTTGAACGCAAACAACGCTCCCAGCGAGCCTAGCAGCCCGTCCGGACCCCAGACCCGATGACCAACGTTCCCGAAACTATCCGGAAGCGCGTGGACTCTCTGCGCGCTACCCTCGAAGACCACAATTATTACTACTACGTTCAGGACGACCCCAGGATCCCCGACGCCGAGTACGATCGGTTGTTTCGGGAGTTGCAGAAGCTGGAAGCCGAACACCCGGAACTCGCGACAGAGGATTCGCCGACCCGACGGGTAGGCAGCAGCGCTGAGACCAGTTTCGAGGAAGTTACCCATCGCCTGCCGATGCTGTCGCTGGATAATGCCTTCAGTGAGGACGAACTCCGGGATTTTGACCGTCGGGTTCGTGACCGGTTGGGAGAGGACGGGGCCATTGAGTATGTCTGTGAGCCCAAGCTGGACGGTCTCGCCGTCAGTCTGCACTACGAAAACGGTACATTAACCCGTGCCGCGACCCGGGGTGACGGCTATACCGGCGAAGATATCACCGCCAATATTCGCACCATTCCGTCGGTACCTCTCAAGCTGCGTGGCTCGGGATACCCGGATCTTGTTGAGGTCCGCGGCGAGGTGTACATGCCCCGTGCCGGTTTCGAGAAGCTGAATGAGCGCCTGGCAGAGCAGGGCGAGAAGACCTTTGTAAATCCCCGCAACGCTGCTGCCGGAAGCCTGCGCCAGAAGAAATCGACGGTAACCGCCAGGCGCCCGTTGGAACTGTGTGCCTACAGTATGGCGGTAACTGATGAAAGTGTACTGCCTGAAACTCATTGGGACAGTTTGCAGCTTGTCAGGGACTGGGGGTTCCGGATCAATCCGGAAATGCGCAAGGCCGAGGGTGTGGAAGCCTGTCTGGATGCCTACCACGAATTGATGGCCAAGCGCGACAGCTTGCCCTATGAAATCGATGGCATTGTGTTCAAGGTAAACCGTCTCGATCTTCAGCAGGAGCTGGGTTTTGTTTCCCGCGCCCCGCGTTGGGCGATCGCCCACAAGTTTCCGGCCCAGGAAGAGCTGACGATCATTGAAGATGTGGAATTCCAGGTGGGCCGAACCGGAGCAGTGACACCGGTAGCCCGCCTGAAGCCGGTGTTTGTCGGCGGTGTGACTGTGTCAAATGCAACCCTGCACAATATGGATGAGATCCGACGCCTGGACGTTCATATCGGCGATACGGTGTTCATTCGCCGGGCCGGGGATGTTATCCCGCAGGTAGTGAAGGTGGTGCCGGAAAAGCGCCCGGCCATGGCGCCGATGGTTGAAATGCCCGAGCACTGCCCGGTCTGCGGCTCGGATATTGTCCAGATTGAGGGAGAGGCCGTTGCGCGGTGTTCGGGCGGCCTGTATTGCCCGGCTCAGCGCAAGGAAGCGATCCGGCATTATGCCTCCCGGAAGGCCATGGATATTGAGGGCCTTGGGGACCGGCTGATCGAGATGTTGGTGGACGAAGGTATGGTCAGCACCGTGGCGGATCTTTACCGGCTGACGAAATTCCAGATCGCCAGTCTGGAGCGTATGGGCGACAAATCTGCGGCAAATCTTACTGCCGCCATCGATCGCTCCCGTGAACCGGTGCTTTGGCGGTTCCTTTATGCACTTGGTATTCGTGAAGTGGGTGAGGCGACCGCCAAGGGGCTGGCAGCCCATTTCGGCACGCTGGAAGCGATTTCCGAAGCGGATGAAGAGTCTCTCCAGACGGTGCCTGATGTCGGGCCTATTGTGGCCGGTCATATCCGGAGCTTCTTTGATCAGCCCCATAATCAGGAAACACTTGCGGCGCTGAAAGAAGCAGGCGTCACCTGGCAGGAAGAGCATGTGCTGTCGGTCGATGAACAGCCTCTCAGTGGTCAGACCTGGGTATTGACTGGCACTCTCTCAGGCATGACACGGGATCAGGCCAAGGAAAAGCTTGAGCAGCTCGGTGCCAAGGTTGCTGGTAGTGTCTCCAAAAAAACCGCCTGCGTTGTCGCAGGCGAGGCCGCCGGCTCTAAACTGGCCAAGGCTGAGCAGTTGGGGGTGCCTGTGTTGGATGAGGCAGGGCTGGCCGACCTGCTGCGGAAACATGGTATCGAGGTCTGAGGGCTGCTGGCCAAAGAATCTGAGAACTCGCGCAGATCGCTCCGGATTCAAATTGGCTACCATGGCGTTGATCTGTAACGGTGTGTAAACCGGATGCCAGGCATCCGGGCACGGCCATAACAATAACGTCATGAAACGGATTTTTGCATGCGCGCCGATTTGTTCTCCCGCTCAACCGCCTCGGGCCGCCTCCTTGGTGTTGCCTTGATTGCCCTGGCAGCAACCGGCTGCAAGACCGAAAAAGATCCTGACCAGCCCACGTTGTTGGGGGCGCCACCCACCACCGCCTATCTGGGGGTGGAGTATTACTACAACTGGGGTGCCTATGGCGGTGAAAGCATACTCGATTACTCGCTGACCAATGCGCCATCCTGGCTTGCGCTGGAAGACACCAGCAATAAGGCGCGTCAGGGTATTATCATGCGCGGTGTGCCTGGGCTATCCGGAGGCAACCGGGGTGAAGCTGATCTTGGCCAGACCGAGAATATCGAGATAGTCACCACGGATGGCCGCATGGCGGGTTTTCAGCCGTTTGATATCGACGTCAAGCGGAACGTTATCACCTTAGCCGGAGCCAATCTGAAAGAAGGTGAAAGCCAGGACTCCGAAGACGAGTCGGAAGAGCGGTGTGCGGTGCCTGAGCTTGATGCAGGCTCCTATTCTTATGAGCTTCAGAAGTTCACGGATGAGGGCGCGCCGGATGGAACTGAGTCAGTCACCTACCCAACAAAGCGCGCGTATGTAAAAGTAAATCTGGATCAACCCTCCGTTACCGAGGTCAAAATCGCCTTTGAGTTGCGTTCTGATTTCGACCCAACTGCCTGTGACAATGACGAAACTGATCCCGCCCATCAGGACTGCAAATATAGCCGCGCCAACACCGGTGCGATTATTATCGGCGAAGACCTTGTTGCGCTCAGCGACGAGCTGAATCACCCCGTTGATAAAGAGGGTAACCCTCTTGAGTACGTCGAATATGACACGACTGGCAATACGGTAACCGGCGGTGTTGTGACACTGAAGCCCGGTCTTACCGAGTGCTACATTCCCTTTGAAGTGGTTGACGACCTGATTCCCGAGCCAACAGAAGTGGCGACCATGGTTCTGACCGAAGTACGCCAGGGCATTGCCTCGCTGGGCAATGGTAGTGTTGAGGTCAAAGCCAACCTTTCAATTGAGGATAACGAGCCGCTACTCAGCATAGAAACCGTCAATGGCGGTAGTCGCGATACGATCAATACCGAGACCACTCGTGAGTATCGCGCCATTCTCACGGGTGACCGTAAAACCCTGTTCAGAGCCAAGCTGGCAAGAATTGGCGAGCTGACGGGTGTTGTCGAGGACGAAACTTTCGAGATTGTTGAGAAGAATGCTCAGGGTACCTATGACCCAATTGAGGAGCTGGTATTCCCGCTGGAGCAGGATGAAATCACCTTTGGTGTGCGTGCGCTTGTTTATAACAATCTTCAGGATGAGTTGGACGACAACGCTGCGCCTATTGGCGTCGATGTAAATTACCAGGCTGGCCGGGCCGGATATGCGAGGGGCGAGTCTGAAACACTGCTGAGGTTGAACCTGAACCGTCTGATTGAACCGCTGGTCTGGAGTGATGGCTTTATGGCAACGGATGTGTCGCTGGGCCATGAGGGCCGGGTGTTTGTTGCTGGTTACCTTCCCGGGAACAATCAGATCCAGGTCCGCATTTATGACCAGGCGGGTACGAAGCTGCAGATTGTTGAGGTGACAGACCCGGCGATAACGCTGCAACCTTCAGACGTATTCCTGGACGTTGGTGTACGAACGGTCACTGAAAACAATAACCGTGTGAATCGTTATGAAATTGCCGTTGCTTTCAGCTCTGACCAGGCAGAACCGGGTGCTCCCGTTGGCGGGTCTGATGCGGTAACGGCCCTGTTTCATTATGACGGTGCTTCGGGGAACTATCTTCCGAGCTGGATCGGAAACAATATCTTCAGAATTGGCACGCCGGCGGACGATTCGGTGCGATGGGTGGGCATTAACGGCACCACTGGCTATGTGTTGGTGGGCGGCGAAACCCGCGGTGCCTGGAATACCGATGCCTACCAGGGCGGCACCGACAGTTTCCTGGCCCGCATTGATACGGCGGAGAACGCAGGGGCTCTGGAGCCGACCCTGGCCTGGACACGGCAGGTTGGCTCATCAGGTGATGAGACCGTGGTCGGTGGTAGCTCACAAGGCTCGCTGGCTCTGCTGTTCGGGGCGTCGCCAATGACGCTTGATGGCCTCGGAAATGTTGGCCCGTATTTCTTCAATGGCAACACCGGAGAGTCACCGACCGTGTATCAGGTGGGTGAAGACAGCTCTGAATCGCTCGGGGACGGTCTGTATGGTGGTGCCGGGGTGGTGCTGGTCGGCGACGCGCCCTATAGCTACCGATTCCGTGAAGCGCAGCCAGAGGATGCCGGTACCGAAAATGCGGAGGATGAAATTATTCGCACGCGGCTGGATAATCGGGCCGGCTTTGTTTTGGGATTCAATACTTCAGGCGAACCTCTGAGCGCGTACACCGTTGATGATGCGGGTGATCTATCCAACGAATTCCTGACCCGTGGTGTCCGGTTTGACGGTGATATTGTGGTGTCGGGCAACACCAACGGGAGCTTTGTTGAAGGCCAGGCGGCGCCGGTGGCGGGCACAGAGAGTATCCTGGCGAGAGTGGATACCTCCGAATCTGACGTAGCCTTCCGCAACTGGCGTAGGCAACTGGCATTCGAAGGTCTGGACATTCTCGATCTGGAGAATTACCGCGACGATGAAGTGGTGGCGTTGGTGAACCGAAATGGCGAAAGGATGCTGCTTGTTTTCAGCCCGGAAGGTGAGTTACTGACACCGATAACGCCGTAATCCTCCGGGTTGCAGGTCCGGGGTGGGTCAGACCGCCCCTTCCTGTCGGCCCGCATTGGCATAGAGCTTCAGGTAGTCGGTGCTGGTGACCACGCCGGCGGGTTGTCCGGCAGCATTGATGACCAGGGCCGCATTCAGCCGGTGAGCGAGCATCAGGCGTGCCAGTTGATGGGCATCGGTTTCGGGAGATGCAGTCAGAAAAGCCGGTAGTTCGATGTGAATCAGGCTTTGGTTCAAAGCTTCCGAACTGTTCTCGTGAATCCACGAAAGAAGCCAGCGCAGGTCGATCAGGCCTGCGACATTGTTATCCGAGAGCACGACCAGATGGTGAACGCCGTGTTCTTCCATGGTCTCCAGCGCCTCTGCGACGGTGGCAGAAGCAGGAACCGAAAACTGCGCTGGCGAGCTGATGTCGGCGACGGGCAGGTAAACCCTTTCCTCCCGACGTTCGCCCGCAGCAGCGGCACCATACTCCTGAAGTGCGCGGAAGCTGCTACCACCACCGCCGCTGTGCACCGCCTGCTGGAACTCGGCGTCGGTAGCCTCGCTGTGTTCGGCAGAAATGGACGCAGACTCCGACAGCTCGGTGACATCGCCCACCCGGCGACTTCGGAACGCTTCGGGTAACCGGGTTCCGATCGGACGTCCGGGTTCACTGACGAAAATGGACATGGTTCCACCTCTCCGGGGATTTCCCCCTCTACTGCCACCTTATGACGGTTTATCGGCCGCCGGACCGTTCGCTATAGCTCGAGTTTATTACTATACGGTTAGTTGGTTCCGGTAAAGGCGTCCCGTTTCCACACGACGGGCCAGTCGGGTATTCAGGCAGGCCGGTTGCTGGCAGATCCGGTCGGCCAGATATTCCGCCAGCAGGGGAGCCCATACCAGGCCTTTGCTGCCAAAACCGGTGAGCAGATACACGCCGGTCCGGGATATCTCATTGTTGCCGGGGCACGGACCTGCCACCGGCTGATAGTCGTGTGTGGTACAGCGAAATCCCACGCGCCCCTGAAGATGTTCTGCCTGTATGTGCTCTGAGATGTTTACGGAGGGCAGCAGTTCCCGAAGTTGGTCCAGGTTTTCCTGATGCCCCTTGGGCGTTGGTTCGGGGTTATCGTCGCGAAGATCAAATGTGGCACCGGTTATGGCACTGCCGTCATAAGCGGGGTTCAGGTATTTGGTGCCACAAATGACTACATCTGGAAGCTGGCAGTCGTCTGCGGGTATACGCGTGACCTGTCCGCGAATGGGCTTGAGGCGCAGTGACTGGCCCTCAGGTACAGGAGCGAGGGCAGTGCTTTCATGGCCGGCAGCAACCACAACCTTTGCGGCTCTGAGAGATCTTCCGTCACTGGCCTGAATGACCCAGTGGTTGTCTGCCCACCTCAGCGTATCGGCCTTGAACCCGAAAATCGTGCGGATGAGTGGGTGCTCAATCAGCGTTTTGCACGCTCGGGCCGGTTGTAGCCACCCGGAACCCGGAAACCATAGCCCTTCGCACTGGAGCGGTATGCCGGCAATACGACTAGCTTCTGCGGGTGATACGGCACCCAGCAGGTTTTCGGGGTAGCTGCTGCGTTCGAGAAACCGCTTTTGGCGATCCTGCTCCTGGTCTGTGGCTGCGAGCTGCAGCAACCCGCTTGGGTGCCAGAACTCGCCCTGCCAGCGTTGGTAGAAGCGCTGACTGAAGCAAAGCGCGGTGGCTGCGAGCTCTGTCTGGTCGTTGTACTCGACACCGAGTTTTACGTACAGGGCCCCCTGGTCGTTACCGGAAGCTCCTGCTCCGGGGCCCCTGGCCTGGTCGGCAAGCACCACCGGAACGCCCCGTTCCGCCAGGTTGCGGGCCAGAGCGGCACCGGCGATCCCGGCACCAATGATGACGATGGGGTCAGTTCCGACAGTGGGGGCAGAGACATCTTCGGAGGTTGGCAGTCTGCCGGTCAGCATTTCCCGCTTGCGCCCGAAGCCGGGAACTTTCGCCATCTCGAAGCCTTCATCTGCCAGCGCACGACGAACCCTGCCGACCGAGGTGAAGGTGGCCAGGGTGGTGCCTGGTTGGCTGTGAGCCCGAATCTGATGAATGGCTTTTTCGAGCCACATGTCCGGGTTCAGCGACGGCGCAAACCCATCAAGGAACCAAGCGTCGGCCACGAATTCCAGTTCGTTCCAGGCGTCCAGTACATCGCCAAAACAGAGGGTAAGCCTGATAGCGCCGCCGCCAAGTACCAGGCGGTGCGTTCCTTTGATCAGCGGTGGGTAGTTCTCAATCAGCTCCCGAGCCAGGGGCTGCAGCCCCGGCCAGCTCTCCAGGGCCTTTTCCAGATCGGCCAGAGACAGGGGGTAACGTTCCACCGAGATGAAGTGAAGAATTGCGTGGTCTTTATCGTCAGGTCGTTGAGCCAGCCACTCGGCCCAGGTCGCCAGGAAGTTGAGCCCGGTTCCGAAGCCTGTCTCGGCGATCACAAAGTGGCTGTTCCTGTCGAGTTCGGCGAAGCGCCCGGGTAGTCCATTTCTTTCGATGAACACGTAACGGGTTTCGGCCAGACCGTCATCTCTGCTGAAGTAAACGTCGCCAAAGCGCGCTGATTCAGGCACTCCGTCTCGCCATATCAGCTCCGCCGGTTCCATTGCCGGCGGACGAAGGTCGTTAATCATGGGGCTTAGTTGTCTTTTGTGATTTCTTCGGCGGACTCGATGATGACCGGGCTCACCGGAACATCGGCCATTCCGCGCTGGTAGCCGGTCTGGACCCCTGCGATACGATCAATCACACCCATGCCATCGGTCACCTTGCCGAAAACCGCATAGCCCGGGCCCCGAACTCCGGCGTTCAGGAAATCATTATTGGCCACATTGATGAAAAACTGGCTGGTGGCAGAATCCGGCGCATTGGTTCGGGCCATGGCGATGGTGCCGCGAAGGTTGGGCAGGGTGCTGGTAGCTTCGTTCACGATGGGAGCTCGGGTCTGTTTACGCCCCAGGTTCTCATCGAATCCGCCGGCCTGAACCATGAAGCCGGGAATAACCCGGTGAAAGATGGTGCCATCGTAAAAACCGCTGTTTACGTAAGCCAGAAAGTTTTCCACGGTTTTGGGCGCAACATCGGGCCGAAGCTGAAGCACGAAAGAGCCCTCCGTCGTGACAAAACGGACCTCAGGAAGTGCCGGTTCCTCGTTCTGCGCCACGGCTGGTGAGGTGGTCAGCAGAGTGGCAACGAAGGCAAACAGGACAGACATCACAATCGGGACGAGTTTTACGGGATTTGTCATTTCAAGGCAGCTCTCTGTTACAGGTGGTGACCAGAATACTGAGATAATCCGGTTATTACGTAGTTTGTGCAGATCTTAACAGATCATTACGCCATTAAGGGCAAATCAGAACAGCACGCTCAGAGGTTGTGGGCTACGCTTCACTTGACTGTTGAATACCGGGCCGGGTTGTACGGTGATCACTGATACTGCAGGAGGAATCTGGTGAGAATCCGTCAGGGTTTTGAAGAGAAATCCCGGCTTGGCCGGTTGCTGATCAATCGTGGCTACCTGTCTGAAGGTCAGCTGGAAGAAGGGCTTCGTGCTCAGAGGGAAACCGGGCAGCGCCTCGGTGAGGTGTTAATTGCTGCCGGCTGGATCTCAGAGAGGGAACTCCACCGCGTACTCAAGCATCAGTCGCGTTACCGCAATGCAGCAGCGCTTGTTACCATGGTCACCTTGCCATTTCAGCCCTTGGTGTCACTGGCGTCCAGCAACACCAATGCAGCGCAGATAGGCGCCGGAGCGGGCGAACTCTACGAGCGGAGCGGACTCACCCCCCTCTCGGAAGAGGAAATGTCAGGGGTGTCTGCACAAAGCGGTATTGGCCTGATGGAGCGTCTGGAGGCCGTGTCTTCCATGCCCGCCAGCGCCCGGGACGATCTCTCAGGAGAATCTCCCGATGTCGATGTGGTGGAAGGGATCAGACTGGCGGCAAATGTATTCGTGCCGGTGCTCAGTTTTCTGGATTCAGACCTTACAATTACGGGTGTGCATTACCGGGACTCAGAGCCTCGCTACACGCTACAGGAAGACGGAGGCCTGAGGCTGGCATTTCCGGAGCGTATCGAGGAAATCCGGATGGATAATATTCGCGTGGTGGGCGGCCAGACTCCACCCATGGGCAATGTCAGCATTCGCGATATCCGCTTTCACCCGGATTCCCAGATGACCATCTATACGCGTTGAAAATCTTGCCCTGAAACGAAAAATGCCCGGAAGATCTCCGGGCATTTCGTTGTCTGTGAGCGATGGGCGTATCAGGCGCTGGCCAGAATGTTGGTGCTTGAGACGTTGGTCTGCTGACCTTTGGCACCATAGAGCTTCTGCTGGGCGGAAGCACCTCGGAAGATGTCGGTAAGGCGTGACAGGCGCTTTTGCAGGTGGCCAAGAATTCGGCCGTTGTTCTGATTCACGGCCTGGCATTCGCGCAAACGGGTGTCGGCGTCTTTCCAGAGTTGGTACAGCTCATCCATACCAGCGGCGCGAATGAAGCGTGATGGCTCTCCGGCATTGGGCTTGTAGCCCATATTCACCAGCAGGTGAATCTTCTTTTTGGCGCGTTCGCGTATGCCCTCAAGAATCTGGTTTTTCCGGCTGGTCATTTCCTGGAGGTGTTGGATATCCGCAGAGGAGAGCACGGATTTTTCCTGGTGGAGTACTTCCGCCAGCGACTCAAGCTGGCGGATATCTTCCTGAAGAATCGCTTTCAACTGTTCATGTGCAGTCATGCTTTACTCACCCGAAAATGCTTTTATCCATCTCAAGCATTTTCTGGGCCAGTTTCTGGGCATCTACCTTGTAGGTGCCGTTCTCAAGAGCAGAACGAATCTGTTCGATGCGATCATCGTCCATTTCGGGGTAGTCCCCCAGCTTCTGCTCAAGTTGCTTCAGGTTTTTCGCCTGATTGCTCAGGTTCACGTTTTCGCCACGGGCAGCGGGGCTCTGGGCCTTGGCTTGCTCGCCTGTGGGCGCCTGTGACGTTCGATTGCCTGAGGCTTTGTCGGCCGTGGTGCGCGTGGTGTTGACCTGGCCGGGGCCAATTCCATTTAAGTCAACTGACATATCAATACCTGCTTGCCTGGGGCCACAAGAAAGTGGCGTATTCGGGTTTATATCTGCTTAACGGCAAATCCGCGCCATACTTTAGTTACAAAACGGAAAACATTTGCCGCTCTTGCTGTTTGCCGCCTTACATCGGAATTTCGACCCGCCCGGCGCCAACGGCACGAGCTTTGACTGTCCGGGACGAGCGGAGATTTTCCACCAGTACCTGTTCTCCAACGCCCGCGCTCGCCAGTGCCTTACCGCGAGATGATACCGAGAATGAGCCTGAGCGCGCGGTGATAATAACATGGTCACCCCGCTCAATCGCGTTGGGAGCTTCAAGGAGATCCGGGGTCATTACCGTGCCGGCGTTCACCGGGCGGCGCATCATCATGCCTGAAACGGACTCTTTGCGGGTGAGTACGCCGCGACGACTGGCATTGATCTGCACCGAATTTACGGTGACCAGGTCCGGCGTCAGGCGTTCGCCCCGCGCCAGAGGACGGGCTGCTATCAGGGCAGGGCCGTGAACCTCGACGCTGGTGGTAACGTACATTCTCCAGGGGCGCTCACCACTGCAGGAAATCAGGACCGACGGGCTGGTGGTCTGTAGCGGATCGCCCGCAAACTCGGCGTTCAGCCCCTGGTTGCAGGCAGCAAGGGCGATGCGGCTGTCGATAGCGCCAACTTCGTAGCGGCTCGTGTAGCCCTCGGCAGCAAGGGTTCTGGACCACTCTGCCAGGAACGTCTGGGCAGCGTTACGGATGGCTTCAGCACTGGTTCTCTCTGAAGACAGAGTGATTGGGCTCAGTGATAGACACAATGCAGCCAAAAAGATGATTCGCATACGCACCGGTTTGTCCTATGCTGTCTGTATCTGTGGATTTTGTCGAAACACGTTAAGGATTCGGGTTGTCGGGCCGTTAACCCTTAACAGGTTTGCAGGCGTCAAAGATTTGTCTTGGACAGGCCTGAAAACACCTTGCAAAGGTCAAAGCAATATTGATGCCGGTATAGGCACGCCAGGAGTAAAGCATCATGGCAGGGGTATTAGACAGCGTTAACCAGCGCACCCAGCTAGTCGGTCAGAACCGGCTTGAGCTATTGCTGTTCCGTCTACGGGGGCGGCAGTTGTACGGCATCAACGTATTCAAGATTAAGGAAGTTCTTCAGTGCCCGAAACTGTCGTCGATTCCCAATAGCCGGAGCGTCGTCAGAGGCGTTTCCCACATTCGTGGTGAGACCATTCCCATTATTGATTTGAGTATGTCGATCGGTCTGCCGGGTATTCCCCAAGAGCAGTTGTCTACCAGTTTCGTGATCATCACCGAGTACAACCGTAAAACCCAGGGCTTTCTGGTAACGGGCGTAGACCGGATCATGAATATGAACTGGGAAGATATCTTGCCTCCGCCGAAGGGCGCAGGGAAGGATGTTTACCTGACAGCGGTTACGAAGATTGACGATAAACTTGTAGAAATCATAGATGTAGAAAAGATTCTTGCAGAAGTTTCTCCGCTCAGGGAAGATGTGACGGAAGAGCTGGTGAGTCGAAGTGCGGAACGCGTTCCGGGTCATTTGCCCGTGCTGGTTGTGGATGATTCTTCCGTGGCTCGCAGGCAGATCGAGCGTTGCCTGACCGCCATCGGAATGGAAGTGGTTACCAAAAATGATGGCAAGCAAGCGCTACAGTATCTCAGAGAGCTTACTCAGGACGGGTCGAAAGCGAACGACCACCTGTCTCTGATTATCTCTGATGTTGAGATGCCGGAAATGGACGGCTACACCCTCGTTACCAGAATCAAAGAAGATGCGGCTCTGAAAGAAATGTATGTAATGCTGCACACCTCGCTGAGCGGTGTCTTCAACCGGGCGATGGTGCAGAAAGTGGGCGCAGACGATTTCATGGCGAAATTCAGCCCGGATGAGCTGGCCGAGCGAGTAATGGAAATTATTGATCAGCACTGATGCTCGGCTGATGGTTTCACCCACGAAGAGATCCAATGAAAGCGGACATAACGCCCCAGGAATACGAAGCCTTTAAAAAGTTCCTGCAGGATGCGTGCGGCATCCTGCTGGGTGATAACAAACAGTATCTTGTAAAGAGCAGGCTTCGGCGCATTCTCGAAGAAAACAGCCTGAATTCCCTTGGAGAGCTTCTGGAACGATTAAAGAGGCCTGGAAGGGCAGGCTTGCGCGAGGTGGTCATCGACGCGATGACGACCAACGAGACACTTTGGTTCAGGGACAACCATCCGTTCCGGATTCTGCAGGAAAAGCTCTTGCCAGAGTTTGCCGAGCGCAGTTCACTCCAGCCGTTAAGAATCTGGTCTTCCGCCTGTTCTACTGGCCAGGAGCCATACTCCGTAGCCATGGTAATTGACGAATTCCGCCGTACCCGGCCGGGTAAGCTGCGGGATGTAAAAATCACGGCAACGGACATTTCCAAAAGCGTGCTGGAGGTTGCCCGGAGAGGCGAGTATGAAATGATCGCCATCGGCCGCGGGCTGTCGCCGGAGCGTCAAAAGCACTTTTTTACCCCCTCGGCCAACGGTGGTTGGCAGATTCGACCGCAAATCAAGTCCATGGTGGAATTCAAGGAATTGAACCTGCTGGATCGATACATGCTTGGCAAGTTCGACATCATCATGTGCCGGAATGTGCTGATCTATTTCTCAGCGGAACTGAAAAAGGACATTCTTACCCGGCTGCATGGTGCTCTGAACCCCGGAGGCTATCTGATTCTTGGTGCTTCTGAGTCTTTGAACGGGCTTCCCAATCTCTACGAAATGGTCCAGTGTCACCCTGGCATCATCTATCGCAAAAAATAGCCGGGAACTGTTCAATGCGGAGTAGGGGACCGATGTGGAGAATCTGAACCTCCGACATCTCTATTATTTCTGGGTTATTAGCCGCGAAGGCTCTATTGCCCGAGCCAGCGAGGTGCTCGACCTGGCACCCCAGACCCTCAGTGGCCAGCTTGCGACCTTTGAAGGCGCGGTGGGTGGCCGGTTATTCAGCCGCGAGCGCCGGCAACTGGTGCTCACAGAACTCGGCCATATGGTTCGCAGTTATGCCGATGAGATCTTCGAGCTAACCGGTCAGTTGTCTGAAACCCTGAGGGCGGGGCCTGAACACAGGCCGCTGTCCTTGTCTGCGGGCATATCGGCGTCTATCCACAAACTGATCGCCTATTACCTCCTTCACCCGGCGATGAAGCTGAACCGGCCCGTGCAACTGGAATGCCGGACCGGCCGGACGGAAGATCTTCTTCTCAGCCTCAAGCGGAAGGAGCTCGACGTTGTACTGACCGATAGAATGCCCCAGGCAGAATCTCCTGAACGTTTCGCGGTTCATCCGCTATCCCGGTCTACCATCAGTCTCTTTGCTGCACCCGAACTGGCGGAGCAGCTCAAAACCGGCTTTCCTCACTCGCTCAATCACCAGCCGTTACTGGCGAACGCTACCGATGCGCCGTATTTCGAGAAACTGATGCACTGGTTCAATCTCAATAATGTCCGAATGAACCTGGTTGCCCGAGTTGATGACAGCGCCCTTATCAAGGTGTTTGGTCGGGAGGGACTTGGTGTGTTCGCGGCGCCTACGATGATTCAGGATGAGGTGTGCCGTCAGTATCAGGTGGCTCTGATCGCTTCGCTTGATGAGGTGACGGATCAGCTGTTTGCGGTCTCCCGAAGCCGAAAGCTGGCCCATGAGGGGGTGAGGGCAATCTGCGAGGCTCGTCAGGGGATCTTTGAGCGCTAGACTTCACTCTGTTAAAGCATCGAAAAATACGATGTTTTTTGCTTAATAAAACTTATTTTATCGAATTCTGCAGTGCTCCATTATGGAATCGTATTCCGCAGTATCCAGAGGAGCGCAGCTATGAAAACGATTCACAAGTTCAGACTTGAGCCTGGTAAAGAGCCTACCACCCTGACCTTGAGAGAGGGTTATGAAGTGGTGCGCTGCGAGTATCTGGTGCCGCACAAAGCGGTCTTCCTTTGGGTACAGCAGCCTTTGAATGTAACCACGCCTACTGTGGAACGGCAGTTCCGGGTGGCAATGTCGGGTGAGCCGGTTCCGGATCGGTTCCAATACATCGATACCGCTCTTGATCCGTTTGGTCCTGAGGCCTACCACGTCTTCGCGGTGCCAGCAGGTGAGTTGCATCTCACGGGGAATGGCCATGAGCGGGCCAGTGATGAATTGCTGGGTGGCGCCGGGTGGCAAGGGCGTTACGCGTCCTGAATATCATCTCTAGCTAGCAGCGTTGCACGCTCTCTTGGGCCCCGATTGGGGCCCTTTTTACGTTTCAGGAGAATGATTGACCGGTAAGTGACCGGTTTTTACCCAGATGACCGTTTCATGCTCTACGAACGGATGGTGTTGGCTCAGATGCGGGCTGCGAATCCAGCTCCCGGCGGGATAACGGCCGTGTTCATCACAGAATTCGCCGGACAGCACAAAAATCTCTTCTCCACCAAAGTGACGATGTGGCTGAAAGGTCTCGTTGGGTGGCCACTTCACCAGGGCAACGTGCTCATGCTCGAATTCGTGCAACGGCATAACCTGTAAACCGCCAATGCCGGGCAGCCAGTGGCCGGCATTGGTATCGATTCGAACCGTCGCGGTATCTCTCGGGTCGAACTGATGGAGTTTGACCAGCAGGGTGCAGCCCTCTTCGCTGAACGGTGCATGACTGCTGCCCGGAGGATTCCGGATGTAGGTGCCGGCCGGATAGTGGCCGGTCTCGTCGGAAAAAACGCCTTCAAGCACCAGAATCTCTTCACCCAGAGGGTGTTCGTGGGTAGAAAAGGAAGAGCCGGGCTTATAGCGTACAACGCTGGTAGCGTGGCCCCGCTCGGCTTCCTCTCGGGCCAGTGGCTTGCGCTCAACGCCTGCGGCGGGGCTGGGGACCCAGCGCTGTTCGTGGGTACGAATAACAACGCGCTGGGAAAAATCCATGTTGAGCATAACGTGTCTACCTTCTGTCATTCACTTTATCAGAGCCTGAATGTCCCGGAAGTGTGGGTGCTTGCAGTGAACCATCCACTCGAAAGCCACCATTTCAGTGGTAACAATGCGAGCGCCGCTCTGGTGCAGTCGATCCAGGGCAACGTCCCGATCGAGTTCGCTACGGGACCCGGTGGCGTCGGCCACCACCCATACCTTGTAGCCGGCATCCAGGAGGCTCAGGGCGGTTTGCAGCATACATACGTGGGTTTCGCAGCCTCCGATGACAATATGTTGCCGGCCTTCTGGCAATTCATCGATGAGCCCGTCCGGGCAGGCGTCGAAATGGGTTTTCGCCAGGGTTGTGGAGCAGAGCTCCTTAACGCCTTCAAGATTCGGCCCAAGCTTTTCAGGTAGCTGCTCGGTTGCAATCGCAGGAACGCCAAGCAGTCCGGCGATGGTTGCCAGCGTAATGCAACGCTCAGCAACCGCATCGCCTTCGCTAATGGCAGGCATCAGCCGTTCCTGGACATCAATGAGCAACAGGGTGGATTGGTCGGCTTTCATCAGCATGGTCATTCTCCTGAACGTGTTGGGCGGGTTTCCTGAAAGGATACGCCATGGACCCGGGGTTTGTTATGCCCGAGGCCGTCGTAAGGTCCTTCTAAAAAAATTTTTGATGAATTCAAAACATGGAGTTGCCAAACGCCGTCAAAACCATTAAAGTTTGCGCCCTCAAATGAGCGACGACATCGCTGATTTGAAACAGTTTATTGGAGAGGTGGCCGAGTGGCTGAAGGCGCACGCCTGGAAAGTGTGTATACGTTAATAGCGTATCGAGGGTTCGAATCCCTCTCTCTCCGCCAATATAACGTGGAAAAACAATAGCTTAGGCTGTTTTAAGGGTAGATTTTCGCACTAGTACAAACTGGTGGAACAATGTACCTTGAACGAAGCAGTTTTTCTACGTACTACACTCGAGTTGCCCTTCCTCACAAGTGGAGGGCGGCCGGGTTCCCTCATTCAGTCAAAATCTCCCTTCGAACCAAAGATCGCAAGACAGCAATCAAGCGGAATCTTCGTGTGTCGTCCGCTCTGGTCGAGCTGTTTGACTCTGATTCAACCTTCGAATCCCTCTCTACCTTCCAAAACGCAGTTGCCCGGGCTCGTCAAAGCCTAGAAGAATTGAGCCTGAACAAGCCTGTCAGTCTGGCCTTTGCCCCCGCAGACGTTCAGAACCCAGCTAGCCCCCCCAAGAGGAGCTCTAAAGCCCCAGTTGCAGTCAAGCGGTATAAAGATGCAGGAGCCTTAGCTAAGGACTTCGTAAGTTTCAAGAAGCGATCTCGTGTGACCGCAAGCTATCAACGCCAATTGAAAACGAGATTGGTGCCTTTGGTAGCCTTTGTCGGTGATCGCAACGTTCGTTACCTGAAGCCCACCGATGCTATCGACTACCAGGAGGAGCTGCTTGAGCGCGACTGGAGCCCTAAGACCGTGAAAGAGTACCTTGCGGTTGCCAGCCAGTTCTTGGGTTGGTGCAAGAGAATGAAATATGCCTCTGACAATCCATTCGAAAGCATCAGGCTTATTGAAACCGACAGTAGGGCAGCACACGAACAACGAAGCGTCTGGACCTCAGAGCAGCTTTCTGAGCTATTTTCTCACAAATCATTTTCTGCCAGAGGGTCGGCAGAGGATCAGTGGCTACCGCTTTTACTCTTATACAGCGGCCTGCGACCTTCGGAGGCGTGTCAGTTGAGGGTATCTGACGTTAAATACTCAGCGCAACACGAACTCTGGTTTATTGATATTACTGATCAGGGTCCTCAGCAGAGATTAAAAACAGCATCTGCGAAGAGGGAAGTCCCACTGCACCCCGAACTGATTGACCTAGGGTTTTTGGGCTATTTGAAACAGCAAAAGCGATTGAAGCGGGCACAGCTCTTCCGTTGTACTCCAACCGGGAAGAATAACGACTGGTCGCGCAACTTTACCCAACGTTTCAATCGTTTTCTCAGTAAAAGGCTGGGATGGGATTCGAAGGGACGACCGACGGCTTACAGCTTCAGACATACGATCGCCAACGAGCTCAAACAGGCCGGAATAGATGAGCGTATTGCTGCGGAGATCCTTGGGCACTCAACTACAGGTATTACTTTCACTCGATACGGAAAACCCTCCTCACTCGCTACAAAACTTAAGCAAATGAGTAAGATTTCGTTCGCACAGAGTACTCAACAGTGTAAAAAATATTTTCTTTGACTTTCAGGCAGCTAACTTCAAAAAAATAAACCGTGTAGTTGTAAGTTGCTGTTATATAACAAAAAAAAGTTTGACGAAAATATTTCACAGCCTAAAATAAGTCCTGAAACCAGGAGAAAGGCTGTGAAATATGAAGTAAATCGAGCAAAAGCACGTAAGCGAAATAAGCAGTTTTCAGGAACTGAAATTGGTCAATACATAGCTGATTGGCTAGAGAGTAAACGCCGTACATTAGCGGATTCGACCTATACGAATTATAGAGCTAAGGCACGCTTGATTGATCAGTACTTTAAGCGGATGAATCTAAGATCGATGCGTAAGAAAGACATCAAGAAATTTCTTTCTTACCTCGATACGCACGGTTATTCCAACAAGACGATCAACGAATATCTGATAGTGTTGCGCGGTGTATTGGATGACGTTGTAGAGGACGGTTTAATAGACGCAAACCCTACAGCAGGTATCTCTAATCTTCAGACCCTGAAGCCGGAGCCTGACCCCTTTGAGAGTTCGGAAGTAGCGGTGATAAATGCCGCTTGTCCCATTTTCTGTTCGGAAATTGCGCTTTTCCAGCTGGGACTGTTCACGGGTTTGCGGATTAGTGAGTTGCTTGGCCTTGCATGGGAAGACATTGACTTCGAGGAACGCAAGATCAGTGTTACTCGGGCGAAGGTTCAGGGAAAACTGAAGGCACCGAAGAATAAGAAGAGTAAACGAGTACTGAGAATGAACCGAAGCTCTTTTCAACTACTAGGGCGTCTTCGGGACCTTAACCAAAGTCAGAAAGCTAAGTCCTATACCATGACAAGAGAAGACAACAAGACGGAATTTCGAATCAAATTGAGAATGCTTTTTCTCAATTCTTCTACCGGCAGTCCGATTTCCAATGAATCGTACTATGCAAAGTACTTTTTCAAACCGTTGCTTAAGCGGGCAGGCGTCAGATATCGCGGCCCGAACACCGCTCGGCATACTTTTGCCAGTCAGATGCTAACTCAGGGTTTGCCCCTGGCGTGGATCGCAGCACAACTTGGTCATGAAACCACAACGATGTTGTTTAGGAATTACGGCAAGTATATCGAAAACGATGCCCCGGACTATTCAGCGCAATTAGAACAGGTGTTTCAGTCGTTTGAAGCATCGACATTGCTTGAAGCAGCCTGAAAAATCTAAGAGCCCGCGAAAGCGGGTTTTTTATTCATCTTCCAAAATAATCGTGCTTTGAGGTCTGATGGGAGGAGAGCTACCTCAGTGACTCGGCACCCTTTCTGATTTTCATGATGGAAAACCACCGTGGCGATAATGTGGCGTGCTCTTAAGCAGTGGGTTAGGCTTTTAGTAGTAGTTTTTGAATTGGGCGACAGTGTTCCAGGAAACAGCAACCGAGGAGAGTTCAAGTTTTGCGAGTACAGGGATTTTTTGTCCAGAACCTCATACTCTCTCTAATGTTTGTTTTCGCTGGTTGCGCAGCGACCTCTGACCCACTTGGTTCTGATTCAAAAACCAATAATAAAAAGCAAACGAACGGTGCTTCTTTAGGGGGAGCAGAAGGGCTCTCGCCCGAAGATCAACGATGGCTTAGCGAATCTTGTTCGCGATCATTGGGTCCGTCACTTTGTAACCGTCCGGTGATTCCACCTTGAGCCAAATCGCCTGCCGACCAAAAGGCTCGAAGCTTACCACCCGGTCGATTCCGGTCAGATCCAGAAACGCCTCGTCGATGGAGTAGACATCCACTCTCGATGCCAGAGCTTCCAGGGTCGTCATCACCCGCCGGCTTATATCGCCATTTGTGTGGAATAGAGAATCAATTGGAACGGGGGCTTTGCTCGCCCCCCCTTGAACTTCTCATACCCAACCTGTTTGGCTATAGCTACTGAGGAGATCGCGGTGGCCCACCAAATCTTCCGGTCATCCTGTTCAATTACACCGCTAGCCGTACCCAGGAGGTGCCGCAGCGCCTCCTGGAGGCAGAAAGGCGTCGAGCGTATAGGTTGCTGGGCATGCGCGGCGCAAGTTCATCAGAAAACTCAATCCAAGGGCAAGATCGGCCGAGCGGAGATGGCACTGACTCTTATCAACAAGCTCTACGGCATCGAGCGCGACATGGAAGAGGCGGGCGATGCCCAGCGATACCAGACGCGCCAGTCGCAAAGCCAGGCTTTCCTGGAGCAACTGAAAGCTAGGCTGGACAAAACCCCTCCCCAGGTCACGTCGTCAAAGTGCCTTGGGCAAGCAATCAATTGCCTTGCGAGCAACTGGTTAAAGCTGATCCGCTACATCGAAAGGGGGACACCTGCCCATCGACAACAACCCTGCCGAGCGGGCGAGCCACCTTCTCATGTACATATGACCAAAGCGTCGCCCGTCTCCTCCCGTTATGTCATGCCTACCCACGACGGAGTATTGACGGTCTCTGTGCGCCAGAGCATAGTTTTCCCGAAGGGCGCTTAGGTACATATCTTCATGTGCTGTCCAGGCGCAGTTGCGTTTAGAGTACGTGTCCAATCAGTTTTAAATGGGTGTGAACATGAGAGCAGAAACTGAATCGCGGATTTTTTCGGTGGATGAATATGTTCGTCCGTCTAACGGCGAACCGATTCGTTCGGTTGTTCTGGAAACCAATGACTCTGTCGTCGTTGTTTGGCACGCCCACCCTGGGCAGGAAATAGCTTCCCATGTACATCCTCACGGCCAAGATACTTGGACGGTTATCTCAGGTGAAGCCGAATATCATCAAGGTAACGGCATAGTCACTCATCTTAAAGCTGGAGATATTGCGATCGCAAAACCTGGGCAGGTACATGGTGCAATGAACTCTGGCCCCGAACCTTTTATATTTGTTTCAGTGGTTGCGCCGGGCAATGCCGGTTTTGCGTTGGCTGAGAAATAGGCGAAAGGCCTGAGAGGAAACTGATGAATACACGATTATTTACGTTCGCTGGTGGAGAAACGGGTGTTTGGCGCGTTGTTCGGATGGATGCCGTGGCGGGAGCCCCTCTCCCTGGAATCCCCCGGCTCGACGTAGCCGCTGGCTCTGTTTCGCCGCAGCCTTTGGGCACCAAATGGCTTCTTCGCGGGATAACGAGTAACGAGCGTTATGTCGTGCGTGAAGAGAAGGATCGTCTCGTGGCGAAGCAGCCAAGTTTGGGTCGAGCAGAGGCCACCTGTGCCGCCCTGATCCCTATCCGGAAAAACCCCTCATGGTGGGGACTGGCTCAAGACGAACGCCGGAAGATTTTTGAGGAGCAGTCCCGTCACATTCACATTGGGCTCCAATATCTCCCTGCTGTGGCCCGTCGTCTCCACCATTGTCGGGACCTGGGCGAGAGCGAACCCTTCGACTTCTTGACGTGGTTCGAATATTCCCCGTCTGATGAGCCGGGCTTTAACAGGCTTTTGGCCGAACTCCGGGCCTCGGTGGAGTGGAAGTATGTCGACAGAGAAATCGACATCCGGCTAGTGCATGAGCCGGCCTAGTATCAGGTTTAACTGCGATCTCCGTGCGGCATACACCTGCGACACCCGCAGCCCAGCAAAGCCCGGAAAATCTAGTGTGTCTAATAACTTAGGAGTAACACGACACGTATGCCTAGCGAGCCACCAGTCGCTTGGGAAATTTTCTACTTATGGCCTCCTCTTTCTCTCATCGATCTCCCAGGGCATATCCTGCCGTCTAGAGTTGGCACCTTGTCCAGCTTTCGAAGAAGGCTCTCCATACACGTCCGGCCTACACCTTGTTAGGTATGGCCGGTTTCCAGTTGTGGGGCAATAGCTCGTCGATGGCGTTGTTCTTCTGTGTCGGCAGGCGAGTCAGCACATCCTTCAGGTAGGCATAGGGATCATGCCGATTCAGCTTCGCTGACTGTATTAGGGTCATGACCGCAGCCGCACGTTGACCACTGCGCAGTGAACCCGCAAACAGCCAATTGCTGCGCCCCAGCGCCCAGGGTCGGATCTGGTTTTCCACCCAGTTGTTGTCGATGGGCACAGCGCCATCGTCCAGGTAGCGCGTCAGCGCTTCCCAACGTTTGAGGCTGTAATCCAGGGCTTTGGCCGTGCCGGAGCCATCCGGCACTTTCTGGCGATGGGCCAGCATCCACTGATGCAGCGCATCGGCAAGGGGTTTGGCTTTGGTTTGCCGGATTTCCCGCCGCATATCCGGTGGCAGATCTTTGGTTTCCCGCTCGATCTCGTAGAGTCCACCGATGTATTCCAAGGCCTTGGCCGCCAATTCGCTCTTGTTGGCCTCGTGCAGGTCATAGAACTTGCGCCGGGCGTGGGCCATACAGCCGATTTCGGTAATGCCGTTGCCGAACCCGGCCTTGTAGCCAGCGTAATCATCACAGACCAGCTTGCCCCGCCAGTCACCCAGGAAGGTTCGGGCGTGTTCGCCTGCACGGCTGGGTGCGAAGTCGTAAATAGCTGCCTTCAGGTCGGCAAACGGTGTGGTGCAGTAGGCCCAGACGTAGGCCTTGTGGGTTTTCTTCTTGCCCGGGGCCAGCATGCTGACCGGGGTTTCATCGGCATGCAGAACACTGTGTTCCAGCAGAGTATTTCTCAACGCATCCACCAGCGGCTGCAACTGCACACCACAGGCACCCACCCATTCGGCCAGGGTGGAGCGCGGGATTTCCAGGCCGGCACGGCCGAACATGCGTTCCTGACGGTACAGCGGCAGATGGTCGGCATACTTGGCCACCAGCACCTGGGCCAGCAGGCCAGCGGTGGGGATGCCTTTGTCGATCACCTGCGGTGGCACCGGTGCCTGGATCAACGTCTCGCAGCTGTCGCAGGCCCATTTGCCCCGGATGTGACGTTCAACGGTGAACTCACCCGGGACATAATCCAGCTTCTCGCTGACGTCTTCGCCAATGCGCTTGAGCTGGCAGCCACACTGGCATTGAGTATTTTCTGGCTCGTGGTGGATCAGGGTGCGGGGCAGTTCCGGTGGCAGCGGTGTGCGTTTGGGTTGCTGCTTTGGCCGAGCGGCTTTCTGCTCCTCGGTCATCGCCTGTTCCAGTTCGACCTCGATGGAGGCCAGGTCGCTGTCGATCAGTTCGTCCAGCAGTTTTCCCTGAACCGCGTCCAGCTGCTCGCTACGCCGGGCGTACTTATGGCGCTTGAGAATGGCCACTTCGTGGGTCAGCTTCTCGATGACCGCATCACGGTGCACCAGAGCCCGCTCTTTGTTATCAACACGATCAAACAGTTCCGTAGCGAGAGCACGGAGCTGACCGGCAGAGAGTTGGTTGATGTCGGGGCGCTGAGTCATGCCCCTTAGTATGCCAAGCCCTTGTACTGCAAGCGATTCGCAGTTCTGGCTATGGCGGTATTGCTCAGCTTGTGGTTACAGGATTGAGATGACGCCATCGGCCCCAATACGTTGCCATGGCAGGCCCTGAACGAGGGCGGATAACTGTTCTTCGGTCAGACATAACTGTTTGCCTCGCCAGGATTCGCCCCAGTGGAACTTGCCCCGGTTTAGACGACGGGCACACAGCCAGATGCCGAGGCCATCATGGATCAGCACCTTCATCCGGTTGCCTCGCTTGTTGGCAAACAGGTAGGCGCAATGGGGTCTGGCCGAACCGAAGACCTGAACGACTCGTGCCAGAGCTTTATCCGGTCCCGCCCGCATGTCCAGCGGTTCGGTGGCCAGCCAGATCTCATCAATGCGGATCATCCCAACAGATCCCGCAACAAGGCGGCACACTGGTGGGCCTGCTCCGCAGGCCACTCCACGACAACCGCGCCACTGGCGCGGGGAATCTCGATGCGGATGGTGCTACGCTTGTCCGAGACCGAGTGGTGGCTCCGTGCTGAAGTTGCTGCTGGCAGATTGACCGGCACGAACTCCGGCGTTGTCGCTGGTGCTTTAGGCACTCGTCGCGCCTCCTTGATCCAGCGTCGGACCATGTTGGCGTTGAGGCCATTACACAGAGCGATCCGGGAGACGGATGCGCCCGGATCTCGGCACTGGGCGACAATCCCGGCTTTGAATTCCCGGGAAAACCGGCGACGGCGTTGGCAGGGTTTGGTTACGCTTAATTCGTTCATGTTAAGTGTCCACTAGAAAATAAGTGGACACTATCCTGACGACGGCAGCGCCAGGCTCAAGATGGGATCACCGGACGCTTACGTCACTTTGGTCAAAGTGCGTCAAAAGGGAGATGGACGCATTAAAATCTGGAATGCCAGATTTATCGGGACTTCGTATCGAGAATCGAAATTGGATTCTAGAAAGCTGCGACAGATCCCTTGGTCCGAGGCTGACCTTCCGTTGCATGGAGCGTGAGAAGGCAGCATTTGAGGCTGGCATGCCGGACCTATTACGACTATCTCAAGACCAAAAGCGCTGGCTGGATGAGTCATGCTCCAAAAGCCTCGGGCCATCCCTTTATCGATCCTGCATCGACCGCGAGAGTAGCGCCTTATTAGGCGGTGATTCTTCGCCCAACCAATCAACTGTGGAAAATGAAAACTCAGCTAGAACGGAACTGGATGAAAAAAAGTGGCTTTGTAAAGCTCCGTTCGGTGGCGAGGTAGTTGTCCAGCTAACATACAATCGCGAAGATGGTTTCGTGACAGTGCTTGACCAAGAATTTGAGGGACGATACCGAACCGAAGGATTGAGGCGAATTTGGTATTTTGGGGAAGCTGAAGACTCTGATTCCTATCGATACAGCATTGTTCTTGATGTTCGTGGTATTGCCCGTTTCTACGATTTTTCAGAGGTTGAAGAGGACGGGACCGTTAGATCTCAAGAGACTCTCAAGTGTGTTAAAAATTAGAGTGTATGCCGGGTAGTTGACCGATCGGTCCGTCGCTGTTGCGACGCGGCTCGAGGTTTTAGCTTGGGGACAGTTGTAACCAGCTTTTCCTGAGTACCCGCCCATTTGTCGTCCAGCACAACTTCCTGGATTTCCCTTGCACTGTAGCCGGCAATTGCCGCTTGGGTGTTTACTTCTTCAAGAAATACTTCGCGTAGCCCTTCGCGACCTTCTATTTTCACCAGACTGTTCCATTGATTCGCGGCCCATTGTCGGAGCGCGGCAGTATCGTCACGGAAAGGCGTTGTTTGTTTTGGAGATTGCTCTCTAAGGGCTAAACGAACTCGGGATCTCAAAGCGTCTAAGTGGCTGGATGACGCAGGGTTTTTTCTATGCTCAGGTTGCGAGTCACGCGATGGCTCTGCGTTCGTTTTAATTGGCCCAGGGTTTACGGCAGCTTTTCTTTGTTCTGGCGTTGGCAGAAGTGTCTTACTACGTTTGGTCACCTCATCAACAAAACGTTTTCTCGCGTTATCATTACTCACTAGAGGTTCGATACCCGCTTCTTTTAGGGCTAAAGCTACTCTGAGCTGAAAATCATCTGACCCATAGACCGTAACTCTTTCCCAGCGTTTGGACCTCGCGAGGGCTATGGCTGCTGCGATAACGTCACTCGAGCCAGAACTGAGGACAACTGTATCCCCCTTATCCTGGACTTGCTCACCAGACCGGAGCGTAAGGGCTTTGGCATCAACATCGACCCACTTAATCGTATTCAAGATCGAGTTTTCGAGGTCATCGTTCCAAGTATCTCGAAACAACTTAGCTTTATAACGGGTGCCGATCGAGAGAGCCAGGCCTCGGGTGAATTTTGCTGCCTCTTTGTCCGCTCGAGTTGCAAGGTCAGAACTCGCGTGACCGAATTTGACGATTCCCGATTTAGTATCGCGCGTTCCAGGTGTTCGCGAACATTGATTTCGTAGCGCCTCGATCTTGGCATCTATGTCAGTTAGCTGCTCAGCCAGTTTCTGGGCCGATATCTCTCGAGCATGTCGTTCTTCTAGCTCGAGGAGACGTTTCAGGTTGGTTTCTATAACCATACGGTTGTGATCGCCGGAGCGGGTCTGAATACCAGCGCGCTCCATTCCTGAGACCGCAGGACCAAGGTGCGAAGTTGGCAAACGATCCCGGCCTTGGTCGGCATAAGATCGATGATCGATATGAGCATTCACGCCAGCTCGCGCTAACGCAGCATTCGCCATGAACGACCACTGTTCCCGTACCTTTATTAACTCCGTTCGACGGGGTTGTAATTTATGGTCTAGCCGCTTTTTGTCGGACCATTCCCGAGGAATTTTGATATCTGCCATCGTGCCGTACTCATCTACAGCGCGGGTCGTGGTAAGCATGTGAATATGCGGATTATTCCTTTGAGGGTTCTCCTCACATGATCCGGAATGAATTGCATAATCAACTACACAACCGTGCTCTTTGTTTAGCCATTCTGCAAACGAACGAGATAGTTCGATCTGATCTGGCACTGGCAGCTCATTTGGCAACGCGACTTCATACTCTCTAGCCGTTGTAGCGTCTTTGCGCTTTTCCATGGATTCGGCCAGGTTCCAGAGTGTGGCCCGATCACCGTTGAAGCCGACTATCTCCGAATGAACCAAGTCTGAGGCAGCGGTATAGGAAAAGGTCCTGCCTTGGCGCTCATCGTGTAATGTGGATCGGCTCCGATAAGCTGCTGCCGCAACTGCCGATTTGCCGGCGGAGCGTTGTATGGCTTTTGCTGATAAATGATAGATCGCCATGCGGCACCTTTCTTGTTTTTATCCTTGTTCTTCGGTGAAGCCGAGGAACCGCACGACTCCGATAGGAGTCCTAAGTGCGCCCTTCGCCTTTCTACGCATTCCAAAAGAGATGCGTAGGCTGCGGGAACGTTGGGCTCAATCTGAGATTCCCGCTTCTTTGTTAGAATAACAAAAACAATCAAATATCAAGGAGCAATAGGCTATGACTAAAAAGACGCCGGAACAGAGAATTGCTGAGTTAGACAAAAAGCGGGCGGAGATTGAGGCAAAACTTAAAGCTGAGAAGGAAGCGATCGTCAGAGCAAAGCGGCGTGAGCAGGCGAAAATTTTGAATCAGAAGCGAAAAGAAGACACCCGAAGGAAGATACTTATCGGGGCACTGCGTTTAGACCAGTTAAATAAAGTGAGCGATGAGGAGGAAAAAAAGCGGGAAAAACACCGGCTTAAAAAAGAGATGGATCGGTTCCTGACTAGGAACGAAGATCGCAAGCTATTTGGTCTAGCACCGATACTTGATAGGAACGTAGGGTAAGCGTAAAACTCATAGGTTCACCGGTTCCTGGCCTTGCTACCTCGATTTACGGCGGGATGATCCAGGAAACGCTCAATTTCGTGATTGCCCATCACCTCGGGGTGCTTCTTTTCATTGAACAGAATGAACTGGCGGACCCAGTAGAGATCGGTTTTCTCGGTTCGATAGCTACACTGCTTCGACCTGATTTCTGTACGAACCGATTGCAGAACCGGTGATTTTGACACAGTCACCCCTCGGTGCCTAAAAGCTGTATACTCGTACAGCTATAATGAAAAAGCCTCGAAAATGCCAAAAATTCTGCGGTTCAATTTGCATGGCGCTGAGCTCTTTTCAGAGAGCACCCTAGTAGCCCATTGATTTAGAAACGAAAAATTTTGGCCTTTTGGATTTAGCTTGCAGAAACGTGCAACAATAACCTGCCTACAAACCTTTCACAGAAGCAGTACAGGAAAAGCGGGTAGGAATCAGAGGGTAAGGGCATGAAAAGTAGAGGTTATTCGGGCTGTGACACAATTTTGGATGGGGTGGTGGCGTTGCTGTTTAATGAGAATTCAAACTAATAAGCTGTTAGCCATTCGAGATTGCCGGGATTTTATCCTGTCGCTCGAACAGAAAAAGTTAGGCATTTGTGAGGTCGACAGGCAAGTGAATACCGGTTGAAAGGGAAGAAATCATGGCACGATTCAATTCTAACCAAATCAAACAAAAGATGCGCCAAGCGGAGCAAAAGCTAAAGCAACAGATGCGGCAAGCAGAGCAGAAGTTGCAACGCGAGGTGGACAAGGTGAACCGCGAGAATAAAAGGAAAGTTGACGCTTATAATCGCCGTGTCGACTCTCATAACAGGAAAGTAATATCTGACTATAATTCGGAGGTTAGGAAGCGGAATACACATAATAGGCAGGCCATTGCAGAGCTCAATCGTCAGCTTCGATCTGGCTCAAGCGGTGTTCGATACACCGAGCCTGAACAGCAATTAGCCGACCGTGTGCATACGGCAGTAGGTCAGCTCGATCCACGAGAATATGACACCTTCCTCAGTTACGCTCGCATCGATGGAGGGGATGTTGCATCCGCCCTTCGTGAAGCTCTCGAAGAGTTAGGTGTTGCAGTTTGGTTTGACGAAGTAGCCATTATACCTGGCCGCAGTCAGTCGTTGCAGATGGATGCTGGCCTTCGGAAGGCTCGCTCGGGCATTGCCCTTCTTACGCCGGCCTATCTCACGGGCCGATTCTGGACAGAAAGAGAGCTCGGTGCTTTGTTGGGGAAGAATGTCCTGATTCCGGTTCTTCACAACGTGACATTCGAGGATGTAAGAAAATACAGTGGTATTCTACCTGACCTTGCTGGTTTCACGACCGAGCAGGATTCGGTCGAGGATATTGCCAAGAAAATCGCAGCGGCAGTAATTGTCGATGAGGCCGTGTGACCAATCCAAAGAAGCGAAACTGATTCGGCAGAAGGATTGTTTTTGGAAGGCCGGGGGCTAACAATGCCATCAAATTCGTTCCGGCCTGTGGCCTCCACCGGACGCCTTTGTCAGGGCGCCGTTTATGGCTGGCGTGCAAAGTCTCCTTCTATCGAAGCCTGAGAAAGGAAATCGATGAATTTCATTCGAGAAGTGGTTTGGGGAGTCCTAGGTTGGGTCTGGCTTGTGATAACTGGCTTGGCGTCAATAGCTAGCTGGCTTGGGCTTCCTTCAGGTATCAGTGATCGTGAACGAGTCCTTGTCGTTGTAGCTCTAGCGTCTGTATTGGCAGCGGTTATGCTCCTATACAGGTGCCATCAGATTTATGCTCAAGTCAGAGCGCCGGTGACGGTTCGAAAGATTGCGGATGGCAAACATCATTACCTCGGGTCGATGGTCCTGATACTAGACCGTTCAAACTGGATTCATGCGGAACAAATACTGGTACTTCTCCAAACAACTGATGACGTCCAGACACCCTTGGCCTTATTAAGGGTCGAAACGTTTACAACTAAAAAGTTCCCCCAATGTGTGGTGCTGAGGTCGTTAACTAACGAAAATCTTAAAGATTATTTGTCAGACCAGTCTCGATGGGCAAGCATGAGTGTCGTGCCAGAGATACGGTCCCGGTTTCTAGAGGATAATGCAGATGTCGACTAAGCAAACCGAAGCCGATGATGTTGTTTTTGAGGGTCGAATCGCTCAAATCATTGATGACCATCGGATCGTTATCAACAAAGGCCGCGAGCACGGTGTCCGTGTAGGGCAGCGCTTCCTGATCTTGGCAATCGGTGATGAGATATTTGATCCTGAAACCAATGAAAGCCTGGGTCAGGTGGAGGTCGTCAAAGGGAGAGGCGAGGTTACTCACGTGCAAGAAAAAATGTCGACACTCCAAACAACGGAAACCCATGAAATCAGGCGGAAGCCATCTACGTTATTTGCTCTAACGCAAGGAGCGGAGGTCACTCACGAGCCAAAAGCATTCATTGACCCAGAGATAGGCGATATTGCTCGGCGCCTTTAAAAGATTTGAACACGCCGCTGTTGCCGGACAATTTTTCCGCCGTTCTGCGGCTCCAAAATTGCCTCAAGGCTTCGCGTTATGTCCTAAGGAGATCTAATGGCGAACGATGATCTGTTTCCGAGCATTCTGCCGCCGGACTGGCGGCCACCAGTAGATCCAAACTCAGCGGATGAGTTTCACCGCCGCCTGATCTCATGGATCAACGATTTTCATCGGTCACTTGATGATGAGCATGAAGTGGGAGCAAGGCTAGTAAGTTTTGGGCAATCTGTAACATTCCATGTTGAGGACATTGGCTACTGGAACCCTTCGCTCATTTCGTTTCACGGAACAAACGAGAACGGCGACCCCGTTGAGCTAATTCAACATGTTTCACAAATTAGTGTTCTTCTGGTTGCCTTACAGCGCGAAAATCAGGATCAGCCTAAGCGACCTATTGGTTTTGCCAGCTGGGAAGAGTATGACGCAAGCAAGAAATAACCAGGCCATGCACTGGATGCCAGAACCTCTGCTTCGCGGCGGTTTTGCCACCGGTGATGGCGAGCGTTATGCCCTTTGAGGCACAGAGTAGATTTCGGCCTAAATGGTTCTAACAGAGAGAGTTATGCAGAAAGCAAAAGAATCAACTTTTCTTAGTGAACGAGAAATTATCGAAAATAACTTCTCAGAGAGACTTGAAGAGTACAAAATCAGTTCAACGACATCGCCATTGCTGATGCTTGGCGATGCACTAGGTGTTCTTAAAGAACTCCCAGATGCATCAATAGATTGTGTAATAACCTCACCCCCATATTGGGGTAAAAGAGAGTACGACAACGGTGGGATTGGCTTAGAGCCGGATTATCGGGACTTCGTTAAGGATTTATGCGCTATTTTTCTAGAGCTGAAGCGTGTTCTAAAAGATGATGGGTCGTTCTGGCTCAACATAGGGGACTCATACAAAGCGAAGAAGTTACTTGGGATTCCTTGGCGTGTGGCATTTGAACTAACCGATAATCAAGGGTGGATTCTTAGGAATAGCGTCATATGGAACAAAGTTAAGAGCGGTATGGATAACACTAAAGATCGGCTTGGTAATGTTCATGAGAATGTGTTTCATTTTGTTAAAAAAAATAAGTATTACTATGATGCCGACTCAATAAGATCTAAACCTCGCCAAACAAAGGTTGTAAATGGGGCAGTAGTTTCCGCAACCGGTGTTTCAGGAGTCCGTTATAAGCGTCAGATAGAATTATCAACAGCATTAAACGATGAAGAAAAGTTATCGGCTCGTGAAGCTCTAGATAACATCTTATCTGATGTTGCAGAAGGCAGACTGTCAGACTTTAGAATGGTTATTCGGGGACAACAACGATCTACGCACTCGGACAAAGAGAAGGTTTCTGGCCGTGCAAAAGAGCTTCGAGACAAGGGTTTTTATTTCCTTAAATATCATCCAAAGGGAAGTAAACCAACAGATGTATGGGACATTATTCCAGAAGATACGCAAAAACGAGATGCTCATTTTGCGCCATACCCAGAGGATTTGTGTAGGATTCCCATTTTAGCTACATGCCCAGTTGATGGGATTGTGTTAGACCCCTTTTGTGGTACCGGAACGACTCTTTTGGTCGCGAAACAGTTAAATAGAAAATCCATTGGTATTGATATATCCAAACAATATCTTGATATGTCCGAAGAACGGAGTTGGTCGCTTTTATGAGTAAGGTTTTGGAACTATTTGGCCAATCTACTAAAGTCGCCAACGAAAACTGGCAGACTATTGTGGATGAGCAACAATGCCCATTTTTAGGTAAGACCTGTTACAAGGTCAGAAAAAGTAATCCGGAAATTTCGATTGGAACATGTACTGTCTTGTATGGCAAAGAAGAGAATCCAATAATTATTTGCCCTACGCGGTTAATTGATAAGCGTAAGATATTTACTGATTGCCTTCACTTATTGACCACGCATGAGCCGGGAAATGAGTTGCATATTGTTCCGGAAGTATCGATTCCAGGCGGTAGCGTTGATTACTTCTTGGTTTCTGCAAAAAATGGAAAGGTGAAGGATTTCGTCGGAATTGAACTACAAACACTTGATACAACTGGCACAGTTTGGCCTGAACGGCAGCGTCTTCTAAAAGAGTTGGATATAGACCAAGAAGGAAATGGTGAGGATTCCAAAAAGTCTTTTGGCATGAACTGGAAAATGACGGCAAAGACTATTTTGGTTCAGATGCACCATAAAATTCACACATTCGAGCATGTGAACAAAAAACTTGTTTTGATCGTCCAAGATAAGTTATTGGATTATATGAAAAAAGAGTTCAACTTTGCTCACTTAAGCAACCCAGCAAAGATTGGCGACTCTATGCATTTTCATGCGTACAGCATTTCTGAGCAAAAATCATTAGAATATGCAATATCAATGGAAAGGCGGCTGAGTACAGATGCAGATGGGATTGGCCAATGCTTGGGGTTGCAGGCCGAAGCAAAAGTTGAACTACAGCAAATCCTGAATGCGCTTGAGTCGAAAATTTCACATCGAACACTATTTGCACCCGTGTAGCGTAGTCAAGAGGATTGGAATAACAATCGGCTGTTGTCGGGCGTTATCCTCGAATCTTAATGTCCGCTTTGCTACCGGAGCGATCCCTCTTGGGACTAAACAAAGCGGACACTCAGAAACGACCGAAGACCATGATCCTGGGCCGCGTGAGCCCGTTGGAGTCCGCTCCACTTCGCTGGAAGACCAGACACCATGGGAATATTGCGAAACACCAGTGGGCGGAAAACTCTAATCAGCGGTGCAACTAAAACGGGGAAGTTTACAGTATGGCAAGAAAAAAGAGAGAAAAATTTTAATTTTTTCAATCGGAGTTTTTCATACTTTCTATTAGTTCTACCTAGTTCCGAATCGATTAAAAGGGTGCGATGCGATTTTGAATACAAATATTCTAAGATTTAAATGTAAAAAAATGTAAAAGTTTATTGAGTAAAAGAAATAATTGAAGGGTGCTGGATTAAAAAGCCTACCTTTTAGTACGGTTTCTCAGTTGATCAATAAACCGAGTGGTTTAAAGTCTTCAACTTGCTGTATATATTGATTTTTTTCTTTATTTATGCTAAACTAATTTCATTAGTTAACGAGTAATCTTAATTTTTAAAACTCTTTCAGAGTTAAAAAAATGTTTAAGAATTACTCTTTACTCCCTGCCACCTCTGACATCGTACCGCGCGACAGCGCACCAGTTTTTTGAATACAAAAAGAGGGGCGAAAATTTTTTTTTGAAATTTTAGAATTTACTGCACTAAAGTCCCAAAGTCTGGATTGATCCCCCTCCTGGTTTTAGGAGTTGAGCTGATTGTTTCAGAGGTTACGAACTCGATTGGTCGAGGCTTAGATTTACTAGCTGCTTTCTTCTGCATCCTAAACCTATGTTTCTATGGTTTGAAACATTTTTTCGAGCTTCTATATATTCCCGTTCAGCGATAAAGTACTTATAAAGTGGATGGTCTTTTTTGAGAGGTGGGCCGATACGCTTGTAGAACTGCCAGTCGTCGCCAAAGCATATAAAACCATTTCTATAGTGCCTAGATCTTAAATGCGGGTTCTGGACGGCTTGGTGAATAACAATGCCGACAGAGCTTTGGCCTTTCTCTAATTCTGAAAAAAATCGTCGGCAAATGCCTTTTCCACGAATGGACTCATGAAGCGTTATCGATTGTGAGATAAGAATAAGATAAGGCTCAGTGAACTCAAAGGTGTCAAGTGTGCAGCGTAGTTGAAGTCGGGCAGCCTGATTGCATTTTTGGAATTGTTCTCCAACCGGCAGGGAGTGGGTCCAAGCTAGAGCCTCATCTATTAGCTGATTTGCAGAGTTGAACAGCGACTTTTTTCTGGAAGAGAGGGGCATCCTTGAGGGCACCTTCAATATTGTGGATACATTAGATACCGGGAGTTATACTGAATAGCTGTCATATATAGGTATCTTTTTGACTAAAAAGTGGTGTTTGGACCAAAAGCCTAAGCCTTCCTTTTTAGTTGTAATTTAGGATTTAGTCAATATCGATAATTATGGGCTTATTGCTAGGTTCATATCTTTCAGTGCAGATGCTTGCGTTCGCAAATTTAATCGAGTCAAATTCTCGAATTCCGAAGCCGTAACCTTCGTGTATATGACCGCAGATATGAGCTTTTAATTTCGGTAACTGATCAATTCTTTGAGCGAGTGCGTGACAGCCAGCATGTTCACCAGTAAACGGTACCCAGTCAAATATTAGAAAAGCTGGGCTGTGTGTCACCAGGACTTCTATATCATCAGGTATTGCAGCGACGAGATCGCGACGTTTGGACTCGTCTGCGTTAAACGCCATGCTTCGAAATATTGGTTGCCAAGGGAATCCATAAAATCGAATTCCATCGATAATAGCTGTCTCACCGACGAGATATGTGATGCCGTGACTTTCACAGATTTGTCGAGACTGCGCTAGATCACGCTCAAAGCAATAGTCGTGATTACCTGCGATTAATACTTTTTTCTTGTGTGGCTGTCGGCCGTACCAATCTGCAAAGTTTTCAAGCTGCGCCAATGTACCGGAACCGGTGCAATCTCCAGCATGTACAAGGACATCTCCATCCGGGAGCGGAGGCATTTTGTCGTGACGGCTATGTGTATCGGATATACATACAAGTCTCATTTTTTGCGACGCTTTTTGAGCAGAAGGGGAGAGAACGACAACATTCTGGCCCATATTCTTGCTATTTGCTACGCAACTCATACTGGCATGCAGGATGTCCAATTCGGAACCATGTTCAAGGGTACAAATTCTTTGCGATGGTCCCGCCGAGAGCAGACACTCTTTAGTTCCGACAGTTTTCAATAAACTCTTCTATCCATGTTGCCTCGGCTTCTCGATACTGAAGCTTATATTTCATTGTTATTCGTGCAAATCGAGCAACATACCCGCATTGACCGGATGGAGGAAGCCATTGATCCGGTCCTTGGGCGCCTTTGCTGCGATTCAACGAGGCCTCCACTGGCCATAGATTAATGCCGTCGTTCGCGAACTGTTCCCGGTCACGCCTGGTCCATTGATAGGCCCCCCGATGCCACGCCCACGCTAACGGCACGACGTGGTCTATGTCTATGTCAGAGGCATTTTGTATAACTTGATTCGTAAAAGGGCTTATCCAGCGGCCCCTCACTACTCGACAGCGTTTATTCGAAGCAAATTCTACTGGGGTGGTAGATGTAGCGATTAATGCTTCAGCGCGGCTGTCTTGGCAATCTCCATCAGAGTCGCTCCAACCATGGCCAAACTTTGAGCGATCGTAATCCTGGGGCCCACTTGATCGCTCCTGTTGAGCATCTAAAGCGGCAAAAGAGATTCCTTGGGGTAATTCGCCTCCGGCATCTAAACAGCTCTCCAGTGAGTCATATGCTTGGTAGTTTTTTGTTCTGTCGTACCAATTGCTTTCGGGAGGATGACAAAGACCGCTTTTTGACATCTTCACTGGTGATGCAAGAGTGGAGAAACTCAGCGAGACAGCTATTACAAGAGCTGACAAGGCAAGAGCCTTGGTAGCTCGGTGAATAGCGTTTACTTTCTCTTTACGATAACGGCGTGGTTCGACAAACACTGCGGGTTTTCGCGACATAACGGCTTAATTCAGAATTGGATGGCCTAAAGCAAAGATCAAAACACTGAAAGGTAGAGTCTTGCAGTGTTCGGGCGTGGTGAAGTCTACCTACAGTTGAGAGTTGCCACCACCAGTGAGGTAGTGTTTCCCCATTCTTATGGGCACTAAAAATACTTGAGAAGAAACCAGAAGGTGTATATATTGCACTGTACAAGCGTGTTTTTTTACTAAATTTATTTTCCGAAAATATGTGCGAAAAAGGCTATATAAAACAGGCGCTTAAGTGAATTTTTCTGAGGGAGAGTATCGAGGGTTCGAATCCCTCCCTCTCCGCCAATACAAAACCCCAGCAGAAATGCTGGGGTTTTTTATTGGCCGATTGGGTGGGTAGAAGCACCCTCGCGGGTTCGACCGAAGGCTGCGCAGCAGCCGCAGGAACGTCGGAGCAAAGCGACGACGGCCCCGAAGGGGTGAGGGCCGCAGGCCCGAATAATCCCTCCTATTCTTAGGCAACTCCTATCGACTGCAGGATAAACACCCCGGTAGTTACCGTCACACTCGCCAGCAAGGTCGTCAGCGCGATAATGTTTGCTGCCATGCGATCGTTGCCGCCCAGAGCCTTCACCATCACGAAACTGGCCGCTGCCGTTGGGCTGGCGAAGAACAGGAACATGAGCCCGAGTTCGCGCCCTTCAAAGCCGGCCAGCCAGGCTACAAGTGTGCACAGGGCCGGCAAAGACACCATCTTCCAGATGGATGATCCCACGGCCGGGCCGCTGTCACTGCGGATGGATTTCAGTGAGACCGTTGCGCCGATACAGAGCAGGGCGAGGGGCAGCGTTAGCGAAGCAAAGTAGTCGCCGCTGGTCATTACCCATCCGGGAAGCCTGATTTCAAGGGCTGCAAAAGGAATAGCCAGCACTACGCCGATGATCAGTGGGTTTCTGGCAATGTCTCGCAGGGTGTTGGTCAGGCTCATGGTTTTACCGGGCTGATACGCCAGCAACACGATCACCGATAACGAGTTGTAGACCACAATCACCAGAGCCAGGAGCAGGCCCCCGGCCGAGAGCCCATAGTCGCCGTAAAGGTTGGCTGCCAACGCCAGACCAACGATGCCACAATTGCCCCGAAACGCGCCCTGGACATAAACCCCGCGATCCTCTTGCCGGACCCGCTTTGTTGCCCAGAACCAGACAAGGGCAAAACTGGCCAGGGTCGCCAGGAAGTAAAAGATCAGCATGCTGATGCTGAGGGTGGTATCCAGGTCGGCTCTGATAATGCTCAGGAAAACCAGGGTGGGGAGCGTGGCCTTGAAAACCAGAGCAGAGGCGGTGGCGATGAAGCCCTGGTCAATCCAGCCAATGCGCCGAAGACCGATGCCGATAAAAACCATGGCGAATACCGGCAGCGTAGTCTCCAGCGTGTACAGAAAGGTATCAAGAAGACTGCTCAATGTGTGGTCCTGAAGTCAGCGAATTCCTGAGTGGCGGGCAGTTCCTGGGTTGCAACCTCATCGACCACAGCGCGTTCCGGGCCTTCGTGACACCATTCATGCAGTGCCTTGAGCTGAAGTAGATCGCCCTCGGCCATGATTTCGACCCTGCCGTCCGGTAAATTTCGTACCCAGCCTGTCAGGCCCAGTTCCAGGGCTTTCTGTTCGGTGGATGCCCGGTAGTAAACACCTTGTACTTTGCCGCTTACCAGCAAGTGCCAGCGATTGATGGTCATCGTGTTCCTCCTTGCGTTGATTGCAAGCAAAAAGGCCTCCGCAAGGGAGGCCTGTGACACCGAATTATAACGTCTGTCAGTCAAATGTTCTCGACCGTACGGTGTCTGGTTTAAGGAAAGGCTTGTCTCCGGTGTTGTCGTGGTCACCCAGTAACTTGCCATCGGATTCCCGAACCTGACCATACATGGAATGTTTGTGGAAAGTAGGCCCGAATTTTTCAGCGGCTTCCTTCACATCGCCCGTGTAGCGCGGATCTTGTGGTCGCTCCTGGCTGTCCATGTAGAAGGCGATATCCCAGGCTTCCTGATCAGTCAGGGAGTTGGGCTGCCCCAATGGCATGTTGTTCTTGATAAAGCCAGCTGCGGTATGCAGGCGCACAATACCAGCCCCCCAGTTGTTGGACATATCGCCCCAGGGGGCCGGGAATACGGTGTGGCCGTCGATACGCAGGCCTGTCCCATCTTCAGCGTGGCACACCGCGCAGTTTTCCTGGTACAGCTTTTCACCGTTGACGTAGCTCAGTTCGGCTGGCCGCTCCGGAGCCGGGAAGCCCCGGCCATAGATCGGCTGTTTGGGGTACATCTCCACGCCTGTCGCCAACCACTGATGGTAGGCCGACAGTGCCAGCATGTTGTCACTGCCGTATTCAAGGGGCTTGCCGTTCATGGAATAGGTGAAGCAACCGGCAATCCGTTCTTCCAGGTTGTTTACATGGCCATTTTTGCCGCGATAGCCGGGCAGGGTAACGGCAGCCGGCCAGATGGGCGCACTGAAAGGCATCCGGCCTTCACCCAGGTGGCAGCTTGAACAGTTCATATTGTTGAACACGTTCTTGCCACGCAGTTGCTGGGTGTTGGTGAACAGGTCGTAGCCCCTGCGGATAACCTTTTTCAGTTCCGGATGGATGTCGGCTTCTTCCAGATCCGCCATGGTCGGTGGAATATGTACCAGCTGGTTGTCTTTCGGGGCAGGGAAACCCATCGAGGTGAGTTGGTCGATGTAGGCCTGGGTTTTGTCGTCATTGGCCGCCACAGTCACCGGGAGCATTACGCAGCCGGACAGGGTGACGGTTAGCAGTGTGCGCATCATGATCTTTGTCCCCTTAGTTGCTGGCGGTGTTCTGGTTGGCAAGCCAGACGGCGACCGCGTGAATGTCGGTATCGCTCATGCGGCGTGCAATGGAGCCCATAAGATCCTGGGGATCGTTCTTGCGGGTACCTTCCTTCCAGGCTTTCAGTTGTGCCTCGATGTAACCCGCGTGCTGGCCTGCAATGCCGGGAAATACGTCGCCAGCACCCTGGTTCCCGGGGCCGTGGCAGCTTTTGCAGGAAACAACGTATTGGGACCAGTCGCCACGCTGAGCCAATTGTTCGCCCCTGGTCAGAAGTGCTTCGTCGGCTTTTTGGCCGCCTTCACCAGCGGTGGGTTCAAGCTGGCTGTAGTAGGCCGCAACGTCGGCAATCTTTTGATCGTCCAGCATGTTGACGAAAGGCATCATGGTGGGGCTGGTCCGGGAGCCATCTTTGATGTCATGCAACTGTTTGGCCAAATAGGTGGCATTCAGCCCGGCCAGCCTGGGCCAGGATTCTCCACCTTCGATGTGTTTGCCGCTGCCATCGGCCTGGTGGCACGCTACGCAGAGGTTGGCGACCTCCTTGCCGTTTTGTGGGTCGCCAGATACCGCAGCAGATGCAATACCTGCCGTGGTGGCCAGCCCGATTGCGGCCAGTATCACTGGGAGTTTGCTCACGGTCGATTGTCTCTCTCTTGTTCTGAATAAGTACGCTTTAGCACTGATGGTTATGTGCTTATAGCTGTAGTGTGGCCTCAATTCTTGCTTGACGAAGGTCAATAATGCAAGGGAACCCCTCCGAAAGGCGAAGATGGAGATGCACATTTCGGGATTTTCGTTTACTGTCCTATTCAAAGAAT
Source organism: Marinobacter sp. bablab_jr008 (assembly GCF_016464145.1). NCBI lineage: Bacteria > Pseudomonadati > Pseudomonadota > Gammaproteobacteria > Pseudomonadales > Marinobacteraceae > Marinobacter > Marinobacter sp. bablab_jr008. Next base: position 61,973 of record NZ_JACDWW010000075.1, read on the forward strand.
GGCATCAAAGAGCCATCCTGCAAACGAATGAACAGGGACAACTATGGCGACCGTCAATCCATCTCAGGAAGAGTTACAGAAGATTCTTGATGAAATCCCCAAAGATCAGCCTGTTGTGATGCTGAATCTGCTTCGGTTCAGGGACAAGGCTGCATACAAGGATGACAGCGAAGACTGTTCCGGAAGGGATGCTTACAAGCGTTATATGACAGAGGCTGCCCGCAGTGTCTCGGAAGTTGGTGCCGAGGTGATCTGGTCTGGCCGTTCCGTCGGTTCGCTGATTGCGCCGCCGGATGAATCCTGGGATCAGGTGCTGCTGGTCCGCTACCCCTCCATTAACGCGTTTCTGGCGATGATTGAAAGCCCGGAATACAAGGGCGTGGTGAAGCACCGCACGGCCGCGCTGGAAGATTCCCGGCTGGTGGCCAATGTTGAGGGCACCCCCTGATTTTCGGGTGCCTTACAGAATGCCTGATTGCTGAATGGCCATGTAGGCTGCAGTGCCGGCCGCGATAGAAAGCAGCGCGTTTCTGCGCCACAGGTGAACGGCAACCACCAGTAATGCGGGTATCAGCGCATCTGCGCCAGGTGCCTGTGCCTGCCAGTCCGCAGACCTCTGCAAAAATACTGTGGCCAGTAATGCCATCACGGCTGCGGGCAGGAAGCGCCCGATGTGTTTGACCAGAGGGTGTTCCGTGTGCTTTTCAAAGAACAGGAAAGGCACCACCCGGGTCGCAAATGTGGCCAGGGCGGAGATGGCAATAAACGCCGCCAGGTAGCTACTTTCATCCACGATTTGCGTCTCCTGCCATGGTGTCGGTTCGATACTTCCGGTAGTGCAGAAGAAGCACTGCAGTAACCAGTACAATGCCTGCTATCAGTTGATGGGTTGCCGGCACCAGCATCATGGCAAACGCAGCTGCCGCCGCCCCCGCCCACACCGGAAACGAATCCCCCAATGCTTTCAATTGTTCGATTGTGAGCACAATAAACAGCGCCACGAGTGCAAACTCAATGCCGGTACTGTTGAAGGCGACAGTCTTGCCGAGTACCGCACCCAAGGTGCATCCGACAATCCAGTAGCCCTGGTTCATGGCCGTGATCCGGAAGTCCACATGCTGTTCCTGTTCGCGATTGGCCGAACGGGGGCGGCTGGTGAGCAGGGAATAGGTTTCATCGGTCAAACCGAAAATCAGATAGGCCTTACGCCAGCCGGCGCCACGGAATTGCCCCAGCAGCGACAACCCATAGAAGAGATGTCGAGCGTTCAGTACGAACATGGCAACGGCCACCTCAACCAGTCCGGCGTTGGCAGCCAGCAGGCTGACCGCCAGAATCTGGCCGGCACCGGCGTAGATAACAAGGCCCATCAAGGGAGCAATCCACCAGGGATAATCCAGTTGCGTGGTAAACAACACACCAAAGGCCATACCAAGGGGGATGTAGCCAAATAAAATCGGCAGGGTGAGCTTGAAAGCGTGGTGATTCATTAGCATCCGAACGGAAATAAAAGAGCGATGATAGAGATTTAGCAGTTATTTTTGAAGATCGCCAAACGTAGTATCGAAAAAATGACGCAAGCAAATACATAAAAGTGTCATAAAACGGGCATACCCTCCGACCGGGTACACCTGATCGGAGTTTTTATGCTGACCACTGTTCGCGCCAGAATCCTGGCGTTTGCGTTGCTGTCGGTGGCTGCTGTTGCCGGCCTCACGTTCATTGCCTGGATGATCATAGCGAAAGCCGAGCATACCTCGCAGGCACTGGTTGGAGAGAGTCTCGAGCAATCCTGGATGCTGGTTGATCTGGAGCAGGACCATCGACTGCTGCAGGATCTGGCTTACAAGATCAAGGCACAGCTTTTACTGTGGGACGAAATCGATCCTTTGTTCACCGAGTTGGAGCGCTCAATTCCCCGGCACTGGCAGAGGATTCAGCAGAATCCCGGGTTAGGCACCTGGTCACGGGACAATCGCGAGCAATATGACCGGGTCGTGGCGCTGATGGCGGACATGAAACAGGGAATAGGCCAGCGCAGCTACTATGAAGTGGGAAAAATCGTCGATTTTCAACTGTTCCAGGCGTTGGAGCCCATGCTGACGGCGATAACTGAGCGCCAGAGAGCCAGTCGCGATGGCGTTACTGCGAGCGCATCGGAACTGTTGCATTATCTGGCAGACCAGCAGAGGTTCCTGCTTGGTGGCGCCCTGGTCTTTCTTGCGTTGGTCGTGGCGATGACGCTCTGGCTACGGACTTCGGTGATCCTTCGCTTGCAGGCCATGGCCCGGGATGTGTCGGCCATGGAGCAGAACGCTGATCTAACCAAGATCCTCGCGGTAAAAGGTCGTGACGAGGTTGCCGGCGTGGCCGGAGCTATTGAACAACTGGTCCGGCGCTTTGAGGTGTTTGTTGAGGATGTTCGGTCAGCGGCTTCAGGCCTTGATGCACGCTCTGCCAGCCTGGATAACGGAGCGGAAGCACTTCAGCAAACCTCCGAAAGCACTCGTCGCCAGATTTCCGATGTGGCTCAGTCTATGGCTTCCATCGCGGATCAGGCGTCACAGATCGAACAGGCCACCGAGCACTCTGCAGCAACGGTGATGCATGCAGTCAATGCCAACAGCGAAGTCCGTGAGGGGCTGGCTAACAGTGAGAAAGGCGCTGACCACACGGTTGAGGTGATTGGACGGGTTTCTGAGTCGATCACCGCGTTGATAGACGCAACCGGAAAAATCGAGCAAGTCACCGGCGTGATCGCCGATATTGCCGAGCAGACCAACCTTCTGGCCCTGAATGCGGCGATTGAAGCAGCCAGGGCGGGCGAACACGGCCGGGGATTTGCCGTGGTGGCAGACGAGGTACGCACGCTTTCGCGTCGGACCTCGGAATCCACCGCCAATATTCGCCAGTGGGTGCAGGATCTTGTCGTGGGTGCAAACAATGCAGACTCACTGTTGGAAGATATGGCGGGCGCTGGCGAAATGAATCGCGCTAATCTGCATGCCCTGAGAGCGCACCTGGAAGGTCTGGCGGCTCAGTTTCATGAGCTGCAGCGTCAGAGTGAGAGTGTGCAGGGTGCGGTTGCCTTGCAGCGGGGTGAAATCGCGAGAGTGGGGCGTCGTGCGGAGGCTCTCGGTGAGAGTGCTGAGACCCTGACTCTGAATGTGGAGGATACCCGCCTTGTCAGTGAAGCGCTTAGGCAGGAATCGGTGGGCATGAAGCAGCTCATTGCCCGTTTCCGCACCCGCTCTCCAGAAACGTGATGATGTGTCTTCATCTGCGGGGGTTCTTGTCTGGCTCATAAAACCGTAACATACAGCGACTGACTGGAGGTTCTATGAGTAACGATGCATTGCAGCCTTCCGATCCGGACCCGCGAGAAGAAAAATTTGTAGTAGACACGGGTTTGCTTACGGCTGATCAGCTCGAGGGCCTGGCCGAGGAATACTGCACCCGTTATCACGGGTTGAATGACACCGAAAGTCCTCTGGCAGAGCGGGAGCACGTACTTGAAGCTGTGCGTAGGGGAGAACTGGTGGTCTGGTTCGATCCGGTTGAGAACACCGCCGGCCTGGGCTCCCCTTCCGGCAATAGTCTGTGATCAAGGTGCCCATTTTGGCAGTTTTTTTCATGCCGCCTACCGGCTGACGCTGCTAACCGTTACAATCGGCCTGTTTCCTCATACCTGACGGCGAGGTGAGTTTTGATCAGGGTATTGGTTGTTGATGACCACGAGCTCGTACGCTCGGGTATCACTCGCATGCTGGCTGACAATCCCGATATAGACGTCATTGGCCAGGCTTCGTCTGGCGAAGAGGCGATTGACTGTGTGCGTGAAAACCGTCCGGATATTGTCCTGATGGATATTCGCATGCCCGGTATTGGCGGCCTGGAGGCGACCCGGCGCATTCTTCGTATTGATGATTCCATTCGCGTTATCGTGGTTACCGCCTGTGCTGACGACCCCTATCCGGCCCGTGTGATGCAGAGCGGCGCCACCGCGTATGTCACCAAAGGCGCTGACATTCAGGAAATGGTGCGGGCCATTCGTAAAGCCCATTCCGGCCAGCGCTACATCAGCCCCGAAATTGCCCAGAAAATGGCACTGAAACAGCTCGGGGGTGAGCGGGATGAAGACGGCGAGCTGTCGTTGTTCGAGCGCCTGTCTGAGCGCGAAATGCAGATTGCCATGATGGTGGTGGATTGCCAGAAGGTTCAGGATATCTCCGACAAGCTGTGCCTGAGCCCGAAAACCGTAAACAGTTACCGTTACCGGATTTTCGAAAAGCTGGAGATTTCCAGTGATGTGGAACTGGCACTGATGGCAGTAAGGCTTGGATTGCTGGATGCCGACAAGGTCTGATCCCGAGCAATCTCCCGGGAAGTTCGACAGCCAGAATTTCCTGAAACAACTGACAGAACGCCCCGGTGTCTATCGTATGTATGACGATACCGGTGGCATCCTCTACGTGGGTAAAGCCCGCAACCTTCGCAAGCGCGTCAGCAGTTATTTCCGTAAATCAGGCCTGGCCCCTAAAACCGAAGCCCTGGTGGGCAAGATTGCGGCCATTGAAGTCACTATTACCGGCAGTGAAACAGAAGCGTTGCTGCTGGAACAGAATCTGATCAAATCGCTGCGGCCGCCCTACAATATTCTGTTGAGGGACGATAAGTCCTATCCCTATATCTATCTCTCCTCGCATTCGGATTATCCCTCGCTGACCTTTCGGCGGGGCCGCACCAAAAAGGGTGGTGGCATCTGGTTCGGGCCCTTTCCAAGCTCGGGAGCGGTCAAGGAAAGTCTTAATATTCTACAAAAGGTTTTCCGCATAAGATCCTGTAGTGAAAGCTATTTTAGAAACAGAACCCGGCCATGCCTGCAGTACCAGATCAACCGCTGCACGGCGCCTTGCGTCGGCTTTATCAGCCCTGAGGAATACCAAGAGGATATCCGGCACGCCAGCATGTTTCTGGAGGGCAAGAACCCGGCGATTATTCAGGACCTGATGCAGTCCATGGAGGATGCATCACGGGCGCTGGAGTTTGAGAAAGCCGCGGCGTACAGAGATCAGATCAACAATCTTCGCCATGTTCAGGAACAGCAATCCGTAGACGGTGAGGGAGGGGATGCAGATGTCATCGCCATTGCCCAGGATGCCGGTGTGGTCTGCATCGTTGTGATTATTGTTCGTGGCGGGCGGGTGCTGGGCACCAAGGATTATTTTCCTCGCTATTCCCTGGAACAGACCGAAGGCGAATTGCTGGCCTCGTTTCTGGGCCAGTACTATTTCGGTGGCGACACCCGGCGGGAGATTCCGCGCGACATCCTGGTGCCGGTGGCGGTAGACGGGCAGGAATTGTTATCGCAGGCCCTGTCGGAAGCCGCTCGACGGGAAACCCGCATTCGCGGCAATGTGCGGGGCGAACGCCGGCGTTGGCTGGAGCTGGCGATGACCAATGCCCGGCAAACCCTGCTGACACACCTCGCCAGCAAAGAAACCGTGTATCGTCGATTGCTGGCCCTGCGCGACCTGCTGGAGCTGACGGAAACACCTTCCCGTATGGAATGCTTCGATATCAGCCACAGTCATGGGGAAAATACCGTCGCATCCTGTGTGGTTTTCGACGAGAATGGGCCACTGAAAAGCGATTACCGGTTGTATAACATCCAGGACATAACCGCCGGCGATGACTATGCCGCTATGCGACAGGTACTCACCCGGCGTTACCGGCGGATGGTGAGCGGCGAGGGCAAGCGGCCAGATCTGGTGTTTATCGACGGTGGTAAGGGCCAGTTGAATGTTGCTCGTGAAGTGTTTGAAGAGCTTGGAATTTCCGATATCCCTCTGATTGGTGTCGCCAAGGGTGTGACCCGGCGCGCAGGGATGGAGCAGCTGATTGACGCCTTAACTGGGGCCGTATTCCGAGTACCGGCGGATTCTCCGGCGCTGCACCTGATACAGCATATTCGGGATGAATCCCATCGCTTTGCCATATCCGGACACCGGGCCGGGCGAGATAAAAAGCGGCGCCAGTCGACCCTGGAAGGTATCGAAGGGGTTGGGCCGAAGCGCCGGCGCGAACTGATTCGCTATTTCGGTGGCATCCAGGAACTCAGAAAAGCCAGTGTTGATGAAATGGCCAAAGTGCAGGGCATCAGCAAATCATTGGCAGAGACCATTTACGCAGCATTGCATGACCAATAGGAACACCATGAATTTACCGAACATACTGACCATGTCCCGTATCGTGATGATTCCGGTATTCGTGGTGATCTTTTACATGCCCATGCAATGGAGTTACCTGGTCAGCGCCATCATATTTGCTCTGGCAGGCCTGACGGACTGGCTGGACGGGTACCTGGCCCGCAAATTGAACCAGAGCACGCCGTTCGGCGCTTTCCTGGATCCGGTGGCCGACAAACTCATGGTGGCAGTGGCGCTGGCCGTCTTGATTGAAGAGTATTCGGCGGTACTACTGACTATTCCCGCCACCGTGATTATCGGTCGCGAGATTGTGATCTCGGCGTTGCGTGAATGGATGGCCGAAATGGGCAGCCGGGCCAGTGTTGCTGTGTCTTATATCGGCAAGATCAAGACCACCGCTCAGATGGCGGCCATTGTCGGGTTGCTGGCGTTTCCGCCGGGTAATTTCTGGGCTTATGTGGCCATCGGTCTGCTATACATCGCAGCAGTGCTGACCCTGTGGTCCATGATTCTCTACCTTCGTGCCGCCTGGGCTGACTTGTTTCCGAAAGAGGCAGGTTAATTGGCCGGAGGTTCCTGGGCCATACACTGGTGTGCCCAGGTGACTGTGGTCACGGATGAATGTGCACTGGCATTACTGAAGGCCTCCATCAACTCCCCCAGCGCGGTGCTTTGTGCGTTCGCACTGGCTTCATAACTCCTCACACACAAGCTCCGTCTGGTGCGATTATCCATGAGTTGCTGATGCAGCCTGATCACCACCCGTGTGCCAGTTTCACCATTCTCAGCATGAAATCCGGTCAGCTCGGAGACCAGGGTTAACTGCGACGTTGCCGGGCTGGTGTCAGTCATTACATTCTCGAACGCCCGACTTGCCCGGAAAGTTTCAAGCAGGTGATCGCGAACGACCACGGGAATGCTCTCCCGCCATCGGGCGCCTGCCAGGGCCCGGTATTCGTATGCCGATGGTTTAATCAGAATACGAGTGCTGTCCAGCGGGTCAGAAGCCAGTGGCGTATCTACCCGAAGGCTGGCCGGCAGCGACTGGTCAAATGCTGGCAAGTCGCTCGCTGGTGCCAGCTCCATCAGGCGAGGGGATTCGGGTACCGGGAATACCGTGCAGCCAGCCAGAATCAGGCTCAAGGCAAGAGCGAATACTACTTTCATTGTTCGTACTCCTTGATGCCGGCGCCGCCCCACAAGGTTCCGGTGGGGTCCTGTTCCAGCCTGCGGGTAAATGAGTTCAGGTTGCGCAAGGTGCTACGCAGTTCCCGCAGTGCCGGCGTGATTTCTCCCAGACCCTGAAGGCCGGCGTCCAGCGCCAGTTCATTATCGCCGGTCAGGGTGTCCAGCCGGTCCAGGGTAGGTTGAAGGGTAGTCAGTGCTCTGGACATGGCCAGGAGAACCGGTTCTACCCGTTCATCCAGTACCTCTCGGGACCTGTCTGCTGCGGCAGACACCTTGATAGCAGCTTCTTCGGCGCGTATTCCGGCCGCATCAAACTGGGCCATCAGCGCTTCCAGCTCGTCCCGACTGGCCAGCAGGGATTCACTGGCCTGGCGGGTGTTTTCAAGAATCTCGGCAATGTTACTCAGGTTGTTCTCGGACATCAGCTGGTTGGCACTCTCCAGCAACTGTTCGGCTTTACCGAGCATGGCCTCGCCGTTGGTCAGCAGGTTACTGAAGGCCGAAGGCTCGGCGGCTATCAGCGGTGGATTGTCTTTGTGGCCTTCCAGAATGGGGCTGTCTGGTGTGCCTCCGGTAAACTGTATGCTCATGCTGCCGGTTATGTTGGCCAGGACCAGGCCCGCGCGGGTGTTCTCCCGTACCGGAATATCCTGGTTCACCCTCACCAGTACCCGCACATGGGCGGGGTTGTCCGGCGCCAGGGTAAGATCCAGCACGTCGCCCACCGGGACGCCGGTATAGAGGACCGGGTTACCCTTGGCCAGCCCGCCAACCGGGTGATCAAACCCGATCCGGTAATAGGCCCAGTTGGTGTCGGTAGATGATTTTCCAAGCCACAGGGCAAACAGCAAGGCAGCGCTGACTGCCGCAAGCGTGAAGAATCCGATGATAACGTGATGGGCCTTGGGCTCCATTAACCGGGCTCCTGTTTGGTTAGCCTGTTGTGGGCTGTAATCGCCGCGCGGCCACGGGGGCCATGGAAGTAGTCCTGAATCCAGCGATCGTCGGTTTGTGCCACCTTTTCCAGAGTATCGGCAACCAGCACCCTGCGTTGAGACAGAACCGCAACACGGTCACAGGTGGTGTACAGGGTATCCAGATCGTGGGTAACAAGAAATACCGTCAGGCCCAGTGCGTTGCGAAGGGTGACAATCAGCTCATCAAAGGCGGCAGCGCCGATCGGGTCCAGACCGGCGGTTGGTTCATCCAGAAACAGGATTTCCGGGTCCAGCGCCAGCGCCCGGGCCAGGGCCGCCCGCTTGACCATACCGCCGGAGAGTTCGGCCGGGTATTTCGTGGCGGCTTCTGGTGGCAGGCCGGTCAATGCCAGTTTCATTCGGGCCAGTTCCTCCGCTTCGGCCCGCGACAGCCGGGCGTGTTCAATCAGCGGCAGCGCGATGTTCTGCTCAAGGTTCAGTGAGGTGAACAAGGCACCGCCCTGAAACAGAACCCCGAAACGTTGCTCATAGCGAGATCGTTCGGTGGCGGATAATTCCGTCAAATCTTCACCAAAAACGGTGATATGCCCGCCGGACGGTGGATTCAGGCCAACTATACTGCGCAAAAGAACGGACTTGCCGGTGCCGGAACCGCCGACCACACCCAGAATCTCCCGGGGATACAGATCCAGATCGAGTTTCTCATGAACGATGTGGCTGCCGAACCGGTTGTCGAGTGCGCGTACCTGTATGACCGGATGATCCGCCATGCTTTACCAACCCATTTCCATGAAAAACAGCGCTGCCACGGAATCCAGCAGTATCACCATAAAGATAGACTGCACCACGCTGGAGGTGGTGTGTTCCCCGACAGACTGAGCACTGCCGGCCACTTTGAAGCCTTCCAGGCAACCAATGACGGCGATCAGAAATGCGAACACCGGCGCCTTGCCAAGGCCGACCAGGAAGTGCTTCAGGGCGATATCCCGTTCGACAATGGCAATGAACTGGCTGGGTGGAATGTCCAGTGCCAGAGCGCAAACCATGGCCCCGCCAACCATCCCGGAGATCATGCCGATAAAGGTGAGAATGGGGAGGCTGAACATCATCGCCAATACCCGGGGAACCACCAACAGTTCCACCGGATTAAGCCCCAGGGTGCGAATGGCGTCGAGTTCTTCATTGACCTTCATGGCGCCAATCTGTGCGGTGAATGCACTGGCGGTGCGGCCGGCCAGCAGGATGGCGGCCAGAAGCACGCCGAACTCCCGCAGGAACGAGAACGCCACCAGATCCACGGTGTAAATGGTTGCGCCAAAGTCTTCAAGAACTGTCGCGCCAAGAAACGCAACCACGGCGCCAACCAGAAAGGTAAGCAGGGCAACAATGGGCAGGGCGTTCAGGCCGGTGTCCTGTAGTGCCGCCACAAAGGGTGTTATACGCCAGCGAGTAGGCCGGGGCAGGATGTAGAACAGGGTGCCCAGCGTCTGGCCAATAAACCCGGCCAGCAACCAGACCAGCTGCCCCAGCGTGGTCACCTTCTTTCCGATCTCCGCCAGGAACGCCACGACCGGGTTAACGGTTGCGACCGCCGCCGACGGCTGGTTCATGGCTTCAGCAACCGCCTGTATCAGGGCACGCTGTTCATCCGGTAATTCGGCTCGTTCCAGAGCGCTGATCAGAGCGTCGCTGCCAAGCAATTTGACCATCAACGAGGCGCCGGCGGTGTCCAGGCGGCCCAGGCCGGAAAAATCCGGGTTGCAGGCGGCTGCGCGAGGTTTCAGGGCAGTTGTTTGCCGATTCAGGACGGAATAGTGGGACAGAGTCCAGTCGCCGGAAAACTTCAGCGTATGGCCACCGAATTCGGCGTTACCAGGAGTGTGGGCGCCAAGTGGCTGAGATAGGCCTGGTTCATTTGCCACGGAGTCACGGAGTCCCTGTTTGAGTTCTCTGAAAGCTTAAAGATTCCAGTGGCTGTCTGCCAGTATTCTGCGTTCTTCTTCATCGTGACTGGCCAGTAGCATGGTGATGCCCCGGGCTTTCTCTTCCAGCAGCATGGCGTACAGAATCTTCCGGGTCTCGGTGTCCAGGCCAGTCATCGGCTCATCCAGCAAGAGCAATGGTTGGCGCCGCAGGATGGCTCGCAGCAAGGCAACGCGCTGGCGTTGGCCACCGGAAAGCTCGCCAGGCATTCTGGGACCGAAACCTGCTAACCCGGTGCGTTCCAGCCCGGTTTCAATGGCGTGGCGTTGAGATTCATCCAGCTTGAGACCGGGGTGAATGCCAAGGCCAATATTGGTAAAGACATCCAGGTGCTCGAACAGGTTGTGTTCCTGGAACACGCTCGTGACCGGGCGCTGCCAGGGTTTTAGCAAGTGGATCGGCTTGTCCTGCCAGAGAATCCGGCCGCTGGCTGGCGGGAGAAAACCTGCAACCAGACTGAGCAGGGTTGATTTGCCGGAACCGCTCGGGCCCTGGATGGCCAGACATTCACCAGCAGGCACGGAAAAATCGAATCGCCAGAGATGGCCGTCAGGGCCATACTCGAAGGCCAGATCTTTGATCTCAAGCATGTTCAGGCTCCGGCAGTGGTTGGCTCGCAGCGGAAGTTGTTCTGGACTTAATGCCGGGAACACGGGAGAGCGATACAAAAATCAGTATCAGTAACCCCAACAGCCAGAGTCCGGTACCTGCGGCCTCCCCTAAGCGGTAACTACCCAGTTGCTGATATAGCAAAACGGGGAGAGTGGGTTTGCCGGGACTGCCGAACAGGGCGATAACACCGAAGTCACCCAGAGATAATGCCACACCATACGCCAGGGCCAGAGCAACTGGACGGCGCAGATACGGCCAATACAGCCATCGCCATCGATACCAGCCCAGGATGCCCAGTTGGTCTGCCTGTTTGAGTGATCCGGAGTCTAGGCTTGCGAGAGGTCCGCGCAGTATCTGTAGCACAAACGGCACGGCCATCAGCCCGTTGATCAGGCCCACCAGGAACCAGCCCTGCATGGTATTCCCCAATTGCGGCCTTAACAGAATAAAAAGTCCGGTCCCCAGTACCAGAGGCGGAACGATTAAGGGGAGATAGCCGGTGACGGCTGGCACTATGGCCAGCCAGCGCCGACCAGCCCGGTTGGCGGCTGCCAGAGTTAGCAAGGCAACGAGCACCGAGCCCAGCCCGGCTGGAAGGGCGATGAACAGGCTGCGGGCGGTGGCCGGCAAGAGCTGCTGGTAAATAGAAGTAGTCTCCGCCGTTGGCCATAACGCCGGCAAACCGCGCAGGATAATAGCCAGCAGTGGCGCGACCAGAAAGGCCGTGAAAATCGCCAGGAGCAGACCCGCTGAAAACCCTTGCCAGGGCCGTGCAAACAGAGGGACCGGACGTGATAACCGGCGGTTTGGCAGTACAGCTGTGTCCAGACGCTTCCTGAAAACCAGCCACCAGAGGCTGCCACAGATCAACAGCTGCAGAATGGCAAACAGCGCGGCACGGGCGAAATCGAATTCAAAGCGCAGGGCCTGGTAGATGGCGACTTCCAGGGTCGTTGTTCCTGGCCCTCCGCCCAGCGTCATGATGATGGCAAAACTGGTGAAGCACAGCGTGAACACCAGTGCCGCCACGCCGGGCAGTACCGGTTTGATGGCGGGCCAGTGTACCGCACGCCACAGCCACCAGCCGCCGAGCCCAAGCTGAGAAGCTGTTCTCATTCGTGGCGCGGGTATGGAATCCAGAGCCTGCAACAGGATTCGGGCCGCCAGTGGCGCATTGAAGAACACGTGGGCGAGCAGAATGCCGGTCAGCCCATAAAGATTCCAACCATTTCCAGGAAGCCAAGTATTGAGCAGACCGGTTAACCAGCCCTGCCGACCAAACACCGCTATGATGCCTGAGACTGCCACGATAGTGGGTAAGACCAGACTCAACTCCATCAGCCGCAGAATCAATGTGCGACCAGGGAAGCCTCTGTAGCGGGCGAGGGCGGTCGCTACCGGGAGCGCCAGCGCCAGGCTTAACAGGACAGATAAAAAGGCCTGCCAAAGGGTAAATCGGACCACGCTCTGGAAATAGGAACTTGCCAGCGTGCGCCCCGGATCCAGCTCTCCGGCCTCCTGTAGTATGCTCCCCAAGCCAAGTGCCACGAGCAGCAATAGCCCGGTGCCGAGTAACAGGCCGGGCCAGATTTGCCAGCCAGGATGGCTGAAGGGGGCGGCACTCGCGTGTGTTGGCATCACATCAGTCGGTCAGTGCATCAAGCCAGTCGTTCACCAACTGTCGGCGAATGGTGGCAACTTTCGCGGGGTCTATATACAGGGCTTCGGATGGTGTAATCAGCTTGTCGAAAACGTCTGGCAATTCATCGCCAAGATCAACCGCCGGATACATCACATTCTTCAGTGGAAGATGACGCTGGAAGTCCGCGGTCAGCATGAAGTCCAGAAACTCTCTGGCAAGTGTCTTGTTATCGGAGCTTTCCACCAGGGCGGCGACTTCCACCTGCAGGTAATGTCCTTCATTGAAACGGGCCGCCTGATAACGGTCAGTTTTGTCGATAGCCATGTGATACGCAGGAGAAGTGCTGTAAGAGAGGATCATAGGCGCTTCGCCATTCATGAATAGCGAGAAATAACCGTCACTCCAGCTTTGGGTGGTTGCGAGAATCTTGTCGCTGAGCTGCTGCCACTTTGCTGGCGCTTCATCACCATAGACGGCATGCATCCAGAGCAACAGGCCGAGTCCCGGTGTGCTGGTGCGCGGATCCTGAATGATGATCTTGAGATCGTCTGGCGCGTTGACCAGTTCTTCAAGGCTTGAGGGCGGTTCCGACAACTGCTCTGTATCGTAGACAAAGGCAAAATAGCCCCAGTCGTAGGGCACGAAAGTGTCGTCGTCCCAGTTAACAGGCAATGCCAGGCGTTCCAGTGATTGGCCGTGGCGGCCCAGAAGGCCGGTTTGCCGAGCGGTCTCCATGGTGCCGGTATCCAGCCCCAGAACCACATCTGCCGGGGTGGAGCTTCCTTCCAGCCGGAGCCTTTGCAGAATGTCTCCGCCGCTGTCCAATACCGTGTAGTTCAGGGAGCAGCCGCATTGGGCTTCAAACGCCTCTTTAACTGCGGGCCCCGGGCCCCATTCGGCGGCAAAGGAGGGATGGGTATACACATTCAGGACGGTCGGTTCATCGGCGGCAACCATCAGCGGCAGCGACACGGCGAACAACGCGGGAATCAAGCGTGAAATCATACATGGGCACCTTGTTCAGTAGCGGGGGTGCCATGCCGCGAACACCACGAAAGGTGGTGACTCAATCCCTACGCCGGTATTAACCGGGTCAGGTTCCGCGGGTATGGTCTCAGCCCTTCCAGGCACCCCGTTGAGTTGAGTCAATGCTATCACGCCGGAGCCACACCCCGGAATTCGTATGTTTGATTACTGCTTGTTTATTTTTTGTACGGCGATGACGGGTGTCTCATTTTTTATTGATAGAATGGGGCATTTTTTGATCTGCGGATTTATGCAGCTTCTATCTGGTTGAGAGGTAAGTTTGATGCCAAAGCATCACAAACGACGAAAGATTTCTGCCCTGGTTGCAGGCGCGCTTTTTACCCTTGGGTTGTCGGCCGCAGGCCACGCCCAAACCGCGAACGAGGAGATGTTTGGACGTTTGGCTTCCGCGGCTCCCAAGCTCAGCCCACAGGTTCTCGAAGCTGCACTCAAGGCAACCCGTTGCGCCATCAGCAATGGCACGGCCATGCCAGAGCGGCTGGCGGTGATCGACTTCTCTTTGCCGTCCTCCAAAGAAAGGCTATGGTTGTTTGATCTGAACGAAGGAGAATTAATCCTTCGTGACCTCGTGGCTCACGGTAAAAACTCTGGTAATGCTGAGGCAACCGCATTTTCCAATATCGAGGGCAGTCACAAGTCCAGTATCGGCCTGTTCAAAGCCGCCGAATCCTATCGGGGTTCCCATGGCTATTCGTTGCGCCTTGATGGATTGGAACCGGGTTTCAACGACCTGGCTCGTCAGCGGGCAATTGTTATCCATGGTGCAGACTACGTTCAGGACAGCTGGGTAACAAAGTACGGCAGAATCGGCCGTAGTCATGGCTGTCCGGCGGTAGACAATCAAATCATCAAAACCGTGGTAGACGAGCTCAAGGGCGGACAGCTGGTGTTTAAATACTACCCCGATCAGGAGTGGCTCCAGTCCTCCAGTTACCTGAACTGCGATTCCGCCGGGCAGCTGGCCGGTGCGCGAAGTACCACAGCGGTGGTTGGAGATCGATCCTAAATCGTTGCTGGCTAAACTTTGTGCAGATTTTCAGTAAAAACAGAAAGTTGAAAAAAAGGTGTTGACGGCGAAGGCGGAATCCGTAGAATACGCAGCCGTTGACGAGGCAATGCCTCGGAAACATTAGAGCGGGAATAGCTCAGTTGGTAGAGCACAACCTTGCCAAGGTTGGGGTCGCGAGTTCGAATCTCGTTTCCCGCTCCAATTTCTCCAAGTCTCTCAATGCCTCCTGAGAGCAAAAGCCAGAATCCAGGCTTCCCCGGCGCGGTGGCAGAGTGGTTATGCAGCGGACTGCAACTCCGTGTACGCCGGTTCGATTCCGACCCGCGCCTCCATTTTTCCCAGTGTTTCAAACGAATTTCAGCGATCAGAATAGTTTTATTCTGCACTCAGGAAGTTCTCCGAAAGTTTCTCGAGGCTCGAAACCGGCCTATCCGTAACGCTGAAACCTCGCATTCATCCCTCCAGATACTCAACTTCCTGACGAACTGCGATGCTTGTTTTCTCAGCCGAATCTGACTGATAGAGCGCGCTGTTTGAAATACTATGTCGCCCATGTCAAGGATTGCGAGCAGGCGCAAAGCTGGTTTGATTCTTTGAGATTGATTAAGGTGACGCGTTACGAACAGTCAGTCGCTTGAAACTACCAATCTGACAGAGAACCCCCAATGTCCAACACCGCGGTTCGTTACCTCACCATGCTCAGAATGGTGCCTCGTTTCCCGAAGACCATCACCACTAGTGAACTTGCAGAGCGCCTTGATGATCATGGTTTCCGGGTCACCATGCGATCAATACAGCGGGATTTGGAGAAACTGAGTCTGGACTTTCCGTTAATCGTGGATGAGGAATCCCGACCGTACCGGTGGTCTTTCGATCGTAATGCAACGATTGATATTATCCCGGCACTCGACCTACCTGCCGCGTTAACGTTTGAGTTGGCCAGAGCCTACCTGTCACCCATGCTGCCACCACGGGCGCTATCTCACCTGAAGCCCCATTTCGACGAAGCCCATCGCACCTTGCTCCGGGAAAAGAATCCTCTGGGTCAGTGGCCAAACAGAGTGCGTGTCATCAACCGCGGGTTGGGTGGTGAACGGCCGGCTATTGATGCGGATGTTCTGGAAACCGTTACCGAAGCCCTGTTACGAGAGTACAAGTGCAAGCTGACCTACCAGGCTCGTAAATGGGCCGAGCCTGAGGAGATCGTGGTACACCCGTTTGGACTGATTTTCCGGGATCCGAATGTGTATCTGATTGGCACCATCGAGGGCAGGGAAAGCACGCGCCAACTGGTTCTGCATCGAGCCACCACAGGTGAGTTGATAGAAGAACCATCGGATAGACCAGAGGATTTCGACCTGGATTTGTACATCCGTTCGGGCGCCATGGGGATTCTCAAGTCCAATGAACCGGTTTACCTGAAGTTACGTTGTGACAAACCGGCTTTGAACCATCTGATTGAATCACCTTTGGGATTTGACCAAATCACCAATGAGATTGACGACTCAACGTTCGAGATTGCCGTTACTGTGGGCGACACCCAGGATTTGCGGTGGTGGCTGACGGCGCAGGCGATTCATTGCGATATTCTGGAGCCTGAATGGCTAAAACAGGAAGTAACCTCAACGCTCGAGCGCTGTTTGTTTCGAATTAAATCTTAAAGGCTGAGCAACTCGAGAAGTGGATGGCAGTTATTTGCTCGAAATGCTTTGCTGAGAACGAGCCGCGGGCTGAGAAGCTCCGCGACGTCTTTCTGAATATTTAACTGGCATTGAATCCCAGGTTTGGGCAGATAAGGTGCACCATTTTATCTGATTTCCGACGGTAATCGTCGCCGGCCCAAACGTAGGCCTTGATCCAGATAGTCACGTCTTGATATTGGAATCTGATACAGCTTGCACCGTCCATGTGTTTGCTTGTTCTCGGAATGCCTTCCTTCCGCTCAAAGACAGTGGCAACGAGCCCAACACGATAATCGCGTCCACTGTCCTGTTGGTACTTCACGGAACTGAAATCGGCGTTGGAGAATTGATAGAGCGAGTGTCGCTCAAGATCGAGTTCAGTATTTACGCCATCTGCAGGCGTAGTGTAGGGGTGACTGTGATAGTCCCCTAAAAATGTCAGTTCCGGGTAGAAGACGGATACGAAATCTGCTTTGGCTTCGTAGCTCTCTTCTTTGTCAATTACAAAACCCTTTCCTCTGTGAGCTGCTGTTGACACGTCGGCCATCGCAATCCGAAAAACCTCTTCACCTAGCCCCGATTTGCTTCGATAGCCCCAGAGGTTACCGAAAGTTTCAAGGTGCTTTGACTCTTCTTCAGAATCTGGGTCTCCGTGATCAATGGCATAGGCCTCCAATGCAGCAGTCACTATCGTGAAAAAGGCTTGGTCTGAAATTGAAACAAGACAGTTCGACATATTGGCCCCGGCAGAATAAAAGAAATCATATGCTCTTTTATCTGTACATGAAATTCAAGAGTGCTTCGAAGTGTGATGCAGCGCTTAACGGCTACCAAATCCTGTTGTTTGCACATGAGGTAATTTTTTAGTCTGTCGCAAACAGTGACTGAAAATAATTCGAAGAAATGAGGAGTCTGTATGAACAAAGAAGACATTCCAAAGCTGGCTGAGAAATTACTCAGTGATTACCTCCATGAACCTGGCGGGGTACTCTACAGTAGCCATGAAACATTGAAGCCAGGCAAAGTTTACCTCTTAGGATTCAATCCGGGAGGTAGTAATGGGAGCTCACTGGCGAATAGCTTGGACACCATGCTGTCACACACTGAGAACGCCTATATTGATGAATGTTGGTGTAATGGCAGTGGCTCGTGGGATAGTGGTGAGGCGCCCTTGCAGCGGAGAATAGACTGGTTGCTTACTGAGCTCGGTTTGGAGACACGTGAGGTTTGTGCAAGTAATTTGATCTTTCTGCAGAGTAGAACGGTGAAGGATATCGGTTATGAGCTGGCTGATATCTGTTGGCCGGTTCATGAGGCAATTATGGACATAATAAAGCCAAATTTGATTTTGGCTTTTGGTAATTCCCAGGTATCGCCATACGAGTATTTGCATTCAAGATTTGGGGGGAGCCAAGAAGAGCTGCCCGCCGGACATGGTAGCTGGAGGATCAAAGGATTTTCCTGCCAAATAAATGGTCGGCCAACATACGTCGCCGGCCTGCCCCATCTCAGCCGATACTCCCCAATTGACAAGCACGACGTCACTGAATGGCTCAAAACCAGATTAGGTTAGCGACACAGCGTGTCGCCTTCGGCCTTCAGAATGCACGTAGATCCTCTGGAGGCCCGCTATGCTGTTATGGAAAGAACTCATCAATGAAGCCCACGAGCCGGACTATCCTGCATCCTCATCCAAAGACGACCTGAAGCTACTGCAAATCTACCTCTGTCGGTTGTTCCTCATCACCGGGTATAAAAAGGAATTCCGTCTCGTTGGCATGGAAGAGTCGGACGTTTTCCTTGGGCTGAAGCTGCCGACAAGAGATGATGGTGAGGTAAGCGCCCCCGTCTTTCTGGAGGCAGTGCGCAAACGTGAGCAACAGCTCACCCGAAGCCTGAAAGGCAAGCCGGAACTGTCCTTTGAGCCTCTGTTGGCCAACCTGATCAAGCTGCTGAAGCCGAGCGTGGTTGAGGTCAAACTGTTGATCTTCGCCATCCTTCTCCTCAAACACCCGAAGGCTAAGGATGTCATGCGGGATCTGGAGATTAATGAATTTGGAAACTCGGTTAGTGCTCTGGCCAGGGCGATGCGAGAATCCGGGAGAACCATTGCGGCGGCGTTAGATCAGGACGCCATGCTTTGCCAAATTCGCCTGTTGGAGGAACCGAACCAGAACAGCGATATCTGGGATCTGGTAGAGGCCGGGCCGCTCCTGAGTCAGCTGGTGGTGGCCACCTCTGAGCAATGTGAGGCAGGCGCCACAGAAGACATCGAACAGATGCTGTTCAAGCACATCTGCCCGCCAGGACCAGCGGCACTGCATTCCATCGCCGATTTCAGGGGTGTTCCTGATCTTCAGCTGATGCTGGATTACCTGCAGGATGCTCTGAATAACAAATCTCGTGGCAAAAACATTCTGCTCTACGGCAAGCCCGGCACCGGGAAAACCCAATTGGCCAGGGCCCTTGCGGAAAAGCTGAGTGCGCCGCTGTATGAAGTACCCACCAAAGACAGCCACTCTGGCGCCATGACCGGCCGTGTTCGCCTGGACGCTGCCAAGATGGCGCAGATGTTTCTGGAAGATCGGCTAGGCGCCGTTCTGCTGTTCGATGAAATGGAAGACGCTTTCCGCAAATCCGATCAGCTCGCCAAAGGCTGGTTCAACCAGATGCTGGAGGAGAATCGCGCCCCGGTGATCTGGATCAGCAACAACATCAGTGCCGTCGACCCTGCTTTTCTGCGGAGGTTTGATTTCATTGTTGAGATCGAGGGCACAGGTAGTGATCGCCAAGCCGATAAGCTGAAACAAACGCTTTCTGAGTTACCCGTTGCTCCGGCCTGGGTATCGGAAGTAGCCAGGAAACCCTGGATGACGCCCGCTCTCGCGAGAAATCTGGCCGAGGTAGGCCGCTATCTTCCGCAACGCCAGGTTATGCGTAACCAGCATCGCCTGGAGACCATGGTCCGGCAGCGGCTGGAAGTGATGGGGGAGAGGATGCCGGGCCGTATTCTGCCCAAAGCTCAGAAGTCCGATTTTCCCGAATTCCGGGCCGAGTGGATCAACACCAAACCGACACTTTGGAACGTAGAGCGTTTCGTTCGTGAGGAAGGCGGCGCCCGAATCTGCCTGTATGGCCCGCCCGGTGCCGGTAAAACCGCTTATGCCCAGGAACTTGCCAAGCGCCTGAACAAACCCTTTATGCTGCAATCCGGCAGTGATCTGCTGGGCATGTACGTCGGCCAGACTGAAAAGAACATTGCCGAGATGTTTGACAAAGCAGAGCGTAGCGGTGCGGTGTTGCTGCTGGATGAAGCAGACACCTTTCTCTATAGCCGGAATATCGCACACCGCAGCTGGGAGATCAGTGCTGTCAACGAATTCATGGTTCGCCTGGAGCGCTTCGAAGGCGTTTTCCTCGCTACCACCAATCGATTCGACAGTTTTGACAAAGCCATCCTTCGCCGCTTCCAGATGAAAGTGGAATTTGGCTACCTGACCCCGGAGCAGGTGAAGGCCATACTTGCAGCCTGCGTTGTGGACTCGGACAAGACCAACAACCTGACACCGTCAGAGCTGGCCGAACTGGACCATCTCACACCGGGCGTTATGCGAGCTACCGTTCAGAACCTTCGGCTGCGAGGATTCCGGCCACGTACAGGCCGATTGCTCGATGCCCTGAAAGAGGAGCAGCGCCAGCAAACTGAGGGCCTGCTCAGCCAGCCCATCGGCTTTGTCCAGTAGAGGAGAGCGTAAGTGATTAGAACGCCAAAACCAGCCTGGAAAGTCGGCTGCGCCTACCCGGTAAACTCAATGACCATTAACTGGCAGAAAGCGGCGACGCTGAACAAGGCAGAGCTTGCAGTTCTGTCGCCAGAGTTGAATCGCCTAATGACAGGCAAGTTGGTAGCAACTGCATCACCGGACTGGCCTGCCATTCTTTTATACTCCCAAGGGCGCTGGGACGCGCTCTCTGAACAACTTAGGGCATTGCCGAATGACAATCCAGATGCCCGGAAAGTGCAGCGTCGAGTGCTGGGGAATGCCCAATATTTCGACGTGACAGAGCCCCTAGTACTCGAGCAGCCATTATCCGAATTCGGAGGCTTCACCAGCGAAAATAATCGCTATTGGCTGGTCTGTTTTGATGAGACATCGGCGGAACTCTGGTCTGAACACAACCTCATCAGTATCGCCGAAACTACCAAGCCGGAGGAGAGTCGCCTGATTCAATTCATGCGAGGCGAGGGCCGGGACCACCAGGGCCGAACGATCGATGAAATCCTCGCCTTTGATGACTTCTGGCTGGAGTACACCCACGATTTCGTGCAGTGGCTGTTTCCCATTCCGGAAGCCAGTCGAGCCAATCCGATGGCACCGGTACTAACCCAAGAAGACTGCGACGTTTTCAAACGCGATACCGATCTAAGGCAGCAACAGACAAAAGCGCTGGATCGAATGCTTGCTTTCTACGGTCTCGTGCGCCGGAATGGTGTGATAGAGGCCCTGCCGGGATTGAACCCCAGGGACCATATCTGGTTGAAAGCGGGGGGCCATAATCACCTTCGCATTACCCGCATCATCCGGAGCCTGCACTACTGCCATCAGCCTGAGTTGGCGAGGGCGGTTCAGGCGGCGTTCATAACCCTTGGGCTGACCCAAGGGTATGTAAACGAAACCTCCATCGGCTATTGGCGCAGCGCAACCAAGTAACCTTGAGAACTCGAATAGGTTTGTGTAACACGATCCTATATGTCGCTTTCCAGGAATATGATATTTTTTCCGCGGCCGATAGCCCGCTTACCATCGACATTTGAAGATTAGTACGAGGAAGTCGAAATGAAATCCAACAAATTACTTGCTGCTCTGCCATTACTCGCCATTGCAATGTCCGCACCGGCGTATGCAGCCAGTGACCGAACCGGCTATTTTGGTGTCACGGCGGGCCAGGCAACGGTAGATGATTTGTGTGATGGTATCGAAGTGTCCTGTGATGACGACGCTGTCTCCTTCCGGATTCATGGTGGTACAGAGCTCACTGATTTCGTCAATCTCGAAGTGGGTTATCGCTACATCGATGATGTTGAAGCCTCGGGCTTCATCAGTGGTGTCGCTGTTGCTGCCGCTATCAATGGCCATTTTGTCGACACAACACTCCAGCTCGGTCTGCCTGAATCAGGCCCGTTCAAGGTGTTCAGCAAAGCCGGCTTGATGGTGTGGCGTCTTAACTATGAGGTTGAGGCAAGCAACGGCTTTCTGTCCATTTCAGAAAGCGACGATGATAGCGGCGTTGCGTTTCGAACGGGCCTTGGCATGAGCTACCAGGTTTCCGAGCAGCTGCGTTTGCGCGCAGACTGGGATCTGCTGCTGAATGTTGGCGATGAAGACGAGACCGGCGAAGCGGATATCAACGTATTCTCCGTTGGCCCCGAATTCCGGTTCTGAGACCCTCTCAATTCAGGTGCGCCAAGGCGTGCGCACCTGAATCAGCCCACATTAGCCACCCCAAACGGAATATGTACCATCGGCACATTGCCCGCCTCAGATTCCAGGTGGGATCGCTGATCATCAAAGAACATATGCGGCTTTAGCACACTCAGTATCCTGTCCTTCTTCATACCACCCAGGAAGAACACCTCATTGGCATCTACGCCCCAGTGCTCCAGAGTCGTGATCACCCGCTCGTGGGAAGGGGCATTGCGGGCGGTGACAATGCCGGTTCTGAGAATACGCTGATAATCAGGGGCTGCCTCTACCGCTTTATCTTCCAGCTTTTGGAGATGAGAGAGCTTTCGGAATAGGTCAGCCAAAGGGCCCGGGCTGTGCGGAATGTGGGAACGGGAGGTTTCGTGTTCTTGGAACTCTTCCAGAGAGCCAGATTTATAGACCTTTTCCGATGCATCATCCGCAATCACACCGTCGAAGTCGAAAGCAATCCTCAGCTCTGTATCGCCTTCATCGTCCACCACCTGGCTTGGCAATACTGTGCCGGCAGGGTGTCCGTAGTCGATAGCCTGTAGAACGTCATTCTCGTTAGCTGACAAGAACAGCGAAGCGTTGAATGCGGGAATGTAGGGGTAGGGCGACTTACCCTCCAGAAAGGCGGCGCGGGTTATATCCAGGCCGTGGTGGTTGATCGAGCGGAACACTCGCTTGCCGGTAATCGCGGAGTTGCGGGATAGCAAAACCACCTCAACAGGGGATTTATCCGGAAACCGTTGGTTAATCGCCAAAAAGCGCCGGACAAAAGGGAACGCAACGCCTTTCTCCAGCGGAGAGTCCAGATTTGCTTCCTGGTATTTCCGGTAGGCCTTTTCGCCCTGCATTCTGAAAACATGGTCTGAATCAGACAGATCGAACAGAGCGCTGGACGCAACGGCTATAACCAGCTTGTCTTCAATCGGGTAGGGCATAGTTGAACCTTTGAGTCTCCGTTGATCTTTTCCGGCAACCTAAGACACGCAATTTACCATAGCCCCCGCATCTCATCAGAGCGACCGAATTTGTCGCATGGTCGCGTTAGAGTTAACAGACAATGAGGGAGGGCATAACGTGATCAACAACTTTAAAACGGATCTGATTATCCGGGTGGCCGCAAAGTCACATAACGACATTCTCAAAACAATGGGCTACGTGCGACCTACCGCTGCGAATCGAAAGCGCCTCCAACGAGTGTTGGAATGCCCTAACTTTGGTCTCGGTGGGGGCGGATTCGACTTCAAGTACAGCAGCAAAGATTTCCTCGGAGCCCTTTGTCGAGCAGTCGGTATGGAGAAGCTAGTGGTTGAACAGCGTATTGCAAAACTCATTACCCGTTTGGAGCAGGAACGGCGAGCTTTCAAGCCTTATATCTGGATAGACACTGATTTTATGCGAAAAAGCCAACCGTTATTCGCTTTGGCAGCTTGCGACCACCAGCGTTATCTGCAGTTTGTTGAAGGGTTCTGGCGCTATTCATTAACTGATCAATTAGGTGAGGCCCAGAGTCGCATTCGGGCGCATGTTGCTGAAACGGGGGGAGAACTTGGCATCTGGGGTAAGATCAAGCAGTATTGGTTTTATTACGAAAAGAACGCAGCCTACCTTTTTAACCTGCATGGTGAAGTGGTTGGTAAGCTGTGTGGGGCGGAATCGGTTGGGGTAGTCAGCGGGCGCCAACTGGGCGCCATTAATTCAGTGGTGCAGGCGGCCCGGCAATAACGAATTCAAAAGGAAATGAATGATGTATGACTTGATAGGTGACAGACACGGCCACGCAACCGAACTTAAAGCTCTCCTCACCAAAATGGATTACCGTGAAATAGACGGTGTGTGGCAGCATCCCGAACGTAGGGTAATCTTCCTGGGTGACTTTGTAGACCGCGGCCCTGAGCAGGTGGAAACCGTCACCATTGCCCGCAGTATGGTCGAGAACGGCCAAGCCCTGGCCGTGATGGGTAATCACGAATTCAATGCCGTGGCCTGGGCCATGGAAGATCCGCAGAGCCCTGGTGAGTACTTGCGCCCCCATACCGATAAAAACCTGGACCAACATCAGGCGTTTCTTGAACAAGTGGGTGAAGGCAGTGAGCTGCACCACAGAATGGTCGAGTGGTTCAAAACATTACCTGTGTACCTGGACTTGCCGGAATTTCGTGTTGTTCATGCCTGCTGGCATCCGCAACATCTGGCCGCGATTGGCAAGTACACCGATTCAGAAAACCGGTTGCTTCCAGAGGCGTGGGAGCAAACGAGTAGGGAGGGGAGTGATGCCTATGAAGCCATCGAGACTCTGCTTAAAGGATTGGAAATCCCTTTGCCGCGAGATCACCATTTTTTTGACAAAAATAACCACAAGCGAAGTAATATCCGGACTAAATGGTGGCAGCAGGGCGAGTTGACCTACCGTGATCTTGCCATGGTTCCCGGCGACGCGATCGACCAGATACCGCATTTGCCGGTTGCCTCTCATGTCTTGCCAGGCTACGACGGTGAGAAGCCTGTATTCGTCGGTCACTACTGGATGAAAGGCGAGCCTGCGCCGCTGAATGAGCATATTGCATGCTTGGACTACAGCATTGCGGGTGACTCTGACGGAAAACTATGCGCTTACCGGTGGGATGGTGAGCGTGAACTCGCCAAAGAGGCTTTTTGTTACGTCAGCCGTCTCTGAAAAAAGAAAAATCGATAAAAAACAGGGTACCAAAAATGGATTTTGTCAGTTTGCTTTCGCACCTACTTCCTGACTTTACTGCTTTATCAAACGGCACACCACAAGGCCTAGCAACGTTGTTTTGGCTGCTTATGATTGTGATTTTTTTGGTCGCAGTCATCGCAGTTACTCGTCATTTTCTGCGTTTCAAAGGCAGGTTGGGTTCGCTCAGAACCCTCATCAGTGATCAAGATAAGAAATCGCTCGCGAGCAATCGTCGTGAAGTTTTGCAAAAAGCTTTGGCCTTAAAGCAAGAGGATGTTGGTAAGGTTTGGCGAGAATTTGATGAGAGCCTGGTGATTTCGGGCGATCAGAAGGCGCTGTTTAACACCCTGGATGCTGATCATTTCTTTAACGCCAGAACCCTTGCGCCTGGCCTTACAGGAAGTCGTTTGCTTGCGGCGACGCCAAGCTTCTTGGTGGCGATCGGTGTGCTAGGGACTTTCGTGGGTTTAACGGTTGGCCTGGATAGCCTGAACTTGAGCTCCCGCTCTGACATCCCCGAACTGCGTGATGGTATTGATCGACTAATTCAGGGGGCGACAGTTGCCTTTATGACCTCTGTTTGGGGTGTGGGTCTTAGCCTACTACTCAATATGGTTGAAAAGTTTATGGAGCGCTCGGCGTTATCCAAGATTAAGTCGGTGCAGCAAGAGATCGATTTTCTCTACCCAAGAATACCGGCAGAGCAGTCTTTGGTTCACATCGCCGATAGTAGTCGGGAGAGCAAGGAGGCACTTCAGGAACTTCATGAGCGTATAGGTGATCGGTTACAGGAGAGTATCAAAGGCGTTTCTGATTCGATGGAAGAGGCTTTTACCACGGCGTTAAACAAGATTATGGCGCCTGCCATTGAGTCTCTAGTCAGTAACGCAAGCCAGCAGTCCACTCAGGTTCTCGAGCGGTTGGTAGGCGATTTCGTTGAGGGCGTTAGCGGGGCAGCAAAAAATCAGGGGGCATTGCTTGAACAGGCGGCTTCCGACGTGAACACTGCTGTCACTGATATGAGCCACCAACTTGGAGAGCTCTTCACAAAACTCAACGAACAGCAAGAAAGACAGCTTGAGAATTCACGGCAACAAGCCAGTCAATTTGACGACCAGATTAGTCGGGTTGCGGACTCCGCATCAAGCAGCCAAAAAGCGTTGGAGGACAAGTTCGGTCAGCTGATGGCTAGTTTCTCAGAACAGGTCGAAAGACAACTGGAGGCTGCCGATAAGAGAGCTGAGAGGGCATCAGAAGGATCTTTGAAACGCGAGCAGAAAATGGAGCAAATGTTCGCGGTTCTGACCGGTCGGACTATGGAAAGCCTCAAGTCACAGATTGAGGCGGCAGATGAGCGAGAAGGTCTTAGACAAGAACGTTTCCGAGAGCAGAATGAACAAGTCGCCGAGCAACAGCAACGTCTGCTTAATGAGATTGCGGAATCTGTCAGAACAACGCAAAAACAAAGCCTGCAATTGGCTGAGCAGCACCGAGAAACTCTCCAACAACTCGCTAGTGTTACCGGTTCCATTTCCGAGAGCAGCAAACATCTGGATAGTAGTGCAAATCAGCTTGGCCTACTCAGCTCCCAGGTAAAACAAGCCACCGACCTATTGGGCACCCGTATGTCGGAGGTTTTATCAGTCATAGAATCTGCCGGCGAGCAGAATGCATTGCTTTCAGAACGACTGAGCGAACAGTCTAGACTGCTTGAAGGCCTCCAACGGTCGATTCAAGCTAGCGTAGAGCAATATGGCAATGCTGCAAAACTAACAAACGAAGGTTTCGCTGAGCTCAAACAGCATCAACAGGAATGGTTGAGCTCAATCAAGACTGAATTCAGTGGGTTATCTGAGAATCTGGCCAATCAGGTTTCTGGTATTGAAAAACAGGCAGAGTCCTGGCTGTCGAGTTATTCCACACAGGTGAACCAACAAATCGAAGACCGCATGGACAAATGGAATAACAGTTCTCGAGCTTATGCCGACTCCATGCTGCGGGTGGTCGAGAATATGAACAGTATTCTTGATGAATTGGAGACCCGCTAATGGCGCTGCTCCGGTCTCAGAAGCACGTGTCGGTAGACGAAGAGAATCCTTACTGGATGTCTTTCTCCGACATTATGTCTGGGTTGTTGGTGATTTTTATCTTGGCCTCAGTGATCTTAATCCTCCAGTTGATGGAGCTGCAGGAGGAAGCGGAGCAAGAGCGGGAGCGTTTGCAGGAACAAGTAGAAGAAGTAGAGGAAGAGATTAAGCTGCTTCGAAAAGCGGAGGAGGTTCGACGAAATATCCTAACAGAGGCCGCAGAGATTCTTCAAAAGCGTGGAATTCAGGTCGAAGTTAGCGAGAACAGTACGGTTCTCAGGATTCCAAACCAGTTGCTAGGATTTGATACTGCCGCTGACCAAATCGGCCAGCAATATCAGAATACCGCTCGCGAAATTGGTGAAGTGCTCCACCAGCTCATTTCTAAAGAAGACCGGTCCGATTATCTGGATACCGTTTTCGTAGAGGGGCATACCGATAGCAGGCCGTTTACCGGACGGTTGTGTGGCGAAAAAGGTAATTGGTGTTTGTCTACATTCAGAGCTATCTCACTCTGGCAATTCTGGGAGCGCTCACTTCAGGAGCGTGCCAAGTTGAGCAGCCTGAAAAACGGAGAGGGCAAACCACTTTTCTCCGTGAGTGGGTACGCGGAAACCAGGCCCGTCGTCGAAAATCAGCGTACTGCAGATGACTATAGCAAGAACCGTCGAATTGATATTCGATTTACTATTCGACGGCCCAGTAGCGAGGACTATGAAAAGGTCCGAGCAAAGGTAGATTTAACGAAATGAAGCTGCCTCAGCCCCCGCAACTTAAAAAGGAATGGCCGGAACACGTTCAGTCCGGCTGGTCTAATCTCATTAATCAGGCCGAAAGTTTCGCTCAATCAGCGGGAAGTGGCAGTGCCTTTGATTCGATGTGTCAAAGGATAGTCAAAGCAATTAATAATGGCGACTTCGGCGACGTTTATGACGCTTTGGAGAAGCGCCTTGGCGCAAGAGCGCTAACCTGGCTGTGGTGTAACGACGAAAAAATTCGGAAAATCAGTTGTAGACAGTCAGTTATAGAGGTGTTGGTGGAGGCCCAAAACCCTAGGCTTACCCGAACAACCTTCCTGCAGTTATGCCAGCTTTATTTTCAGGAGTTTGACCACCTTGAAAGTATAGAGCCTGGGCTTTCCTCTAAATTAGAAGCGGTACTCCGGGACCAAAGCAAAAAACAACCTCGTCAGACGCACAAGCACACGTCGAGAGATCCTGTTGCGTCGATCAAGGAGAATGTCAACTGGCTGATCGGCAGTGAGGGCCCCTCCTATTTTTCTCGACAGGTCCGTGAAAGTGGCCAGGAACTTGAGCAAAAGTTCGCTGCGCTTGGCTTGGTCGGCTATGACCAAGGGCGGTATGGGGACCTATGCCGGGCGCACTACTATATTGAGACTCTCAAAGAAGTGGAGCTCGGCCAGTGGGATCCTATTTTCGATGAACTTCTCAAACCGTCAGTCAATCGCGCTCCTTTCGGTGAAGGCAAAAGGATAGGCCACGTAGCTTTGGAAATCCTCATTGATCGAGCGGGCTCTGAAGTCTCAGAAGCTTGGCAGGATTTCGTTCTAGGCGTTGCCGGAGATCCTCGAATCAACAGTTCGGCGACAAATTACCAGGAGTGGTGGAGGCCTTTGGGCGCCGCTCGGGTAGACAAAGTCAGGGGATGGCTTTCCCGAGAAGACCTCAAGCTCTTTCTGCAAGCCCTGGAACAATACGGAATCGAGAGTGGAAAATCCGACTTGCAGCGTATGTTTCCTGCACGAAAACGTTTCCTTGAGGGCCTCTATAATCAGAAACTCATTCGCAACACGCGCTTGATGCTGGGTAGGTCGGCAGAGGGCATTGTTAAAAGACTGCTCGGAGATGAAATTAAAACCAATTTTGCGAGCTTGGAGGGCGGACTCGCGGATAAAGCTATCATCTACGTTGATTGCAGCGATTTTTACCTCGTAGAAGGCTCCCATAGTTTCAAGATTTGGGTTTATCTCGCTCCGCCGGGAAAGCTTGTTCCATCGTATGATTGTTCGTCATTTACTCACGGTGAGCTGACTCATATCACTCCGTCGCAGTACAGCGCCATGTACGGTTTGCCCTATGAAGCTGTGACTCATAACGGTACGTGGCAGTCCAAGGTGATCAATTTCCTTGCTGAGCAAGGTGTCGAGCTCGATATAGAATCCCTGCTAAGTCCAGCCGAATACCGGGGGCACCTCGCGATCCATGGTTATCCGGTAGTGAAGACACCGAAGGTACGTGTTCCGGAACCAAAGGAGTTGCCTGGGCATCTGGAAGTTAGGATGCGTCAGAGGGCCCAGAGACGACCCCCGCCAAAATTTCAGGATCTTTTCTCAGAAAAAGCACCTTCCAGCGCTGCTGATCGATTCTTGCGCGGAAAACCATCAACAACTGCACAAGAGCGCAGAGATGCCTACGTTCAAAGGCAGCAGAGATTTAAAGAGGACAGGTCTCAAAATCTATCTGATCAGCACAAAACGGTTCTGGGCTATCTGGCGCATAATCCAAATGCGAAAGCGAGACATGTCGCTTCGCTGCTTGGCTTTTCTCTAAAGGAGCTCGTTGCTATGTTCGCGGGCCCGCTGGAGCCTTTTGTTGAAAGAAAAGACCTACATACCTGGGTGGTAAAGTCCGAATTCATCAATAAGTTCAAATAAACAAAAAGGAATTTTATGGGCCTTTTCGATCTACTGCGCTCAATGGTTTCAGGTGAGAAAGAGAACGTCTCTCAGCAAGCAGGTTTTGAGCTGCGAGCAGACTCCTCTGGTGTATTGTTCTTCATCGAGCCCACAAAGTTTGACGAACTCAAGCATGGTCAAGGGCCAGCTTTTCAGAAGATGCAGCTGATTGCCCTTCGAATGCTTGAAGAGCAGGGTTATGCGGAACCTATGGCGAATGGTTTCCACATCGGCGCTGAGAATATCGCAGGGCTTGATGATGAGCAGGCGGACGTTCTGAGCTTACCCCCAAGGTTTCCCGGGAGTTTTCACGCTGAAATCAATGGCCGTTCAGGAAATAGCGGATTTCGCGTTAATGTCACCGCGTTGATTGATGGTCAAAGTACGCCGTTTTCAAGGAAAGGGCCTTTTCTGAACCTCACGTCGACAGAGACCTATCGCCTTACTTCCCCAGAACTGTTTGCACTTGAGGCCTGGGAGCATCATCAGTATTTGCCTCCAGATGATAGAGGCGAAGGAGCGAATCTTCGTCTAATGGCCGAGCTTCAGACTGCTCAGCGTAATGGAATGAATCTGGACTTGGGGCATTTCCAAAAATTGGATGTTGTGGTGCCGGAGGGTATAGGCGTTGTCGCAACCAAAATGCCCGATGGCAGTCTTTTCCTTAGCCCAAGTCTTGGTGATGGATCGACCCCTGAAGAACTGGGCAAAAGGTGGGATCAACTCGATTTCGATAAGGACACCGGCGGTGCTCTTCGAATTGGAAAGCGGGTAGTTCTTCTGGAACCAGAAAAGGTAGCGGCGGTAAAAGAAGTATTTGGTAACCGAAGGATTCCTGCGGACAAAGTGCAGGAATTTATCGAAACCCCTGGCGCGTTCCTAGACGCATCGCTGGTCAATCTCGAGCTTGGTTTTTCGGTGCGAGTTGAAGGTGTTGGTAAGCTCCAGCATATGGAGTTCGGTGAAGCTGACGCCAAAAAACAGGACTGGTTTGCACTTGATAAGCTGCCCGCGCCTCCCGAGTCTCTGCCCAACGTTATTCAGTCAGAAGAAGAGTTGGCTCAATTCCAAGAGGCAGTGGACGCAGCGTGGGGGCAGGGTGCAGACATCCTATCTTTTAATGGCGAAACCATCGATATCTCAGATCGAAACGCCGTTGGATCTCAACTTGAACAAATTACTGAGAACCTGCGAAACCCATCAGGCATTGATGAACCGCAGATCAATGATACTCCAATCAAAGAAGAGAAGCTCAGTCTTGTTCTGAAGGAAGCCGAAGAGCTACATCAAGAACTTCGTCAAAAGGGCAGAGAATCGCAAGGCGAGGCGGAGCCTGACTGGGGTATGTATGCGCGGCAGCCGTTCCCTCATCAAAAGGAAGGGATTTCCTGGATGCTGAGCCTGATCGAGCAGGCTCGGAGTGAAAATTCCGGTGACCTGTATCGTTTACAGGGTGCTTTGCTGGCGGACGATATGGGTCTTGGTAAAACGTATATGAGCCTTGTCGCCGTTGGCGAATATTTGCGGCGACAAAAGGAAGCGAGTAAGCAGCAAAAACCGATATTGGTCGTTGCTCCTCTTAGCTTGCTTGAAAATTGGGAGGATGAAGTAAGAGTTACCTACAACGGCATTCCCTTCAAAGACATTGTCGTTCTGCAGTCTGGGCGGGATTTGGCGAAATACCGGGTCAGAGGCGAAAAGCGAGAAGCGGCGCAGATAGCAGCGATTCTGGATAACGATCAGGTCTTAGACGAAGATGCCATTCGTTACGCATTGCACATAGGCCCCGACGCGGGCACCAAACGACTCGATCAGGAGCGTCGACTGGTACTTGCAACTTACCAGACACTACGCGATTACCAGTTTTCCCTTTGCAGAATCGATTGGGGGTTAGTGATTTTTGATGAAGCTCAGAACATCAAAAATCCCAATACCCTTCAAACAAGAGCAGCAAAAGGGCTGAAAGCAGACTTCAAATTACTGGCGACAGGTACGCCAGTAGAGAACAGCCTGGGGGATTTCTGGTGTCTGATGGACACCGCCCAGCCTGGTTTGCTCGGGAGCTGGACTACTTTTCGGGATACCTGGATAAAACCGATACTCGAGGCAGATGAAGAGAACCGCGATTCAGTTAGAGTGGCGTTGGGGAAGGATTTGAGGGATGTCGTAGGCCCGTTTATGTTACGCCGGGTGAAAGAAGACCAGCTCTCTGGTTTGCCAGCCAAGACGATTCGTTGCGGAGTGCCTCAGTCTGACCATGGTAACGTTGTTTACAGCCAGGAACTCACCAGCACCATGGAGGGTTTCCAACGACGGGCTTACGAAGACGTTTTGAGAGAGTATCGCGCGCAACAAGCAACTGAAGACATGCGGGGTAAAGCGCTTTCTGTGCTGCAGCAACTCAGGGAAATCTCACTCCACCCCCGTCTTCGACACGAAGCAGAATTGGTTACCAATGATGCCCGATCCGCGAAAAAGGTGATGCAGGAGTCATCCAAGTTGGCGGTCCTTCTTACTTCTTTGGACGCCATTAGGACGCGAGGCGAAAAAGTCATTCTGTTCATGGTTACCAAACGTCTGCAGCGTCTTCTTAAACTTTGGCTTGACCAGATATACGGCCTCGACATCGCCGTTATTAACGGTGATACCGCTGCCGTCTCAAAAAAATCAGATGTGCTCAGCCGCAAGCAACTGATTACGCAGTTTGAGGCTAAAGAAGGGTTCAATATTCTGATCATGTCTCCGGTAGCAGCTGGCGTCGGCCTCACCGTTGTGGGAGCAAATCACGTAATCCATCTGGAACGGCATTGGAATCCTGCAAAAGAAGCCCAGGCATCGGACAGGGTTTATCGGATTGGTCAAACAAAGCCGGTCAGCATCCATCTGCCTGCGGTTCTACACCCTGAGTACGATGCGTTCGATGTTCACCTGGATAGATTGCTACGCGGAAAACTGATGCTGAAGGATGCAGTGGTGACGCCTGAAGCTGTTAGCGAGAATGAGGTTCTCAAGTCGATGGGACTTTAGATCGCAAGCTTGCGTTGGTCGAAAAACCGATGAAGGGAATCAACTATGCCTAAAGAGAAACACGAACTAAATAAGAATTGGGAAGCGGGCGCGAAACCTATTACTCGTGGCTTAATTATTGACCAGCCGTGGATCGATAAAATTCTCAAGGGTTATAAAACCTGGGAAATGCGAAGCGCCCGAACAACAATTCGAGGCCCCATCGCCCTGATCGAGAAGGGTAGTGGGACCATTGTTGGTGTTGGTTCAATTCTCGATTCCATCGGCCCATTGTGCTTTGAAGAAGTTTTTGAGAACGAGATAAAACATAACGTTGGCCCGGAGATCTATACCCGAGATGGCTACAAGTGGAACCACGCCTGGGTATTGGGCGACGTCTTGCCCCTTGTACAGCCAATAAAATACCAGCACAGATCCGGTGCAGTAGTTTGGGTCGAGTTAGATACCGTAGCGATAGAAAATCTACAGGCTGCGTTAGTCGAAATTTTTTCAACGACACAAAACGTCGGTTCTCGTTCCAAATCCGCAAGTGCTGAGCAGAAGACGTCGAAGATACCCTATGCAAGGGATGGTAGTTCATTCTGCATAAATCTCTGCAACAAAAACGGATATTTTACCGTGGGTGAGAAAGGTTCCGAGCAGCGCTTTTCCAACTATTCAGCTGCATTGGAATACCTAAAACGGATGCCAACCGCAAAATGGCGCAGGCCAAATTTGAAAGGCAACTGGGGAATAGTAAGCGCTATAGGATGGCAAGATGCCACAACAACTACTGACGGTAGTGATAGCCGCCAGAATCCTGTGAGTGATTAATCGACAGGGAGTGGAGTCTTGCTTCTGGTTGTTTTGAACGGGAGGAAGTCCCAGCTGACCTACCCGCAACTTACCCGCGAACTGATAATTAGTTGAGTAAGTGAAACACCTGAAAAAACAGACACATGAATTGTCAAAAATTATTAAACACCCCTTCACCTTTGTCCTTATATGGACGATCATCAAAGTCATAACCAAAAGGTAACAATCAGAAAGCGACAACGGATGTCGGAGCCACCAGCTACCCTCCCGACATCCAGTTCCACCAAACCAGTCGGGAAGGGCACATGTCTTCACTCTACGCACCAGGCGCCAGAGTTGTTATCCGGGATTGCGAATGGGTTGTCCGCCGGGCAGACCCCAGTGATGACGGCGGCTATGCCCTTACCGTTGACGGCCTGTCGGAGTTGGTGAATGGCAAATCCGCACGATTCCTGACCCGGCTGGAAGAGCAGGCCAACACCATCCGCGTACTGGACCCGGCGGAAACCCGCTTTGAGCAGGACTTGACCCCCGGCTTCGAGAAAAGCCGTCTGTTCATTGAAACCCAGCTGCGCCAGATTACCCCGGCGGATGAGAGGATCCACCTCGGCCACAAAGCGGCCATGGACCCGGTGCCTTACCAGCTGGACCCGGCCCTGCAGGCGCTGAAGCAGAACCGCCAGCGCATCCTGATTGCCGATGCCGTGGGCCTGGGTAAAACCCTGGAAGCCGGCATTCTGATGACCGAGCTCATGCGCCGTGGCCGGGGCAAGCGCATCCTTGTGCTCACCCTCAAAAGCATGATGACCCAGTTCCAGAAAGAAATGTGGAACCGCTTTACCATCCCGCTCACCCGGCTGGATTCCGCCGGCCTGCAGCGGGTGCGTAACCACATTCCGGGCAACCATAACCCGTTTTACTACTACGATAAGTCGATCATCTCCATCGACACCCTCAAGCAGGGCAATGCATACCGCCAGCACCTGGAAAAGGCCTACTGGGACATCATCGTGATTGATGAGGTCCACAACGTGGCCGAGCGTGGCAGCAGCTCCCAGCGGGCGCAGCTGGCGCAACTGCTGGCGGGCCGGTCGGACACCCTGATCATGCTCTCCGCCACGCCCCACGACGGCAGGGCACGGTCGTTCGCCAGCCTTATGAACATGCTGGACCCCACGGCCATTTCCGATCCGGACGACTACGCCAGGGAAGATTTCCGCGATAAGGGGCTGGTCATTCGCCGGTTCAAGAAGGACATCCGGAATCAGGTACAGCAGGAATTCAAAGAACGGGTAGTAAACGACATCTACCTGAACGCCAGCCCGGAAGAAGAAGCTGCCTACCAGGCGCTGCTTGACGTACCGTTCACTTACCGGGGTGAGCACAGCACCACTAAAAACGGCCAACTGGTGCGCATCGGCCTGCAAAAGGCCATCTTCAGTTCCCCGGCTGCGGCGGAAGTTTCTGTGCAGCAACGCATCAAAAAACTGGCGAACAAGCCGGAAGTTACCGAAGACGAACAGCAGGAAATACAGGCCCTCAACAGCTTGTTGCTATCCCTGCGTAACGTTAATACGGCCCATTTTGGCAAATATCAGAAACTACTGAAGTTGTTGGGCAGCCGTGAGTTCGGCTGGAGCAAAACCGACACCAACGACCGTCTGGTCATCTTTAGCGAACGCATCGAAACCGTTAAGTGGCTGAAGCAGCAGTTGCAGGATGACCTCAAGCTCAAACCCGAGGCCGTTGAAATACTGCACGGCACGCTGCCGGATATCGACCAGCAACGCATCGTCGAAGAATTCGGCAAACCGGAAAGCAAACTGCGCGTACTACTGTGCTCCGATGTCGCCAGCGAGGGCATCAACCTGCATTACCTCTCGCACCGGCTGGTGCATTTTGATTTGCCTTGGTCACTCATGGTGTTCCAGCAGCGCAACGGCCGGGTAGACCGCTACGGCCAGGAACAAACGCCGATCATCACCTACCTGATTAACCAGAGCGACAACCCAAAAGTGCGCGGCGACCAGCGCATACTGGAAATCCTCAAAGAGAAAGACGAACAGGCCTACAAAAACATCGGCGACCCGGCCACCTTCATGAAAGTGCACGATGCCGAAGCCGAAGAAGCCCTCACCATGGAAGCCATGGCCGAAGGCACCGATGCCAAAGCTTTTGATGACAAATACCAGGCCGACGATAGCAACGAAGGCGACGACCTGCTGGCGCTGTTCCTGAACCCGGAAGCTGCAGCCCCGAAAACCGAAGAACAGGCCGAACAGCACACGGTAGATCGGTACAGCCTGTTCCCCAGCGACTACGAATTCGCCCGCCAGGCCCTGGAAGCCCTGAACCGCGAGCGCAAGCAAGTTCAGTTCAGCGCCAACAACGACAAACAAACTCTCACCATCACGCCGCCAGACGATCTGGACTACCGGTTCCGCTTCCTGCCGCCGGAAATCAGCCCCAGCGATGGCAGCCTGGTGCTCACCGCCGATAAACAGCGGTTTGAAGACGAAATCCGCCGCAGCCGGCAAGACGAAAGCGCCTGGCCCAAACTCCATTACCTGTGGCCCCAGCATCCGGCCATCCAGTGGCTGCAAGACAAACTGCTGGCCCAGGTGGCCCGCCACAGCGCCCCGGTACTGGCCCTGCCGGATACCAATGCCGTGAAACAGGCCCTGCAACCGGGCGAGTCTGTATTCCTGGTCAGCGGGCTGATTCCCAACCGCAAGGCCCACCCTGTGATCTGGGAGTGGTTTGCCATTAAAACCCGCAACGGCGAAGTATCGGCCGTGGAACCGGCAGAGCACTGGCTGCAAACCCTGCAACTGGACAACAAACTGCCCAACCGCGCCCAGCCGATCAACATCAGCGAACTCGAAGACCTGCGCCAGCCGGTCATCAACGCAGCCCAGGCAGAAATGCACCAGCGCCAGCAGGCCTACACAGAACAGAAGAACGAAGAGCTGACAGAACAGCTGCAGGCACTGGAAGCACTCCAGCAGCGGCAGGTAAAACAGATAGAGCTCCAGCTGGAAAAATCTGCCCAGGCAGAGCACTTCAAAGCTGCCAGAAGGGAAGAGCGCATCGGCCGCATCGAAAAAGCGTTCGATGACTACCAGGCCTGGGTGCGCGACACCCTCACCATCGAACCTGTACCGTTTATCCAGATCATTGCTGTATTCACCCGCGAAGCCGGGGAGCAGGACTAACCATGGCCGTACAAGACACCGCCGCCACCTTCATCGGGTTAACCAACGACAACGAATTCTTCAGTGCCCACTACCTGGCCGAAGTGTTCCAGGGCGACTTTGCCGACACCATTAAAGACTGGGATGCCCGCGAAGAGCAGGCCAAAGAGGCCGGGGCAGAATACGCCACGCCCCACCGCGCCCTGCGCAACCTCAACCAGACCTACTTCGCCCTGCGCCACAAACTCAAAACCGAGCGCAGCGTCGCCGAGCGTATTCGCCTGCAGCGGGAATTCTTCAAAGACCTGCTAGGCACCCTGGGCATTCCGTACCAGCCACAAAACCGAACCGTAGCCCCCAACACCGAACTGCCCGTGCTCAGCACCCTGGGCGACCAGCTGTGGGTACTGGGCGCACTGGATGCCGACAACGAAGGCGAAGACCCGCTCTCCCTCAAATTGCACAGCAACCAGTTCTTCGGCCCCGGCCCGCACTTTGATGCCCTGAAAAACACCGACTGGTACCACATCCTGGACCAGGCCGTGTTCCGCCAGAACGCACCCCACAACGAAAATCCGCCCCGCTGGGTACTGCTGCTGAGCGACCGCCAAGGCATATTGATCGACCGCTACAAATGGTCGCAAAACCGCATGCTGCGCTTCGACTGGGAAGAAATCCTCGGCCGGCGCGACGACAAAACCCTCAAAGCCACCGCCGTACTGCTGCACCGGGAAAGCCTCGCGCCAGATGAAGGCCAGTGCAGGTTGGACAGCCTGGACGAAAACAGCCACAAACACGCCTTTGCAGTCTCCGACGACCTCAAATACGCCCTGCGCCAGGCCATCGAAGCCCTGGGCAACGAGGCCGCCGAACAACTCATCGAACAGGCGCGCGACCGCAAGGAAGGCATCTACAGTGGCAGCAACGCCCTGGATGCCGACCAGCTCTCCAAGGAATGCCTGCGCTACATGTACCGCATTCTGTTCCTCTTCTACATCGAAGCGCGGCCGGAACTGGGCTACCTGCCCACGGAAGACGAAACCTGGCGCATGGGCTACAGCCTCGACAGCCTGCGCGACCTGGAAATGGTGCGCCTGACCACCGAACACAGCCAGCAGGGCGAATACTTCCACCACAGCCTGCAGCGCATGTTCAGCCTGATCTACCAGGGCAACCAGGCCAGCCAGCAGCAAGACAACCTGCACGAAAGCACCACCAACGCCTTCACCCTGCAAGGCCTGGACAGCCACCTGTTCGACCCGGCCAAAACTCCGCTGCTCAACCGCGTGGTATTCAGCAACGCCACCCTGCAGCAGGTTGTCCAGAGCATGTCGCTCACACGCCCCGCCAAAGGCAAAAGACGCAGGGGCCGCGTAAGCTACACCCAGCTGGGCATCAACCAACTAGGTGCTGTGTACGAAGCCCTGCTGAGCTACCGTGGCTTCTTCGCTACCGAAGACCTTTACGAAGTGGCCCCCAAAGGCCAGAACATCAACCCGGATGAACTGGACACCGGCTACTTCGTTACCCAGAGCCAGCTGGACGAATTCGACGACAAAGAGCGCGTGTACGACAAAGTCGACGGCAAACTCAGCCTGCGCGTACACCCCAAAGGCAAATTCATCTACCGCATGGCTGGGCGCGACCGGGAAAAATCCGCCAGTTACTACACCCCGGAAGTGCTCACCAAAAGCCTGGTGAAATACACCCTCAAAGAACGCCTGACGGCTGAGGTAACGGCAGACGACATCCTCGACTTAACAGTATGCGAACCCGCCATGGGCAGCGCGGCCTTCCTGAACGAAGCCGTCAACCAGCTCGCGGAAGCCTATTTAACCCGCAAACAGCAGGAGCTTGGCGAACGCATCCCCCACGAGGATTACCAGCGGGAACTGCAGCGGGTAAAAATGCACATCGCCGACCACAACGTATACGGGGTAGACCTCAACCCCATCGCCGTGGAACTGGCGGAAGTGTCCCTGTGGCTGAACGCCCTCAGCGGCGGCCACAACGTACCCTGGTTCGGCTACCAGCTCTTTACCGGCAACAGCCTGATCGGCGCCCGCCGCGAGGTGTATCCGAAGATTGCATTGAAGAAACAGGGCAAAGAAGGCTACTGGTACAACAACGCCCCGCGCCGGCTAACTCCGGAATCCCTGCTGAACCCGACAGGCGAGGGCGGCCGCGGCGAAAACGAGATTTATCACTTTTTGTTACCCGACCCCGGCATGGCCGGCTACAACGACAAAGTGGCCAAACAACTGCGCCCGGATGCCTTCAAGAAAATCAAAGACTGGAAAAAAGACTTCTGCGCCCCGCTGGACGAGCAGGAAATCAAAACCCTGCAAAGCCTGAGCGATGCCGTAGACCGCCTGTGGCGCGAACACACCCAAATGCTGGAACAACACCGCCGGCGCACCGAAGACACCTACCCCCTGTGGGGCCAGGAACAGGTAGAAGAACACCACACCACCACCCGGGAAAAAGACAACCTGCGCGCCCACGGCATCTTCAACACCAACGCCCGCATTGCCTCGCCCTACCGCCGCCTGAAACTGGCCATGGACTACTGGTGCGCCCTCTGGTTCTGGCCCCTAGACAAAGTGGACCAACTGCCGGACCGGCAGAAATGGCTGTTCGACCTGAACACCATCCTCAACAGCGCCGGTACCTTTGATTTTGCCCCGGAGCAGGAAAGCCTGCTGGGCAGCACTCCAACCGCTGAAAGTTCCGCCTCGGAAAACGGCAAGCCGGTAGAGCAGGGCGAAGACTTGTTTGCCAAACCGGTAGACGACCTGTTCGCCGCCGACGAGCCCCAGCAAACCCTGCGTGCAGAAACACAGGCCGCCCGCGATGTCAGCAACCAGCGCGGCGAACTTAACCTGGAAAAACTGTTCAGGAACCCCTTCTTCAACACCCTGGCCATTGCCAACAAACTGGGCGAGCACTACCGCTTCTTCCACTGGGAGCTGGCCTTCGCCGACATCTTCGCCAGGCGCGGTGGCTTCGACATCACCCTGGGTAACCCGCCCTGGCGCAAGGTGGAATGGCAGGAAGCCGGCATCCTCGGCGACCACAACCCGGCCTTTGTGCTGCACAAGCTCAGTGCCAAGCAACCGACCGACGAGCGCGAAGCCGCCTTCGAGCGCAGCCCGCAACTGCAGCAGGCCTGGTTTGACGAACTGGCGGAAGCGGAAGGCTCCCAGTCGTTTTTGAATGCCACCCAGAACTACCCGCAGCTCGCTGGCCAAAAGGCCAACCTTTACAAATGCTTTCTGCCCCGCGCCTGGGCCAATGTGAACAGGCAGGGCGTGAGTGGCTTCCTGCATCCGGAAGGGATTTACGATGACCCTAAAGGTGGGGAATTCCGGCGGGAGGTGTATCGGCGCTTGCGTGCACATTTCCAGTACGCGAATGAAGTGAAGCTGTTTGCCGAGGTGGATAACCACACACGCTACAGCCAGAACATTTATGGTCCGGTCGGAGAGGTGAGTTTCTACAATATTTCCAACCTGTTTGTACCCCAAACCGTGGATTATTCATTCAGCCATGATGGGCACGGACCAGTTCCGGGCATCAAGGAAGAGATAGAGTTGCCAGATGGCCGGGTTAAAGTGAAATGGGGATTCGACGGCCACCGGGACCGCATTATTGAAGTGGGCGATCATGAGTTGACTCTGTTTGCCCAACTCTACGACGAAGCCGGCACCGATGCTCTGGAAGCGCGCCTGCCGGCCCTTCACGCCCGGCAGTTGTTGGCAGTACTGGACAAGTTCGCAGCCCAGCCCCGGCGGCTGGGGGATCTGAAAGGGCAGTACTACTCCACACAGCACTGGAACGAAGTCAATGCCCAGCAAGACGGCACCATCAAACGGGAAACCCGCTTCCCGGAGAACCCGGAACAATGGATACTCTCTGGCCCCCATTTCTTCGTCGGCAGCCCGTTTTTCAAGAATCCCCGGCCAGGCTGTAAGAGCAACAAGGATTACGACAAGCTCGACCTGCAAACCCTGCCGGACGACTACCTGCCGCGCACCAACTACATCCCCGCCTGCGACCCCGCCACCTACCGCGACCGCACCCCGCGCGTGCCCTGGGTGGAAGAGGGCGAGCATCGGGCGCGGTTGGTGACGGACTATTATCGGTTGGTTAACCGAGAGATGGTCGGGACTTCATCAGAGCGAACTCTCATGACCACAATTGCCCCGAAAGGTGTAGGTCACATCCATACGTGTTTGAGCACGATATATAAGAACGACAAAGATCTATTAGATCTGTTCTGTTATACCGCTTCCATTCCGCTGGACTTCCGTGTGAAGAGCACAGGTGTTGGGCATGTAAACAAGTCTCTTCTTAATCAGCTGCCTTTGCTCAGTGATACTTATTGAAGTGGACCCCAAATTTTGGACAGGTGCCTAAGCTCTGATTCATCATCTCCACGAGGAGGAGAATCATGAGCAAGAAACGCAAGCAATACAGCGCATCATTCAAGTCCAAAGTTGCTCTGGCCGCCCTCAAGGGTGA
>NZ_JACDWW010000076.1:0-39705 GCF_016464145.1 Marinobacter sp. bablab_jr008
GGGATTGCTGGAGAGTGAAGGTACGCATGAGCCGAAAGCACTGACTGGGTGAATGGATGTCAGATGCTATTATATCGCTCCAAGCCTTGTTATTGCAGGCTTTGGGCGTGAGTTCAGCTCGTTGAAGTCACGGATTCAGGTGAAGGATCATGGACGAAAAGTGATGGCCGGGTATGGGTACACCTTGCATATTTGCGATCTAATGCCCAGAAGCCGCGGTTTTATAGGTCTCAAAAGCCCTGACCCATTGGCCGACCCGTTGATTCAACCCAATTATCTCAGTAACCCCGAAGACATCAAAACAATGATCTCGCCGTTAAATTTGGACGACGGATACTCGGGGCACCAACAATGGCTTTACATAGTAAACGAGAAATTAAGCCCGGAAACTCGGTGTCTTCGGACGGTCAGATTGCGGACTTTATCCGGGAAAATGCAGAGACTATTTACCACCCCGTTGGCACTTGTCGTATGGGCGCGGATCCGGATTCAGTCGTTGATCCGGAATTAAAAGTCAGAGGGATTGAAGGGCTAAGAGTTGTCGATGCCTCGATAATGCCCAGTTTGGTTGCCGGTAACACCAACGCACCCACCATGATGATTGCCGAAAATGCAGCCGACATCCTCTTGGGAAATGTTTAGGTTCAAACCCGGATTATGCCTTCTACATTGGACCTTAATGACGCCAGATACTCGCGTCAACCAACTACAAAAACGACAGGAGATAAACGTGCTTGGCCAAATGATGAACATGGAGCTCACCGTGAATTCCTTGATCGACCATGCTGCTCGCTACCATGGAGACGCTGAGATTGTGTCGATAGGAACGGATGGAAATCCCAGTCGATCTGACTGGGCAACTGTTTCGGAGCGGTCGCGACAACTTGCGTCAGCGCTTCGAACGGCAGGCTATGTCCAGGGGGATCGGTGCGCGACCATTTGTTGGAATAACGTGGGGCACCTGGAATGTTACCTTGGCATCTCTGGTGGCGGGATGGTGTGTCACACCATTAACCCGCGACTGTTTCCAGAACAACTCGTTTACGTTATCAACAATGCTCAAGACAAAGTCATATTCTTTGACAAAACGTTCCTTCCCATTGTTTCAAATATCCGAGACCGACTGGAGACGGTTGAGAAATTTGTATTGATGTCCGAACCGGACGAAGAAATTGCAGCGCAATTTCCAGGATTGTTGTTTTATGAAGAGTTTCTTCAGCGAGGAACGCCTAACGCGAATTGGCCTGAAATCGCCGAAAACCAGGCTTCAAGCCTCTGCTATACATCGGGCACCACTGGAAATCCCAAAGGGGTGCTCTATTCACACCGCTCCACCGTTCTGCACGCGCTGGTAGCTGCTCAACCCGACGCACTGAATTTATCGGCACGGGACGTGGTGATGCCGGTTGTTCCTATGTTTCACGTAAATGCGTGGGGGGTACCCTACATTACGGCGATGGTTGGAGCCAAACTGGTGTTGCCTGGTCCTGGCCTGGATGGACAAAGTTTGGTCAAGCTGATCGATTCAGAAAGCGTAACGATTGCGCTGGGTGTGCCTACAATTTGGCAGGGACTTCTCTCGGCTTTGGACGAGCTTGGCTCCTCGGCACAGTCGCTTAAACGGACGGTGATAGGGGGTAGCGCTTGTCCGCCCTCAATGATGTCGGAGTTTCGTGGTAAGTATGGCGTAGAAGTTGTCCATGCATGGGGAATGACAGAAACATCACCGATCGGAACCGTCAATGCACTGCTGTCGAAACACAATACTCTTTCGGAGGAAGGAAGAAACAAAATCCGTGAAAGCCAGGGACGGCCTCCCTACGGGGTGCAGCTCAAAATTGTGGGTGAAGACGGCCATCAACTGCCCGAAGATGGCATTGCTCAGGGAAATCTCCGCATCCGTGGTCATTGGGTGGTAGCCGATTACTTCGGTGTTGAACCAAATCAGACTCTTGAGGAAGACGGTTGGTTCGAGACAGGTGATGTTGCTTCGATCAATGATGATGGATTTATGACAATACGTGACCGCTCAAAAGATATTATTAAATCTGGTGGTGAATGGATATCTACAGTCGAATTGGAGGGAATCGCAATGGGCCATTCTGCCATCAATGAAGCTGCCGTAGTGGCGGCCTCCCATGATAAATGGGACGAACGACCGATCCTGTTGGCAGTAAAAATACCCGACGCAAATATTACTGAGGAGGAACTTCTTGCTCATTATCAAGGGAAAGTCGCCAAGTGGCAGATCCCGGATCGCGCGATCTTTGTGGAAGGATTGCCACGCAATGCCACTGGGAAAGTATTAAAAAACAAGCTGCGTTCTGAGTATGGGGAAGTATTAGTCAATAAACCGGCAAGCTAGCTTCAATGAGTGGCATTTGTGTTACGAAAAATTGCAGTTTTACCTAAAGCCAATTTGTTTTAATACCAAAAAGGATAATAAAAAATGAAACCTAAAATAATTAGTAAAGTCTCGTTAGTGGCGTTCCTTTTACTTTCACTTGCTGCGAGCCTGGCCAACGCTCAATCTGAGCCGGTTTACAGTAGAGGCGACTGGGTGGTTGGGCTGAATGCCACTAGAGTTCTAACCGATGAAGATTTGCGATCAGCCTCTGCGGGGAGTGCCCCCGTTCCAAATTCCAACCTGTCTATTAACAACGATACGACCGTATCATTCGACGTGTCGTATTTTCTGAGTAATCAGCTGGCATTTAACATTTTTGGCGGCATTCCCGCTAGTGCGGACCTCCAGGGCGAAGAGTCTCTCTCCGGTCTTTTTCTTGGTCAAACAGATTATGGTCCGGTAATTCTTTCGCTTCAGTATCATGTTTTGACGGGTAGCAACTTCTCTCCGTACTTTGGAGCGGGTGTAGGACGGATTCTCTTTTTAGATGAGAAGGATCGCGCACTAACCGACTTCGACGTCGAAGATACATGGGCCCCTGCGGTTCAGGCTGGTTTTCGCTGGAGGATACACAATAACTGGTCGGCAAATTTTGACGTTAGATATGCACCCTTCGAGGCGGATATCACCGGTAACCTGGGCCCGGCCCCTGTTCAGGCAAAAGTGGAAGTGGACCCCACTATCGTGAGCATCGGTGTTGCATATCGCTTTTAAATGCCAAGTATACCAACCGTCTGCATTTGCTGGTCGCTTTCAGCAACCTGCTGATTGATAAAAAACCTGCAGCGTAAGACCAATGCGCCCCTTTTCCGCCAAGATTGCGGAAAAGGGGCAAAAACCAGCGGTTATTCAGATCTTCCTTAGGTATATAGCCCCAGCCTTATGCATCATTTAAAGGTCTCGTATCGTTTAGTCGAGTAGTATATAGCCATCAGGACCGGCACGTCCTTACTATAGAAAACCTTTTCAGTAGTCCCGCAAGTTTCATTTAATCGAGCAAGTGTCTTAACATTAATACCGCTCGTAACTATCGGTTCTTGATGTCCACCATCAATAAGCCGGAATCTTACTGTGTTTGATTTACACACCGCTTGAAGCTTGCAGTCTGAAAAGCCCTGTCTTGGCTGCCACCACCCATCCGCATGAAAAAGCATATGCTCAGATGAACCAAAACAAGAGGTCGACACCGAATGGGCGATGTTGCTTATGAAGGATTGAGTGATCGGAACCTCTACCCATAATGGCCGATAGAGACTTCGCTTTTTCTTTGTGGGTAAAATCAAGTTCATATTTTCGTCGGTAATTGCAAGGTGAGGTTATTAGTGGGACATATAGAGAATTATTTCACCTACATGGACTCCCCCTGCGGTCAAGCAACGCCATTTGAA
Organism: Marinobacter sp. bablab_jr008; assembly: GCF_016464145.1. Taxonomy (NCBI): domain Bacteria; kingdom Pseudomonadati; phylum Pseudomonadota; class Gammaproteobacteria; order Pseudomonadales; family Marinobacteraceae; genus Marinobacter; species Marinobacter sp. bablab_jr008. The sequence continues at coordinate 3,796 of NZ_JACDWW010000076.1, forward strand.
TCCGAAGCGGTTTGAGACTGCGGCTCTACATTCGGCCTCTTTGTGGGCGTTTTTGCCCGGGCCAGGATGATGATGCGTGTGAGCGGGGACCTTATTCGTTAGTCGGCTTCGCTGAGCCGCAGAAATAAACAGGTTCTCCCACTCTCGGTCTGACCGTTCCGTCATCGCTTGCCGTTGCAAGACTCTTCTGGCAGGCTTGTTCTGCCTGTCGTTGGTGCTCGGTTTTAGCCCTCCACAGGCTGTGTCTTAAACTCGGTTTGATTCATGAGTAGTGCCCATATAATCCGGGCGTTCTTGGCCGCCATCGCAACGGCGGCCCGCTTGTATCCACGTCGTTCCACCAGGTCTTTGGCCCAGTCACTGAGTCGATCATTCTTATCCGGTAATTTTGCAATCACTGCCCGGGTGCCATGGATCAGCAGCGTTCGCAGGTATTTGTCCCCGCGCTTGGTGATTCGGCCAAGTCGCACCTTGCCACCGGTCGAGTATTGTCGGGGCACCAGACCCAACCATGCGGCAAAGTGTCGCCCACTTTTGAACTGTCTGGGGTCAGGCGCACTGGCCAGCAGGGCTGTTGCGGTCTGTGGTCCGATACCCGGTATGGCCATAAGGCGCTTGGCCTGCTCATCGCTCCGGGCCATCGCTTCGACCTCCCGATCGTAAGCCAGGATTTCTTCATCGAGCTGTCGAATGCGTTGGTTGATGTTGTTGATTAAGCGGCGAGCGAGCATGGGTAAGTCGTTTTCGGCATCCTCCAGGATTTCGGGAACCCGGCGCCGTGCGGCGTAACGGCCCTGGGGAATGATCAGTCCGAACTCGGCCAGCAGCCCACGAATCTGATTGATCTGCGCGGTGCGTTCTTTGGTCAGTCCACGGCGAATACGATGCAGGCACAGTACGGCTTGCTGGTCTTCGGTCTTGATTGGAACAAACCGCATATTCGGCCGACCTACTGCCTCACAGATGGCCTCGGCATCGTTGTCGTCGTTCTTGCTGCTCTTGCGATAGGGCGCGACAAACCGGGGTGCAATGATTCGGACATCGTGGCCGAGTTTGGTCATTTCCCGAGCCCAATGGTGGGCACCCGAGCAGGCTTCCATGCCAATCAGGCAGGGTGGGAGCTGAGCGATATAAGGCAACAGCTTGGGCCGGTTCAGTCGTTTGCGAACCACGACCTTGCCGTGTTGATCGGTGCCATGAATACTGAACACAGTTTTCGCCAGATCGATGCCAATGGTTGTAACATTCATGATGACTCCTCCTGCTTTTGATTGAAGATGTCAGACACCTTCAATGTGGCACATCGATGCCGTGGGAGCAGGGGGAGTCCATATCATTCGCTATGGTGCTCTCGGTTTACCAGAGCAACAGTAATGTGTCTGGCTACGGGAAATTCCGCCGGTTGTGGCTCACGCATCCTTTGCGCTCACTGAAAGCTGTCGGTCGTAGGATATGATATCCATAGGCCGTATGAGTTGTGCATTGCTTTCGCAATTTTGGGCAAACTAAGGGCACAGCTCTACTCGGTCGTCAATTTCAATTTATGGACTGACCGCTCACCAAGGACTTCAGTTCAATATCCGGATCCTTCAACATTTCAGGATTGACCTGCCTGCGTTGTTGAACGAGGGTCTTGCCGACCATAAAAGCGATGGGCAGGTTGACCGCATCAACAGCAATGACACAGCCATCGCGGAGATAGAACACCGCAAATCCCTTGTCTTCCGGGCTTCCGCGCAGCACACGCTGATCATGATGTTGCGACAACCCCACCATCTGCAGACGCACGTCATATTGGTTCGACCAGAACCATGGAGCGCTGTTATAGGGTTTCTCCTCGCCCATCAGGGTTGCCGCCGCTGTCCGGGCCTGATCAACCGCGTTGGCGACAGATTCAAGGCGCTGCATCTTCTCGAAGAAAAGATTCCGGTGGCGGGTACAGTCGCCGATCGCCAGGATGGCGGGATCTTCTGTGCGGGTAAACTCGTCAACAATAATGCCGTCATCACAGGGCAGGCCGGCGGCCTCAGCCAGGGCGGTTTCCGGCACAACACCCACTGAAACGAGCACGATGTCGGCCGGTACAGTGCCGCCGCTCGCCAAGGTCACGCCAGCCACATGCCCCTGATCGCCCGCTTCGAAACCGGTTACCGCCGTGTTCAGCCGCAGATCCACGCCGGCGCTGCTGTGTTTGGTGTAAAAAAACTCTGAGATTTCCGGGCCTGTTACACGCTGCATAAGACGCTCGGCCGCTTCCAGTACTGTGACATTAACGCCTTTTTTGGTGGCACTGGCTGCCACCTCAAGTCCAATGTAACCACCACCCACGATGACCAGGCGCTTCCCCGGGAGCAATTCTTCACGCAGGGCATCCGAGTCAGCTATGTCGTGCAGATAATAAATGCCCTCCAGGTCAGCCCCGGGTGCGTTCAGGCTTCGGACGTGGGACCCCGTGGCCAGAACCAGTCGATCGTATTTCAATGTGCTCTGGTCCGACAGGCTGATGGTCCTGTTGTCCCGATCAATCTGTTCGGCACGCACACCAAGCCGCAACTGATGGCCGGCGTTCTCGTACACCGAGCGCGGCTTCAGGTACAGCGACGCCTGATCAACCTCTCCTGCCAGATAGTTCTTGGACAGGGGCGGCCGCTGATAGGGTGGATGTGGTTCTTCGCCCACCAGAATCACTTCCTGTTGATATTTTTTTTGCAGCAGGGTTGTCAGGAGCGCACCCGCTGCGTGCCCGCCGCCAACGATGACTGTCGTCTCTTTCTGTTGGTTTGCCATAGTCTGTCTCTGCCTGTTGTTCTCTGGGATCAGATTGATCAGAAGTCCGGATGCCAGCTGTGCGCCGGGATGCCCCCCGCAGCGCTAGCCGACCGTCTCCCCGGCATCCTCAAGTATCATCGCGGCGCCTTTCTCGCCGATCATGGTTGCCGGCTGATTGGTGTTTCCGCCGACCAGCGTCGGCATGATGGAGGCATCGACCACCCGCAGGCATTGCAGGCCATGCACGCGCAGGCGCGGATCGACCACCGCCATCGGATCAACACCCATCTTGCAGGTGCCAACCGGGTGGTACGCTGATTCACCGCTGCGCCGTACCCATGCGGCGAGATCGTCGTCATTCTGGAGCGCCGGCCCGGGCGAGACCTCAACCTCGTGGTGCGGGGCAAAGGCCGCCTGCGCCAGGATTCTGCGCACCAGATGTACCCCGCGTACCAGTCGCTCGACATCGGCGGACTCGGCCATGTAGTTGGGGTCGATCAGCGGCGCCGCAAACGGGTCGGCACTGTGCAGACCGACGCGCCCGCGCGACGATGGCCTGAGCCCGTAGATCATCACCGCGTAGCCATAACCGCTCATCGCGGTCTTCAGGTCTCGCCCGTGATCGTCGTACAGCATTGGCGCGAAGTGCAGCTGCAGGTCGGGTATCGGCTCCTCGGGCCGGGAGCGGATGAACCCGCCGGCCTCGGCGCCGTTGCTCGACAGCACGCCCCGCCGGCCGCTCAGATACGTCAGAGCGCCCCACAGCCCCTTGAGCCAGTAGCTCGGATGCATCGAGATGCTTTGGCGGCTGCGGGCGCTGACGCGCACGAACACGTCGATATGATCCTGGAGATTCTGCCCGACGCCCTCCAACGCATGGCGCAGTTCTATGCCATGCCGGGACAGTTCCTCCCGCGGACCGACCCCGGACAGCATCAGCAGTTGCGGCGAGTTGAACGCGCCGCCGCAGAGCACAACTTCGCGCCTGGCACGAACCTGCGTCTGCCCCGTTGTATCGCGGTATTCGACACCGGTGGCGCGGGTGCCTTCGAGTAGCACCCGGGTGACATGCGCGCCGCTGCAAACCGTCAGGTTGGAGCGCCCCGCAGCGGGTTCCAGATACGCCCGCGCATTGCTACAGCGTGTGCCGTCTTTCTGGTAGGCGTAGTAGAAGCCCACGCCCTCCTGCTCACTGCCGTTGAAATCTGTATTGAGCCGGTACTTCGCCTGGGTTGCCGCCTCGACAAACGCAATGCTCAGCGGATTGGTATAGCGCCGCTCGGCAACGTTCAGCGGACCACCCTGACCATGAAATTCTGCCTCATTCAGCGTAAGTTTGGGCTCGAAATGTTCCGATCGGCGGAAGTAGGGCAACACCTCGGCGTATGACCACCCGTTGCACCCCAGCCGTGCCCACTCGTCGTAGTCCCGGGCATGCCCGCGAATATAGACCTGCGCGTTCATGGCGCTGGAACCGCCAAGCATCTTGCCCCGCGGCTGAAAAAGCGCCCGGTCGTGCATGTGACGCTGCGGTTCGGTATTGAACTGCCAGTTGTAGCGGCGGCTGAACATCAGCTGCAGGAAACCCAGCGGCATGTTCACGAAAGGGTTGCGGCGGCTCTCCGGACCGGCTTCAAGCAGCAGCACAGAATGGCGACCGCTCTCCGACAGGCGGCTGGCGACAGCACATCCGGCCGAGCCCGCGCCAACCACGACATAGTCAAATTGTTCGGTCGTCATCCTGGTCAGCCTGTTCATTAACTTTTTGGTGTCAGCTGGACCATCAGCTCCGAATAGCCCCGCACGAAGTTGGACTGCACGCGCTCCGGCTCGCCGACGACTTCGATCTTGTCAAAGCGTTTGAGAATCTCTTCCCATAGGATACGCAGTTGCAATTCCGCCAGGCGGTTGCCCATGCAACGGTGAACACCGTAGCCAAATGACATATGGTTTCGTGCGTCCTTGCGATCGATAATGAAGTGATCGGGGTCCTCGAACTTGCGCTCGTCACGGTTGCCCGAGGCGTACCACATCACAACGCGATCGCCCTTTTTGATGGTCTGGCCGCCCAGCTCAACATCTTGCTTGGCGACTCGGCGCATATAGGCCAGCGGCGTTTGCCAGCGGATGATTTCCGACACCATGTTCGGAATCAGTTCCGGTTTTGCCTTCAGTTTTTCGAGCTCCTTTGGGAATTCGTTCATGGCCACCAGGCCACCACTCATTGAGTTGCGAGTGGTATCATTGCCGCCAACGATAAGCAGCGTCAGATTGCCGATAAACTCCATCGGGCGATTGATCAGATCTTTGGTGTCGTCGTTGCTCTGTAGCAGGCTGATCAAATCGAAACCGGGCTCTTCGCCCGCCGCGCGGCGCGCTTCTTTATCCCTCCAAAGCTTGGAGAAAGACCAGGCCATGTCTGCTGCGTCGTCAAACATGATCTCTTCATCGGCAAACTCGCCGCCGGTCGCCGAGGCTGCACCGGCCATTCGATCCGACCACTCCACCAGCTTGTGACGTTCCTCGTAAGGAAAATCCAGAAGGGTTGCGAGCATGCGACCGGTGAGTTCCTTCGATACAGTGGGCACCCAGTTGAAGGGCTGGCCCAGAGGCAGGCTGTCAAGCACATCGCCGGTACGCGATCGGATCAGCTCCTCCATTTCCTTCAGGTTCTTCGGTGCCACCACGCCCTGTACCGAGCTGCGCTGCACATCGTGTTTTGGCGGATCCATCGCTATGAACATTTCCACCGACAGTCCCTCTGGAGGGTCACCCAGAATGATTTGCGGCTCGGCGGAAAACAGGTCGTGACTCTTATCCACGAACATGATGTCTTCAAAGCGAGTCACCGACCAGAAGGGGCCGAAGGGGCTGTTCTTCTGGTAATGGACCGGAGCCTCATCACGCAACCGTTTGAAATAGGCGCGCCACTGATCCTGCCGATATAAAAACGGATTGCTGACATCGATGTCCTCAAGGGCCAGCGTGTTAACGTCCGGGATGGCTGATTCAACAAATTCGGGCACGGGCCGGCGTGGGCCGAAGGCCTTCTTCTTGGCGCCCATTAACAGTTTCAGCCCCTGGATCTGCCTGTGCATCGGCACCACCCTGGAGGTAGCATTAATCACTCGGGACTGAATGTCGTCAAATGTTTTGGACAGTGTTGGCATGCGTCCTCCTATGTTCACATCTGGAACTCGGGTAAATGCACGGTCATGCCGTCCATTTCATCAGTAATGACCACCTGGCAGCCCAGGCGCGAAGTGCTTGCCCGCTCCGGGGTCATTGACAGCATTTGCTCTTCCTCACCACCAGGCGTACCTGTCTTTCTGAACCAATCGTCCGAGACGATGACGTGGCAGGTACCACAGGCACACTCTCCCCCACAATCCCCGTCAATACCGGGAATCAGATTGTCAACGGCGATTTGCATTACCGAGGAACCAGCTTTGAATTCAGCGACATGTTCAGTTTGATCATGTTCTATAAAAGTAATCTTGCCCAATATTGTTCTCCTGCCAGTAGTTTTCAGTAATAGATATTGTCTGTCTAACGACACTCCTGTCAGGTCATTTCTTGACAAGCTGAGGTCATTTAAAGACAAAATGACGTTCATTCAGGACGGGGAAGATCAATGATGACGACGCAGAAGACGGGTGATTTGCAAAAACCCGGTCCCGGCATTCCATCGAATTACTCACGGCTCATTGCACGTGAGCTCGATTTAACAGCCAAACAACTGCCACGTCTGCTGCTCGGCACCGGGCTTGGTGTGACGCAATTCCTGAGCGAGGAAAGCCTGCTTACCGCAGCGCAGCAGGTGCGGATTCTGCGCAACGCACTGGATCTGTCCGGCCAGCCGGAATTAGGGTTATGGCTAGGCAAGCGACTGACCCCGGCAACCCATGGTGCGATGGGATTCGTGGCCTACAGCAGCCCCGACTTTCTCACTGCGCTGCAAGCGATTCATACTTTTCTGCCCACGCGCGCGAGCTTCATCCAACTGCATTTGCGGCAAGTCAACGAGCGCCTGGAATGTATTCTGGACTACCAGGAGTCGCTGGACGATGACATACAGCGGTGCCTGTCGGATGCGATGGTTAAGGCCCTTTTTGAATTTGGCGAGTTTATAATTGGTCGCCCTTTGCATGAGGCTGAAATATGCTTCGCTCATCCTGAACCCCCGTATCAGGCAATGTATGCCGATTTTTTGCCCGGGCAGATTCGCTTTGATTGCGACCAGTTAAAACTTACGTTGCCGATGTCGTTGTGTCGGGAACCGAATGCCTCCGCCAATCACGAAAACTATCGTCTGGCCTTGCAACAGTGTGAATCGATGCTTGCGCAACTTCAGTCGGATAAACCGAGCTATCAGACCCAGCTGAAGATGATGATGTTGTCCCGACCGCCCGGAACGCTCAGTGAAGACGAAGCAGCGGCCTCGTTGTTCATGAGCAAACGCACCCTGGCACGCAAACTCAAACAGGAACGCAGCGGTTTTCGGAAAGTTCGCGACGAGATTCTGTCCCAGCAGGCAGCGACCTACTTGCGTGACAGCCAGCTGTCAATCGAGGCCATTGCCGCGTTGATGAACTATCACGACAGTGCCAATTTCAGACGCGCCTTCAAGCGCTGGTTTGACCAGTCGCCTGAGCAATTCAGGCAAAATGTCAGATCACAAACCGTGCATCCGCATGATTAGCGATCATAAACAGAGGCTACTTGCGTTTGTGAAGCCAGAACCTATGCCTGACCCCCTTTATTGATCACACCGTCCATAGCGATCTGCCAGATCAAGTCGCCAATGGCGTCGAGTGAATGAGCCCCGTTCGGGTCGAACCAGGTTGCAACCCAGTTGAGCGCCCCAAGGCCGATCAGGCGGAGCAAACGGCCGTCAACATTCTTCCGGATCACGCCCTGTTCAATCATTGTTTCGAGGATCTCAGCCCACAGGGACTCGTATTGGTCACGCAGTTCGATGATTTCCTCGCGAGCCTCCGGGCCCAGCGCTCGCCATTCAAACAGCAGCACGTAAACCGCGTCCGAATCTACCAACAGGGCTCGCAGATGCGCTTTGATACAAAGACGCAACCGTTCAACCGGGTCATCCGAACTGGCGTAAGCCGACTCGACCTCTGCGGTAACCAGGTCCACCCCCCGGCGCATCAGCTCGACAAGCAGCGCTTCCTTGCTGTTGTAACGATAATACAGACTTCCGGGCAGCATATTGCAGGCCTCGGCAATCTCCTTGAGCGACGTCCTTTCAAAGCCTTTCTCACGAAAAAGCCGGGCTGCGTTAGACAAAACGTCGCCCTGGTCGCCCAGTTTGCTTGCAGGAGTCATCTGTCTGTTAACCATCGCTTAAGTATCTCCTCAGCAAGCCAGTTCGTTATTCATCAGAGCGGCCACCACCTGACTTGTTACACTGATCGTACGCCATTGCACGGGTGGCGTGCCATTTGCCTCAACAGATTCTTGACTTTTGGTTGGTTAACCAACCAAAATCCAGCAACAATGTTATTCGGAAGAAACTGACATGGCAATGACCTATGACAATCAGCTGTTTCCCGCCACTTCCACCCCTGCGCGAAATGCAAACCGGGGTGGGCATATCTGATGACGGAGTCGAACAGAGCTCAGCACAGTGACGCTGTGACGACGGCGTGGCAGTTTACCGAACAGGTTCCCCACGGCAGGGATCTGGGTATGCAGGTTGTCTCTGTGAACGGAAACCAGGTCTGCATGCGCCTGACCCCACAGCCGTGGATGTTCGCCGAAGAGGATACACAAGAAATCTGCACCAGCGTGCTCTACTCGCTGGCCGACTCCGCCGGAGGCTTGGCGGTATTCGCGGGGGCCCTGGAGTTGATGCCCATTGCCACGCTGGATCTGCGCATGGATTATCTGCGGCCCGCCATCGGCGACCGTGCCCTCTTGGCGGTGGCCACCTGTCGTCATTTAACGGACGAGGTCGCGTTCATCCATTGCGACATCCTCAGCGAGAGCGATAGTGCACTGTTAGCGACGGCAAACGCCACCTTCATGCGCAACACCCAGGGCCAGCGATTCCAGGCCGGTGGACGAAAAAAGGAGGGCGCATGAGCACGACTGGCGATTCGGCACAACCCATCTCAGGCCCTACCGAAAGCGGGAAAGAATGTTCCGACTGGCAGGCTCTGCTGGAGCGCATTCCCTACGCACGGCACCTTGGGCTTGAGGTTCAACGCGACGATGTAGGTCTAGTGGTTCATATGCCGTGTCGTGAAGCGCTCATTGGCAACTTTATGCTACCCGCCCTCCATGGCGGCGTGCTTGGCGCCCTGATCGAACTCACCGCGCGGGTCGCTGCGCAAAGCCAGGATACCGACAAACGTTGCCCACGCATTCTCGACAGCCACATTAACTACCTCCGCTCCGCGCAGGCCCGATCGACGTTCGCCAGCGCCGAAATTGTCCGGCAAGGCAGGCGGAGCAGCCTGGTCCGGGTGACTTGCTGGCAGGGCGATAAGCGCAAACCGATCGCCAGCGGTCAGGTTCAGTTGTTGCTCCCGACAATGGCGGCCAAAGAAGCAGATCTTCATGAACAATAAGCACAACAACCCTGAACGCGACCAATTCCAGGCGCCGGATGGCGCGGAGATCGCACTGTGGCGTTGGCCGCAATCCAAAGCGCGCCCCACGGTGCACTGGGCCCATGCAACGGGTTTCCATGGCCGCCTGTACCGCCCCCTCCTTGATGAGCTTGCCACGGACGTCAATGTCCTGGCCTGGGACATGCGGGGGCACGGGGCCAGCGCCGGTGCGGCGAACTTTTCGACATTCCGGGGCTGGGAAACCTACTATCGCGACATGATCGCTCTGCTGGATAGCCTGGACGAGCCGGTCTGGCTCGCCGGCCATTCCATCGGTGCCACCACCAGCATCATGGCCGCTGCCCGACGGCCAGACAAAGTGCTGGGCCTGATTCTGGCGGAACCGGTGATCATGGATCCGGGGCAGGGCCTGAAGCTGTGGCTGGCCAAGCTGCTACGCCAGTCACATCGGTTGTCACTGGCCGCCGGAGCCGCACGTCGGCGCCGGGTATTCGACTCGCACGCTGCTGCGCTGGACAACTATCGTGGCCGCGGTGGCTTCAAGACCTGGCCCGATGCATGGCTGGAGGCCTACATCCAACACGCTTTTCTGCCGCAGGACGATCAAGTTCGCCTGGCGTGTGCGCCGGAGTGGGAGAGCACCACCTTTGCCCATACCGAACACAACCCCTGGCCCGGTATTCGTCAGTTGCGGTGCCCGGTTATCGCGCTGGCGGCGGAGCGCGGGTCAACCTTCTCGCCGGCGGCGCGAAAACGCCTGCAGACCCTGCTGCCCCGGGCTGACGTCATGGTTCTTGAAGGTACGACCCACTTCCTGCCCATGGAGCAGAACGAAACCGTTCGCGATGCCATCCTGCAACTTGCGTTGTCCGGACACCGCGAGAACTGATACCCACACCTTGATTTTGCTAATCGGGACACCTGCCATGCGCTGTATGCTGACACTGTTTATCTCGCTGCTCATTCTGTCTGGTTGTCAGCAGTCTTCGGAACCGCCCCCACAGGCCCGCGCCCCTATCCCCTGGGTAAAAACAGTTGAACTAAAGGACGCCGGCCCAACAGCGCACAGATTTTCAGGAACCCTGCGAGGCCGCCACGAAGTTCCTCAGGCCTTTCAGATCGCCGGTCGGATTCAACATCGTTACATTGATGCCGGTCAACGCGTGGAAAAAGGCGACTTACTGTTCAAACTCGATACACGAGACCTTGTAGCAACGGCGGAGGGAGCCGCGGCGGATCTGAAGCGTGCAGAAGCGGCCCTGGCAATTACCACCAATGAGCTCCAGCGCCAGCAGCAACTTGTGGGGCGTCAGTTTGTCAGCGAACAAACCCTGCAACGCCTTGAGTTGGCAGAGCGTGAGGCGCGCAGCCAGGTGCAAACGGCTTCTGCACGCAATCAGCAGGCTCAGAATGCCTTGGGGTATGCGGAACTGAAAGCCGCCCATGCAGGCGTGGTCACTGAGGTCATCGTTGAACCCGGCCAGGTTGTGGGTGTCGGTCAAACCCTTGCCGTTCTGGCCGAAGATCAATCGCTGGAAGTCGAGGTTTTTTTACCAGAGGGCAGTAACCCGCCCAGGCGCGGTTATGTTCCTTTGCCCACTGGCGAACAGCTTGCTGTGAGCCTGAGAGAGATTGCCGGGGCTGCCGACCCCGCAAGCCGGAGCTGGCGTGCCCGATACAGCCTGGAGGGGCCCTACCCCTCGTCTTTAACTCTGGGTTCGGTGGTGAGTGTCCGGTTAGCACAGAAGCAAACCGCGCCCAGCCATCGCGTACCGCTGGGTGCCCTCGATGAGAGAGGGCAAACGCCACAGGTCTGGTTGGTCTCCGATGGCACGGTGAAGCCCCTTGCGGTCGAGGTGATCGATCTGGGTGAAGAGTATGCGCAGATCAAGGCCGATATCAACGCGGGAACGCCCATCGTCGCGTTGGGGACACACCTGCTCACGCCTGGCATGGCGGTGCAGGAGCTGGCTCAATGAGCTTACCGAATCTTTCCGCGCTGGCAGTGCGCGAGCGTTCGGTCACCCTCTTTTTTCTTTTGCTGTCCGTTGTTGCCGGTTTCTACGCGTTCTCCTCCCTTGGTCGGGCGGAAGACCCTGCGTTCACCGTCCGGGCGATGGTGGTTTCTGTCGTCTGGCCAGGAGCAACCCCCGAGGTGCTGCAGAATCAGGTCGTGGATCGTCTGGAAAAGCAAATTCAGGAGGTGGCGTATACCGATACCATTGAAACAACCATTCGGCCCGGGCAGGCCGCCATGGTTATCCGATTCCAGGATTCGACGCCCAGCGAAAAAGTGCCTGATCTCTTTTATCAGGTCCGCAAACGCATGCTCGATGAGCAATCCAACCTGCCCCGGGGGGTGATCGGCCCCATCGTCAACGACGATTTCGCGGATGTGTATTTCTCCCTGCTTGCCCTGACGGCACCTGGGCTGCCGATGCGTGAACTGACCCGCGAGGCAGAATCGATACGGGATCGCCTGCAACGGCTGCCCGGCTTGCAAAAAGCACAGCTCCTGGCGGAGCGTCCTGAGCGGGTGTATCTCGAATTTGATCAGGACCGGCTCAACAACCTCGGTTTGTCGGCAGAAGAGGTGTTGCAGGCGATAGAGGCCAACAACCGTCTTCAGCCTCTTGGCTTTGTTGATCTTGCCGGCCCGCGGGTTTATGTCCGCAGCAACATCGACCTGTCTGACCTTGAGCGCCTCACCTCAGTACCTCTGCGTATCGGAGACCAGCTTATCACCGTGTCTGATCTGGCCGAGGTGCGTTTAGGTTATGAAGATCCTTTGAGCTACATCGTCCGCTCCAACGGTGAGGATGCGATCCTGTTAGGTGTCGTCATGCGCGCGGGTGAAAATGGCCTGGAGTTTGGTGAGCGGCTGCGCGAGTTTGTCAGTGCCGAACAGGGCAGGCTGCCGCTGGGAATGTCAATACAGACCCTGACCGATCAGGCGGAAGCCATCACTCAGGCGGTTGATCTTTTTCAGGTCAAGTTTCTGGTTGCGTTGGTCGTCGTGATGGGGGTCAGCATACTGGCGATCGGTCTGCGCGCGGGTTTGGTGGTGGGCATTGCGATTCCTGTGACCCTCGGCCTGACTTTCTTGTTGATGAAAATGGCGGGCATAAACCTGGACCGCATCACCCTGGGTGCGTTGATTATCGCACTGGGTCTGTTAGTGGACGATGCGATCATCGCCATTGAAATGATGATCGTGAAGATGGAGAGCGGCTGGGACCGGGTACGGGCAGCCAGTCATGCCTGGAGCGTAACCGCCGCGCCCATGCTGTTCGGTACGCTGGTGACGGTGGCCGGATTTGTCCCCATCGGATTTGCCCAGTCCGGAGTGGGAGAATACACCGGCAACATCTTCTGGGTGCTGGCTTTTTCGTTGTTGATTTCCTGGGTGGTGGCGGTAACTTTTACGCCTTATCTGGGCGTCAAGCTCTTGCCCGATTACACCGGGCATATGGGCCAGGACCTTTACCAAAGCGCGTTTTATCAGCGGTTGCGTGGGGTGATCACAGCGTGTGTTCAGTACCGGAAAACCGTCGTTTTTATCACAGTGGGTTTGCTGGCGATCAGTGCTTTCGGGATGGCAACCCAGGTGCAGAAGCAATTTTTTCCCAGTTCTGATCGCCCTGAAGTTCTGATCAGTGTCTATGCTCCGCAGGGGAGCGCTATTGCCACCACGGATCAAAGTGTCAGACGCCTGGAAGCAATTCTGATGGACATGCCGGAGGTGAAAAGCCTTTCCGCTTACATCGGAGCCGGTGCACCGCGATTCTTCGTATCGGCCAACCCCGAGCAGCCGGACCCGGCATTTGCCAAGTTGATTGCCATTGGGGAGGACGTTGAAGGGCGCGATCGCATCATCTCGGCATTGGAAGCCAGAATCGCGGCGGGTGAATTTCCGGAGGCACGAGTGCGTGTAACGCGTTTGCTGTACGGTCCGCCGGTGGTCTGGCCGGTCAGTTTTCGTGTGCTGGGTCCGGAAGCCGATCAGCTCAGAGAGATCGCGCACCAGATCCGGACTCTCATGACCGGGCATCCGAACATCGTCATGCCGCATCTCGAATGGGACGAACGCGTACCCACGCTCTATCTTGATATGGACCCGGAAAATCTGGGTTGGATGGGCCTGACCCCGGCAGAGGTTGCCCGGCAACTCCAGTTCCAACTTCGCGGAGTGGCCGTCACCGAACTGCGCCAGGGCATAAGGAGCGTTCAACTGGTGGCGCGTAATGCACGTGGCGAAGTGATCATGCCGGAAGATCTTGAGATCAAAACCCGCGACGGCCGCAAACTTTCCGTACAGCAACTGGGCAAGTGGCAGGTTCGTTACGAGGACCCCGTCATAAAGCGTTACAACCGTGACCCCTTCCTGGCCGTTCAGGCCGATGTAGAAGGTGCCCAGCCACCGGATGTCACCAAGGAAATCTGGAGTGCGATGACAGCCCTGCGTGAACAGTTGCCGGAGGGTTACCGTATTGAAATTGGCGGTACGGTGGAACAATCAGCCAAAGCCAATGCTTCAATCCAGACATTACAACCGGTGATGTTGGCGTTGATGCTGATCTTTATCATGCTTCAGATGCGTTCATTTATCGGCACATTGACTGTTCTTGCCACCGCGCCACTGGGGCTGATTGGGGCTGTGCTGGCTCTGCTGCTGTTTAATCAACCCTTTGGCTTTACCGCGCTGCTGGGGTTGATTGGCCTGGGCGGCATCCTGATGCGAAACACCATGATTCTGACGCAGCAGGTGCAGGACAACTTCAAAGCAGGAATGGCTGCCCGGGAAGCCGTTGTCGAAGCGGCAGTCCAGCGTGCCCGCCCCGTGGTACTCACCGCCCTGGCGGCCGTTCTGGCGTTTGTACCTCTGACCTTTGACCTGTTCTGGGGGCCGCTGGCTTATGTGCTTATCGGTGGCGTAGCGGTCGGCACTCTGATTACGCTATTGTTTGTCCCGGCGCTTTATGCCCTCTGGTTTCGGTTAAAGAGCGAATGCTTAGATTAGATCGGCCCCACAGTTTAGACTGGAACATGTTATTAGCCCGAATTTCTCATGCGGCATAAAAAGAAGCGGCTGAAAGTGCTATAGTTTCAGGACCTTACACCATCACCAAAGCACCAACAGCCGCTTCCAAAATGGTACCTGAAAAACTGACCTTCTCGCCACTCGTTCGCCGTAAAATTGAAGCCGATTTCTCCGGTGGTCATATCACCTCCGATGCCGGGTTGCTCCTGCTTCGGGAAGTCGACAAACAACACCGCCTGACTCAGCGTCTGGCCTCGGTGCTTAACGATTCACGGAATCCAATGCTGGTGCGGCACAAGCTGGAAACCATGACTCGGCAACGAGTCTTCGGCGTGGCGGCAGGATACGAAGACCTGAACGATCATGAGGCGCTGCGTTTTGATCAGGCCCTGCAAACCGCGGTTGGTAAAGAGAGCGATTTAGCCGGTAAATCCACGCTGTGCCGGATGGAACAGCAAGTAGACAGACACTCGGTGGTCAAGGCCCACGAATTGCTATGGCAGCATTTTATCGAACAGCACGAGACACCGCCGAAGGAAATCGTGCTGGATTTTGACGGTACCGATATCCCCGTTCATGGCGACCAGCCCGGCAAGTTCTTTAACGCTTATTACGACCACCACTGTTACTTTCCGCTGTACGTGTTCTGCGGCCGTCACCTGCTGGTGAGCTACCTGCGCACCAGCAACCGCAGTGACAGCCGACACAGCTGGGCCATTCTGGCTCTGCTGGTGAAGTTTATCCGGCAATATTGGCCCGATACACGCATCGTGTTCCGGGGTGACAGTGGCTTCTATCGGCCTCGTCTATTGAGCTGGTGCGACCGGAATAATGTGGATTACCTGGTCGGCATCAGCAAAAACAGCCGGTTGATTAAAGACGTGGAGGCGCCATCACAACTGGTCCGTGACACGCACCAGAAAGTCGGTGAAAAAGTCTCCGCCACTTATCGGTTCCGGTACCAGGCGCATTCCTGGAAGTTCCCTCGCTGGGTGGTGGCCCGCCTGGAAGAAGGCGAGCTTGGCTCCAATCCTCGCTTTGTCATCAGCTCCCGCTATGACGACGGTTTTAAGCTCTATTACGAACAGTACTGCGCCCGAGGCGATATGGAAAACCGGATCAAGGATCAGCAGCTGTATCTGTTCGCGGATCGAACGTCGAGCGTTCAGTGGTGGACCAATCAATGGCGGCTGATCCTGTCCGGCTTCGCTTACACCTTGTTCGAGCGGTTACGAGCGCACCTGAAAAAGACGCCGTTCGAGCGGATGAGCGCCAACAACCTGCGGCTGAAGCTGATCAGGGTTGGCGCGGTCATCATCCGCAATACCCGCCGAATCCGGGTGCTGATGAGTGATAGCTACCCCTACAAAGACGAACTCACGGATCTGGTACGCCGCCTGGTTCCGGGGTAGATGCCCGGGCTCCCCCGGCCCGATGCAATGGGGGAAAGGGGGCAGTGCGTCCAAGCAATAGAAACTGATCAATTATTAGGCGTTCATGACCGCACCTGAGCGGCCATGGCGGTAACCCGCTCAGTCTGCGAGACTTGCTGGGTAACTATGAGAAATCCGGGTTAGAGTGACTGACGAAATCACCCGGGAGGGCAACGCTTATAGCCCGCTCATCCGTGAAGTTCAGTCCGGGACATCATGCTGGCCCAGGCGATCCTTTATCGTGGCGCGGGCTTCGCCACCGTCTGGCCGCAGTTCCTGGCCATCGCCTTTGTCGGGGCTGCCCTTTTCGGGTTTGCTCTGGCACATTTCCGACGGACCCTGAACACCAGCCGCCTGGAAAAGCGCCAAGACGCGTTCAGATGCGCTGGTTTGGCAGGGTCCGCATGGCCCCTTTAACTATGAAAACACTCACTGAATCAGATACGCGCTTTATTGAACGCATGGGCCAGTTAGCCCAATCAGACGGGCTTTCTCGTATAGGAGGAGAAATCTGGGCGGTCCTCATCGTGTCTGATGACCCGGTCAGTTCGTCAGAGTTGGTAGGACTATTGCGCGTCAGTAAGACCAGCGTGAGTACGAATACCTGCTTTCTTGAACGGTTGGGCATTGTCGAACGTCGTTCAGCGTTAGGTGAACGGCAGGATTTTTTCAATTCGTCCCAACCCTTATGCTGCTTTCCTGGAAGGCCAGATAAAAAGATATCAGACCGCAAAATCGGTCGTCGCGGAAGCCAGGTCGACGATCACGAATGACCGCAATCGGGCCAAACTGGCTGAGCTGGAGAAGTTCTACGGCATGTATCATCACAGCTTGAATGATCTGTTGGAATATTTAAATGCTCAAGCCTCTGAGGTAGGAAAATAGGGCATCGCAGTGGCTTTGTGAGTGCAATCCACCCCTCCTGGTCAAAACGGCCTCCCTGACTGCAATCTTCCCTTCGATTTTCTCAGGCTGAAGCAAAAAGCCCTGGCTGTTGAACCAGGGCTTCTTGGGGTTACTGCTGTGTGGTTGGTGAGAGATAGGTGAGAGAAAGCTTACCTTGAGGGATTTCAAGATGGATAACGGTGTCTGCATTCAGCCCCAAAAGATTGATGATCGGGTTACAAAGGTTAGGAACCAGACTGCATATACCACTTACATTATTCGAGTTGAGCGTAATATCTCCTCGCACTTCAACGTCAATCGGGACCCTCTCGACATTAAGCAGTTGGATCTGTATGCGGCCATCCTGGAGAAAGGTCACAGGCCCTCTCAGCGTCAAGCGGTCACCACCCAGGTCCTGAATGGGATAGCTGCGCAGGTTATGGTCAAGCTCGGCCGGGCCAATGCTTGGGTTGAGGTAAGGTGCATCCAGATATACGTCCAGACTGAGCTCGAAGGTAAACTGGCCCTGCTCATTGGTGTATAGAAAGCCCGTCAGCGGTTTGACATTCCCCTTTTCATCCCTTGGGTATCTTATGCGCATCATGAGCGGACCGGTCGAGATACTTTCGTTAGCCTCAATGCCGGTGTCTGCAAGCCCAATGCTTGCAAATGCATCCAGTAACGCAGTATCTATTTTGACCCACACATCGCTGGATGTGGTGGCTAACACAGATGGCGAAATTTCCACCGGTACCCTGCCCTGGTCGTCCGGTGTTCCTGCCACGAAGGTATCAAGCATGGCTGTCAGATAAATGAATTTGTCTTCCCGGCAGCTTTGCCCGACTTCACATCCAATTTCAGCGTCAACCACAAGAGAATCTTGCTGAGGAGGATTCAGTGACTCGACTCCATTGGATGCCAAGCCTACCGCGTTGGCAACGCTTTCTCCTGTTTGAGAGCCGGCCTCAAGACCTTTTGTATAGTCCAGATCCGCATTGGCATCGGCCGCCGGCAGGTTTCTCAGCGGCAGGTAGGTGGCAGTCTTCTTCTCGATACCGGTGAAGTAGTTCACCAGCGCCGTGCCGCCCTCGGTTCTGTGGGTTGCATCCCATTTACCCTGGGTGAGCAGGACGGTTTGCAGGGGCAGCCCCGCAGTTGACTTTATCACTGAGTTGTCATCATTGGCGGCATTCAGCGTATAGCGGTAGAGGCTGCCTGTCTCCCACGGAACCAGGGGCGTAATGGTCAGGGACCGTGGCTCGGTCGTGAGGGTGTATTCGGAGGTCGCAATTTCCTCCCATTGGCCAGTATCCGTTTGCCTTTCAACCGTCAGAGTGATGCCGGGGACGATGGTTTGTGGGTCCATGTTAAGGGAAAAACGGACGATAATGGGCTTGTCGGTTTCGAGTTGACCAAGGGGGAGCAAGTCGTCATCGGCTTTGCCCCCGGCACAACGTCCCTGGTTGCCGGCGTTGATATCAATGCCGGCTTTGGCGCAGGGATAACCGGGCCGGGTTATCAGCGCAAGCGGCGACTGGTCCATTGGCGTGCCCGGCTCGGTCGGGCTGAGTTGGAACGGCAGGGCAATCTGGCTGGCAAAGGTGTTTCCGGCCAGGTCCCGCAAACCGGACCCGTTTTGCGACGAAGCCCCATTGGGATTGAGCCTGAGAACGTAGCTTGCGCCATGCACCAATGGTTCCGCCGGATGAATCACCACACTGCCGCCATCGGCCTTCAGGTTCGCATCAACCAGCACCCCATCCTTTTCCAGCTGAATGTTGTCGGAATTGATAGATGATGGGAGCAGCGGTTCGTTAAAGTAGATCACCAGATTGTCGCCCGGGCGAAGCCTGGCCTGATTGTCAGTGCCGGGCACCCAGCTCGTGATGAAGGGCGCTTCGGTGTCCGCGAAGTCGGCCTGCAGCGGGGCATCTTCGACGTTGCGGAAGCCGTTCAGCTTGAAGGAGATCAGGCCTGAGGCCGTGTCAATACCCATCACGTCCGGCTCAATAACGCCAACGGCTTCGATGCTCAGCTTGCCGTCCTCGACGATGGCGGTGCCCACGAGCTGCACGTGCATGAGCTGTTGGCCAAGGGCGCCGTTGGCAACAGTGTTCCCGGTATTCAGGGCCATATCGATGTAGAGCTCGAGCACCCGGGGTGCATCCACTGCATCGGTATAGGGGTTGGGCATCAGGAAACCATTGGCATCCGAGAGAAAGCGAACTTCGACGGCTTCGGATTCGAACCCGGCCGGCACGGCGCCGGCGACCTTGACGACCACGGAGCTTCCGGTGAGCAAGGTGCCCCGGTCGATCCTCAGGGGAATGCTCTGGCCCGCCGCTTCAAATTTGGGAATAAAGCCCAGTTCCGCGAACACGGTGCCGGTGACACTGGTCGGGTTGTTCGGGCCCAGAAGAAGGGAGCTCAGGTTTACCGAGTTGTAATCGGCACCGGTCAGTGGCAACTGGCCGGGTATGCTTTCAGCTACCTGGCCCATGATCTGGCGCTTGCCCGTCGGGGAGCGGGAATCGATCGGGTTGAAGGTCAGTGTGTGATCTTCGGACAGGGCATCATCGAGCAGAGCGCTTTTGATGCCGGTAGTCACGGTCAGGTTATAGGTCAGGCCCGGATCCAGGTAGCCTTCCGGATCCACCGTGACCCGGTGGCCCTTGGCGTATACTTCGGCATTCACCGGTTCACCGTCCTGGTCCGTCAGGCGGATGGTCTGGCCGTAAACCACCGATTGCGGGTCGAGGGGCTCGGTAAACTGAAGCCGGAATGTCGTAAAGTCCGTGACGGGGTAGTCGTTCCCTCCGTCCGGAATGGCTCGCGCCAGTTCAAATCCGGTGCCTTCGGTCTGGCTCAGGATAGGGCCGGATGTGGCCGGTTCTGTCCTGAATCTGATGCCATCTGCGGTCAGTGACACCGGTGTGCCGCCAGCCTGAAGGCCCTCTGAGGTCAGGGTGTAGCTGGTTCCCGGCGCAAGCGCCTTGTCCGGCTTTGCCGCAAGCCCCATCTTGTCTTCATCAGTAAACATCACGTCGGTGAGGGTAACCTCGTTTCCGGTGGCATCCTTCAGGATCAGAGAATCGGGAATGTCAGTCAACGGTGTGTCGATGGACTTGTTGAAACGCAGGAAAACAGGTGCCGTTGTGGGAACGGTGGACGTGACATCGGGCTGATCACTGCCTGACGACATTGAGTCAGCCGGATAGGCAAACATTAGCGAGCCGGGTGTTGAGCTTTGGGTCATTGTTTGCTCGTCACCGCCACAGCCTGCGAGTAACGTGGTGACACTCAATGCAATAATTGTTCTTTTCATGCCGCACCTCTTCAGAATTTCAGCGTAACTGAGCCGCTGAACACGTGAATATCGCCATCCGCAGTAACGTCTTCTTCGTTTCCGTTGAAATCAACAATGGTGAAGTCGCGCTTTTGCAGCATCTGATACTGGTAACCGAGGTCCACGCGAACGGGGTAGGCCAGAAAACGGGTACGGTTGTACGTTGCACTGAGGCCAAGTCCAATAGAGATCTTGTCGGTATCCAGGTAGTTAACTTCCCGGTTTCGAGTGGTTTTCAGGGGGGATTCTCTGTAGGCGACACCAGTAAGGAACATGAAGTTATCATTTAACCTGTACTCGCCACCGATACGAGGGACCAGGATGTCGTCAAACTGCATCCGGGCAGCGGGGGAAAGGCTGGCCTGATCCTTAATGGTGTCGCCGGCAAATTCGTCCTCCAGTTCTGACCAGTTCTGTTGTTCGATACTGCCGCCAATGCGCCAGCCGTCACCTTGATACTGAGTGCCGATGACCCAGGTTTCCGGCTGAAAGGAGTCGATCGTCGTGACCGCAAGGGCAAGTCCCGGGTCGGGAATCGTCTGGCTGACAATGATGTTTGCATCGACGCTAGTGGAAGATGCTGATTTTGCCCGGTAGGCCAGGGCCGTTTCCCAGCCGCTCAACCAACAGCCATTTTCAGGGCAGAAGGTTTTGCCCCAGTTGATGGAGGTACTGACAATTGACTTTACAGAGGGCTCGGCATTAACAGACAGGCGCTCACGCTGTGTCTCACCGGCGAGGTTCGATATCGCATCGAGGTCGGCTTTGGCTTCAAGCGTGATCCTTGCCGAAATGCCGGCATCAATACCACGCCAGATAGTGGTGGCAGCACCGATATTGAGGAACAGGGGCTCCTTGCCGTACTCCAGGAACTGGCCGCTTTCCGATGTATTTGAAGAAAAAGCCAGCAGTTCCTTGCCGTATTTCTCCACTCCCGCGATGAAGCCAAGATAGATCGGATGGTCAGAACGAGTCATTGAGGTGAGATTGGTTTTCATGCCGATCAGCACATGCTGGCTCGGAGAATCGGCGAGTATATCGCTATTGCGCTGAGGGCTTTCCGCCCTTAGTTCCTGTTCAGCATGAAGCAGGCCAACGGTCAGCTCACCCTTGGGATCTTTTGTCAGATATGCAGGGTTATAGTAGGTGGCAGACACCTGATCATTGAACATTGAGAGAGACTGAGCTGTGGCCACGTCGACCGCCATTACCCCGTAGGTGGTGCCGATGTTGCCCATGCTGGCCTGGGCAGAAAGAGAGAATCCTGCGGAAAGTATTGCAACTGTAAGGGATATCGCCCTTACCGAAAACCGGGGGAAGATCGCCATTAATACACTCCATAGCTCTTTGTTTTTGTCTATACGCCGGTGCTTCTGTCTGGGGAAAGGCACACGTTGGTTTCGGATAGGAGTATATGTTGCTTGTCCTTTCAGGAATCTGGCTTTCTTGACGCAACTTAACGGCAGTAGAGCCAGGCATTGCCATTGCCGGAAGTTGAAATGCATGATTGACATTTCGCACTTTGCGACTTTTTAGAGTGAGTCTCGGGCTTATCGGTACTGGGGATCTCGAGGGTTGTCAAAACCTATAACTTGTAAAGAGACCTGTATAAGCAGGGGTTACATTCCAGACAGGTCCAGCGCGAACATTAAAATGGAATCGATCAGCCTAACTCAGCCTCAGCAACAGCCGGCAAATCCAATAAAGCGATCAGTGGGCATGCGCTTCTGCGTTTTACAATATATTCATGCTCTCCTCCCCCGGTAGCCGCACCAGAGCGGCGCGGCTACCCGTGATATCAATTGGCGACATCATTCTCCCGGCTTTACCGGATCCCGGTACCCCGCCATCATCTTCATCATCCAGCCCGGGTACTCCTCGGGCAGGCGGCTGACTTCATCCAGGGCTACCAGTTCATCGTCGGACAAGCGGATTTGGGCCGCGCGGATATTGTCCCTGAGCTGCTCGGGCCGCTTGGCGCCAACGATGATGCTGGTCACAGGCTTCTGGTGTAGCAGCCATGACAGGGCAATCTGTGCCACATTGACCGGTTCGCCGTCGATCTGTTTGCCATCGGCAATCTCCCGCATAACCTTGATGACTTCGCTGCCCCGCTCGCGGTTGACGGGCGGAAAGTCAAACTTGGCGCGCCGGTTTTCTTCGGAAACGTCCGGCCCCTCGTATTTACCGGACAGGTAACCCCCGGCCAGTGGGCTCCACACCATCAGACCGACGTTCTCAGATTCCAGCATCGGAATAATATCCCGCTCCAGATCGCGACCTACGAGGGTGTAGTAGGCTTGCATGGATATGATCGGGCACAGGTTGCGGGCCCGGGTGATGCCGATGGCTTTCATCACTTGCCAGGCGGCCCAGTTGGACAGGCCCACGTAACGCACATGGCCTTGCTGCACCAGGGTGTTCAGTGCCTCCAGAGTTTCCTCGATCGGTGTGGCCGGGTCAAAACCGTGGATCTGGTACAGGTCAATATAATCCGTTTGCAGGCGCGCCAGGCTCGCCTTGCATTCGCTCATTATATGGCCGCGGGAAGCACCACGGGCATTGGGGCCAGCCCCCATGGGGCCAAGCACCTTGGTCGCCAGCACCACATCTTCGCGGCGAACGCCGAGATTCTTCAGGGACTGGCCGACGATGCGCTCACTGGCGCCGAAACCATAGATGTTGGCGGTATCGATAAAGTTGATCCCCGCCTCCAGGGCGATCTTCACGAGTTCGTCGGCCTGTTCCTGCTGCAACTGGCCGATCAGGCCCCAGATGTCCTCATCGCCGCCGAAGGTCATGGTGCCCAGGCACAGTTCGGATACGAACAGCCCCGAGTTGCCCAGCGACTTGTAGCCTGGACGATTGTCTCCATCGAACAGTGGTAAACTCTCAGTTGCCATGTTGCACCTCATCATGCTTTTCGGTTGGTGTTCCAGAATTCACTGTAAATACTGCCGGTTTCGGTTTGTTTGCACTCGCTTGTGTTACTGGGTGAAGATGGCCTTGTAGAAACGCATGGTGCCATCCCAGGAACGGCTGGCAGCCTCTTCATCATAACCAACCGGCATGCCGAACTCCTCGGCGATCTTGTCGGCGCCTGGGTTGGTGAATGAGTGCAGTACTCCGGGAAAGCTCACCAGTGTCAGGTCGACTTCGGCATCCTGCATCTCCTTGACCAGGCCCGCGACCTGATCCGAGGGGACCAGCTTGTCGGCACCGCCGGTGTACACCTGGATCCTGGCTTTCACGGACTCGGGTTCAGCCGTGAGGGGGCTGCCGAGCGCGCCGTGGAAGCTGACAACGCCGTCCAGATCGACGCCCATGCGCGCCATGTTGAGAACCACGGCGCCGCCAAAACAATAACCCTGTGCCGCAATTCGGGACGCATCAACACTTTCGTGGTTCTTCAGGATGTCCATCGCCTTCATGAAGCGCGCCTTGACCTGACTCATGTCCCGAGTGGCTTCCTGCATGAACTTCTGGGCGGTATCGGGATGGTCGGCTTGTTTGCCAGAGCCATACATATCCAGCGCAAACGCCGTATAGCCGGCCGAGGCAAGTCGTTCTGCCTGATTCCGGGCAAATTCATTGTGCCCCCACCATTCATGGACCACCAGAACCCCCGGACGCTTTTGCCCGAATTCATCATCCCAGGCCATGTAGCCGGTGAAGGTCTCGTCGCCGACTTGATACTCGATGGTTCTGGTTTGCGTTTCTGCCAGTACCTGCGTACTTGCAACAGTGAGTGACAGCGTGGCTGCTGCCAGTGCTGTTTTCAGGGTGCTCATCATCTGTTTGCTCCTTTTCGCTCGTTATGAGTCAATTTGCGTAGCGATTCTGTACATCAAAGCGCGATTCCTGTCCCGTCGTTACTGGCAGCGGGCGCGCAGCAGTCGCGTTGCGGCATCAAACACGGCGAGGTCTTCTTCGGTGCGCGCGGCAAGGTGGGCCCCTTCCAGCATCGCCAGGGTCGCCTGCGCTTCATCGGCGGGACCCAGGATGGCCGAGACGGATCCATCCCTTTGTCCCAGTTCAAACGTTGCCGTAATCCACTGCAGAACCATTGCGCGAACGGCGCCGACTCTGGCAATAACGGTGTCGGACAGGCTTTCGCGGCAGGTCGAAAAGGCAACGCACAGACACACGGTCTGGCCATCATGCAACGCCCCGCGGTACAGGGCAATGAGTGCCTTGAGGCGCGCGCCAGCGCTGGCATGGGCTGCGTCTATCTCGGTCAGACCCTGCTGCAGACTGGTCTGATAGCGCTCGATCAAGGCTTCGGAGAGCTTCGCCTTGGTGGGGAAATGATAATGGATCGAGGCCTTTCGAATGCCGATGGCCTCGGCCAGATCCGCGTAGCTGAACCCGTCAAAGCCCCGTGACCGGACGGTGTGCTCGGCAAGATCCATCAGGGCTGTTCTGGTATCACGGTTCATGGTTGTTCACCTGTCTGCCTTTTCAATCCCGCTATTGCCGGGCTTATACCCTCGGTGCCCCGGCAAATCGCAGGTGCCCCGTTTTCATCCAGATCTTGGCGCCGTCGTCCCCGGCCGTCACGGACAACCTGTGTCCTTCAGGGAGGCGCAGCCAGTCATGCCTGGCCAGCACCTCGCCATCCCTGATAGCCGAACCTTCGACCACCAGCAGTTCGATTCCGCCGGGCGCCTCAGAGGTCAGTGTCGCCCCCGCATCGAGCTGGCTGTAGGTCACGATCTCACGATCGTCCTCATGCAGCTTTGCGGTGGCAACGCCGCCCACTGGGGCGCCCAGCTCGGCCTCCATATTCTTGCTGAACTGGGTGCGGTCGGCCAGGTCGAACTGCCACAGTTTCACAAATATCGTGCAGCCCGTTTCAGAGCCCGGAATATGTGACGTGGTTGGGGGGTTGCGCACGTAGGTGCCAGCAGGGAAGTCACCGTGCTCGTCCTGGAACACGCCATCGAGTACGATGAATTCTTCTCCACCGGTATGGGTATGCGCCGAGAAATGACTGCCCGGCGCATAACGCACGATGGTCGTGGCGCGGGCAACTTCGTCCCCGATCCGGTCCAGCATGCGCCGCTCCACCCCTTTCATGGGCGAGGGCTGCCATTCAATCTGGTCGGAATGCATAACCACCGGTTTGGAGAAATCTGCATTGATCTCCATGTTATTCCTCCCTTTTGTGCCCTTCATGTTTTCAGCGCTTACATTAAATCCGAAGGTTTCGGATTACCCGGCAATTGAAGGACGGGCTGCGACTTTTGCGCGCCAGGCCTGGAGATTGGTCAGGGACTCGGGAATGTCCACCTTCGCGAAATCCGCAAACCCCAGGCCGGCAAAGGCGGTGATGTCTGCGACCGAGAAGCTGTCGCCTGCGAGAAACTCATTGTCCGCCAGAACGCTGTCAAGATAGGTCATGGTTGCGCTGGCAATTTCTTTCTGTTTATTACCC
Organism: Marinobacter sp. bablab_jr008; assembly: GCF_016464145.1. Taxonomy (NCBI): domain Bacteria; kingdom Pseudomonadati; phylum Pseudomonadota; class Gammaproteobacteria; order Pseudomonadales; family Marinobacteraceae; genus Marinobacter; species Marinobacter sp. bablab_jr008. Next base: position 29,300 of record NZ_JACDWW010000076.1, read on the forward strand.
CATTCAGCACACTGCCAGGTTTCCAGATCCGGACCAAGCCCGGGGGTCGCGTGATGGAAATAGGCACCCACGGCATTCATCAGACCGTTTTCTGCCCGCAGATTCATCATTGCGATACGGGCACGCTCCGCTGGGGTTGTACCCATAAGGGACGGACCATCAAAGACGCCGTCGATATATTCGGTGATGGCATTGCACTGGGCGATGCAGGTGCCGTCGTCAAGTTCCAGCATGGGCACGGTGGCATCCGGGTTTTTCGTCTTGAACGCCTCGGAACGGTGCTCGCCGCCCATGACATCGACCGGGACGAATTCCACCTGGTTTGTTGCGCCTTTTTCTGCCAGAGCGATGCGAACGCGGAGCGGGTTCGGGAAGCCTTCGATATCGTAGATTTTCATTGATTGCCTCTGTTGGTCATTAAACATGCGCCAATTAATCCACCTATTAGTAGGTAGATGTGCAAGAGGCAATTTGATTGTTCTGCTTTTCTTTGCGCTGTTGACAAGACATTCCAAACGCCAAGAACAGCCCGGGCCTTCTTGCAGTACATAGCCAAACCAAAAAGCCAGCTTCTCAGTTAGACGATTTGATAAATATCGAAGTGTTTTTGTTGAAAGAAGCGTGTGCGAAAGAGCAGCCGTGAATGTTCGCTTATGTTTACTAGCGAACCTTTGGCAAGTCATCCCAGCTGGTCGTATACGCCGGCGACAAATGCCCCCGCCGCATCGCGTAGGCCGCAGGCCCTGCCTCTCTGGCCATGTAGACCGTCGCCCTGGACTTTCGGTTGATCGTATCCATCACCACCATCAGGCGCTCCGATCTGCCATTGTCTGGCACCTGCTCCGGGGCCGCTTGGAATAGATCCTCTTGAAGCCCCACTTCTTCCACTAGCTCCCCCAACATAACGCCGGCCTTTGCGTAATTAAATCCTTCCCGGTACATCGGTCGAAGCAGGTTCAGGGCCTGCTGCACAATAACCCGGGAGTCCTGGCTGGGCTGGATGAGCTTCACGCTGGCACTGCGTGAATACTGCGGTGCCGTCGTCTTGAACGGATTCGTTCGAATGAACACCATCAGCTCTCCCGCATACTGCTGACCTCCCCGAAGTTTTTCGGTAGCGCGAGTCGCAAAGTGCACCACGGCTTCTTCCAGGTCGCTCAGTTTTTGAAGGGGCTGACCAAATGAACGGGAGCACATGATTTGTTTCTTGGGCGGTGGCACTTCATACCACGGCACACAGGGAATGCCGTTGAGTTCGCGGGCCGTGCGTTCCAACACGACAGAGAACTGTTTTCTGAGCGTTGCCAGATGGGTATCCGCTAACTGTAACGCCGTGACTATGCCCATGGCCTGAAGCCTGGCACGGAGTTTTCGCCCGACATCCCATACGTCCTCAACCGGTACGCGAGCCATCAGCCGCCGTTGCCGGGCGGGGTCCGTCAGATCGACTACGCCGCCGGTTGCCGGGTACTTCTTGGCGGCATGGTTGGCCAGCTTGGCCAGGGTTCGCGTAGGTGCAATGCCCACACAGACTGGCAAGCCGACGTTCTGATAAACCGTGTTCTTGATCTTCCGCCCAAAGTGCTCGAAAGACACCACCCGGTCAATGCCGGTCAGGTCCAGAAACGCTTCATCGATGGAATAGACATCTACTCGCGGAGCCAGGGCTTCAAGAGTGGTCATAACCCGTCTGCTCATATCGCCATAGAGGGTGTAGTTGGAGGAGAACACCTGGATGCCGTACCGGCGAATTTCCGGTTTGATGTGATGAACCGGCACGCCCATCTTGATCCCCAGCGCCTTGGCTTCTTTGGAACGGGCGACGACGCAGCCGTCGTTGTTGGACAGCACCACAACCGGTGTATGACGCAGATCCGGACGGAACAGCTTCTCGCAGGAGGCATAGAAGTTATTACAGTCCACCAAGGCGAATACGGCTGTCTTCATCCGGCTTTGGCCTGTTCCCGGTACAACGCAGCCCCGAGAGCGGCAAAGTAACACTGAAAGGCGTCATTTATCCGCTGGCGATGCTCGCCCTGCGGATACAGACCCGCCTTGGCTTCATGAGAGTGAACGGTTCCGTTTACCAGAAATCGGTTACGCGGCTGGCTGTCTTCAATGAAGGCTTCAAAGGCGCGAGCGCACAGCTCCTCCGGCTTGGTGTAATAAACCGTTCTCAAGTGCTGATCGGCCATCAGGGAGGCCCTGAACAAAGTGCTGGGTGCAGTGCCGTCCTCCGTCAGCATGATGGCCTGGAAGCAGGCGCCTAGCCGTTCATTCAGTGGGTGGGGTTTACTGCTTACGCTGTTCAGCCAGGCACTGGAGGCGAAGGCAAAGCCGAACGGTCCGGCATTCCGGTAAGCTTTGCCACCCATGTAGTGATCAAAGGCGTGAAACCACTCATGAGCGAGGCTACCTGCACCGGCGTTCTTGGCCAGCGCCAGCTGCCGGGTGGCAGGGATATAGTGCGCCGCCACGCCCAGCCGGCCGCCGATGCCATACTGCAGGCCCAGCGTGCTCCTTAGGGAGATCAATGGTTCCGGTCCTCGCAGGATCGTCATCAAATCACACAGCGCCTGATAAAACCGGCCGGCTGCCCGGCCCCGCTCCTGGGGCGTCACCCAGCGTCCGACCTCGATGCTGCGAAAATCGAACCGTCGTCTTACGGTGACAAAGGATACTGCCGATTCAGGTGTCATCCCTGGCCTCCCCGCTTGAGTGACCGAATGACGTTGGTGACCACCCCAAACACCTCCATCACCATATCGCCCTCGACGGTAATAGGCCGGTACGCTGAATTCCTTGGAAGGAGGCGAACAGGCGGTGGCGTCAAATGCAACTGCTTGACCGTCATCTCGCTTTCCAGGCTGGCGATGATGATGTCTCCGTGCTTGGCTCTCAGCGACCGGTCCACCACCAGGACATCGCCGGGATAGATGCCAGCCTCGATCATGGACTCTCCCTGAACACGCACGAAGAATGTGGCCGCAGGATGCTGGATGCAGAGCTCGTTCAGATCGATGGTTTTCTCAATGTAGTCCTCCGCCGGAGATGGGAAGCCAGCCGAGACCCGTTCCAGAAACATCGGAATGTTCAGGCGGGAGAAGGATTCAAAGTCACCAAGCAGAATGCAGGACATGCTTTACACCGAATACTGTTTGAATATACAGTATTTTGGAAAGATAATACGTATGGGTCAACCCATCATTGGGCACAGTGTTTTATACTCGGACTAATACAGCTGCCAGGAAGGCGGGAGGAGTCTGTATGAAAAGCGTAGTACTGATGTTTGTTGGGGGCTTAGTGGGAGGCCTGATTGGGCCAGTGACAGCACTGGTGAGTGTGGCAGCCGGTTACGTGTTAGGTCGCGCTCTGACACATTCGGTCGCACCGAAGCCGAGTGAGGAACAGTCGCACTGTCGTTAACGCAGCCCCTCGTAGCATTAATCCTTCACATGCTCCCGAACAAGCTCTAGCGCTTCTTCCATGTGCTCAAACCGGTGACTCCCGCCCTCAAAGCTGTGTACCGAAAAATAACCCCCAAGCTCCCTGACGGTGTCGTTCCACGGAAGCAGTTCATCCCCCTGATCCAGCAGTACTAACCCGCTGCCATAGTGGGTGAAAGGATAGTAGCTAGAAACCACTTCGTCCGTCAGTTGATAGGCCTGCCCCTGATGATCGACACCCGGCCCTATCCAGGACTTGAGAGCGTGGGCAGGCTCCGTCACCGGGTTGATGGCAACAAACGGAATACCCGCTTCGGCTCCCAGAATACCCGCCAGCCATCCTCCCATCGAAGTCCCAACCAGAAGATCCGGGTTCACTTGCATCAGCTTGTCCAAGCTCTCTTCGATAACGTCTTCCGAGCCTTGGGTGTAATCGATGTCGTGACCATAGACAGGACCAACCCTGGCGAGCGTTTTGAGTTTGTCGCTGTTGATATCGAAGCGGCTGGCGAAGCCATGGAGGTAGTAGATTTTTGGCATATCCTTCACTAGGGACGCTATATTTTTCCTGACCTTAGCACCGTTGGCGGGTAAATGCCTGCTTCCTAGCCCAAGCGCTATCCCCTCGCACCGCCGGATAAAGAAAGGGGTGTGGCCGCAACGTGCTCACACCCCTCACTGTCGTTTTCATCTGCCTCATCCATGAGCTTCGATTGATGGCCGCCAATACACGTTGCTTCCAAGCCGCCCAAAACCGATTGGCTGGCGCTTTCGGTAGGCCTTCCGCTGATTGTCAGCCATGGCACTCTGGGCATCTGCGTCACGAACATAGCGGGCAAGCGTCATGGCAGGGGTGGCACCGTAGCGCGCGCCGGGGGAGGCGCAGGTCCAAATGTGCCGGAGTGCAAGCGCCGCATCAGGGTCTACCCTGTCGAGATAAGCCAGACCGTAGGCGCAGGCCTCCAGAGTTAGGTCGGCGTGGTCGCACAACCTTGCGGTTGCTGTCGGCTTACCCCACGTATCATAAGTGTAGGTTTTGCCAATGTCGTGCAACAAACCAGCGACGAAACCGAGCTCCTGAAGCTCCCAAGGCATCTCGGGTTCATTGGCCTCCGTCATGACCAGTACGTTCTTCGCCACCTCTAGGGAATGAGCCAGCAGACCGCCGGGCTCACTGTGGTGGTAATTCCTGCTCGCCGGAGCTTTCAGGAAAACCTCCAATCTGTCACGGCGCTCCAATACTCGCTTTATGAACATCTGTAATGGGGCTGACCGCAAAGACCGTACCGCAGCAACCAGCTGATCCAATGCCTCCGGCTTAGGGCAGAACGTCCGTGGCAAAGTCTGCAGTGCAGGCAAGCCGGCAACGTCTGCCTGCAACGGGCGGCGGATATCGGTCAGCAGGATCTCACTTTCCTCCGCACCAACACACACTTGCCCTTTGACCACGACCAGATCCATGTGGCCCAAATGCTCTGGAATCAATATAGAACCAATTACCGCCAGAACCACGATGTCGCTGGCACAGCTGCTCAACCGAAGTTTCAGATACGGAATGCCTTCATCATCAAAACAGGCAACACGCCCCGTCAGTCGGTAGGTGCCTTTAAAAGTTTCCTGCATCAACGGGCGTAGATCATTCAGTTTCATCACCTACCTCCTTATCGTTTTCGATGACCCGACTCTGAATCAGGCGCTCAAAGGCGCTGCCATCCATGCGAGTCAGGTTCGGGATATAGCGGGAATACACTTTAAACAGCATTTCCGTTGAGGAATGGCCCAGAGTGCGGGCGACCCATTCCGGGTTTTCACCCGACGCGAGGAGTAGCGTCGCCGCTGTATGCCGGGTCTGGTAGGGACGGCGTTTCTTCAGCTTGAGGTGTTCCAACAAAGGGTACCAAACACGCTTGGTCACGTTATTGTGGTCCAGTGGCTCTCCCAGCCGGTTACAGAATACGAACTTGCTGAACTTGCCGGTGGCCTCGTACTGGGATTTGAGTGCCTGGTACACGGGGCCAAACATGGGAATTTCCCGTTGAGAGCCGTCCGTTTTTGTGTACTCGGTTTGGCCGTGGATGAGTGTTTCACGTACCAGGATTTCCCGCTTTTCGAAATCCACGTACTCCCACTTGAGGCCATCAACCTCCCCCGTTCGCATGCCGGTGTAAAAACGCACCAGGTAGTAGTTGTGGTAATCCTCTCTGACCGTTTCGAGGATCTTTTCTACCTCATTCAGGGAGAAGGGCTCGATGTGTACCTTCTGCTGTTTCAGCGGCTTGATATTCAGATAGGGATTCGTGAAGTCAAACCGCTCCGCCGCCTCCGTCAGAATCATTCGCAGAATGGTCATGTGGCTGTTGATGGTCTTGGGCGACATCAAACCACTCGCCCCCCTTCCCTTCCGCCGAGCCATCTTGTTACGTGCAGCCAAAATGTCTGGCTTGGAAATCTCGCCTACCCGTTTATTTTTGAAAGCTGGCTTCAGAGAGCTAGCCAGAATGGATTCCACATTACGCGTGTGGGAGTTCCGCCACTGGATTTTCGATTCGAGAAACCACTGGTCAGCGAAGTCTGTGAACAGAGGAGTATCTGATTCTGACTGACCAAGAACACCCTCACCATTTGTGGGAAGGACCCCAGCGTCCTCAAGCTTTTTGAGGTTTTTGCTTCCCGGAAAGAACTCGGCGTAGTCAAAATCCCCGACCAACATTTTGGCTTCCATTCGCTGGATCAATGTCTCCAGCTGTTTACGGTTGCGGGCGGTGTCACTCAATAGAGTCTGCTCCCTGCAGCGTATTCCTTGGTACCGGAAATCGATAAAGAGCTTTTTTGTATCGACTCGTGCTCGCACCTTAGCCATGACAAACACCTCCGCTCGCCATCGGGATGGCCAGATTGTTCTGAGCCATGCTGAGCATGTCCTCCTCGATGATCTCCCAGATGTAGAGGATTTTTCGGCCGCCAAATGGACGAATATAATGTTTACCCTCCAACAGGACGCTGTCTTTCAGACACTGACGGATGGTCCGGGGGTCATACTTGATACGCTCTGATAGCTCTTCAGTTGTCAGGTACGTGTTGTTCATGAGAACATCTCCTTTCGCCAATCAATGATCAGTTGATAACTTTTGTTATCACTTGATCACCAATATACGCCACATAGCGATAATTGCAAGTGGCGTTTGATTATTTGTTTTATCAAACGAGCAGAGAGATGATCCGTTTCCATTTGAAGGAATTGATAGCAGATAAGGAATTTGCCGAGAAACGACGAATCACTATTGGTGAAATTGCTAAGGACACCGGCATCAACAGGATGACACTGTCGAAAATCATCAACCACCCCGGCCACAGCACAGTGACGGACAACATTGATAAGCTATGCACTTATTTCGACTGTTCGGTTGAGCAATTAATCACGCACATCAAGGAAGTCTCGGACGAGTCGGAAGGATCTGAAGGCGAAAAGTGACTCTCTTTCTTGGCATGCGGGCAGAAGCTAATGCCCCGTGCCCCAGAAGACTTACGGTCAACAACGAAGAGGGGCCAAAATATCCAAGTCGGAAATTGGCACGCATAGGGCACGATGAGGGCACGGAGAAAATTTCAGACTCAGAAAACAAAAAAGGCAGACCAGTAACCAACTGATCTGCCTTTCTTTTATGTGGTAGCGGGAGCTGGATTCGAACCAACGACCTTCGGGTTATGAGCCCGACGAGCTACCAGACTGCTCCATCCCGCATCAAACTTTTCATCAATCAGGGAGAGCCCTGATCAACGTGGCGCGAATACTATAGCTCTGGCCGCCGACTGTCAAAGTAGATTTCGGTTATTACCTACCCCCCCCAATCAGCGCTCCAGAATCGCCGTCACGCCCTGGCCACCGGCGGCGCAGATTGAGATCAGGCCACGGCCGCTGCCTTTCTGCTCCAGCAGCTTGGCCAGCGTAGCGACAATACGGCCTCCGGTCGCGGCAAACGGATGCCCCGTGGCCAGACTCGAACCCTTCACGTTCAGCTTGTCGCGATCAATGGTGCCCAATGGTTTTTCCAGCCCGAGGCGCTCCCTGCAGAATCCCGGATCTTCCCAGGCTTTCAGGGTAGATAAAACCTGTGCCGCAAATGCCTCGTGAATCTCATAGAAGTCGAAATCCTGAAGGGTCAGGCCGGCCCTTTCCAGCATCCGGGGTACGGCATAGGCTGGCGCCATCAACAGGCCCTCTTTCTTGTCGACGAAATCCACAGCAGCCACTTCGGAGAAGGTCAGCCAGGCTTTGACATCCATGTTATGGGCCTTTGCCCACTCTTCGCTGGCCAACAGCACTGCCGACGCGCCATCGGTCAGCGCCGTGCTGTTGGCTGCAGTCATGGTGCCGTTTTCCCGATCAAAACAGGGCTTGAGGGTGGCCAGTTTTTCCAGCGTGGTGTCCGGACGCAGGATATTATCTTTATCGAGACCGGCCATGGGAGTCATCAGATCGTCGAAAAAGCCCTCCTCGTAGGCCTTTGCCAGCTTCTGATGACTCTCCCAGGCCAGGCGATCCTGATCTTCACGGGCGATACTCCATTCTTTGGCAGTCACCTGGCAGTGGTCCCCCATGGACATGCCTGTACGGGGCTCGCCGTTCTCCGGAATCTCCGGCACCAGATGGCTCGGCCGGAAACGGCCAAGAATTTTCAGGCGCTCCTTGGTGGTCTTGGCACGGTTGAGGTCCAGCAGGATTTCCCGGAGCCCTTCGCCCACCCCGATCGGCGCATCAGACGTGGTATCGGTGCCGCCGGCAATGCCGCACTCGATCTGCCCCAACGCGATTTTGTTCGCCACCAGAATCGCGGCTTCCAGGCCGGTTCCGCAGGCTTGCTGGATATCGTAGGCCGGTGTTTCAGGTGTCAGACCACAGCTGAGAACCGATTCACGAGTCAGGTTGAAGTCCCTGGAATGCTTGATCACGGCGCCCGCGACCACTTCGCCCATTTTCATGCCGTCCAGATTAAAGCGATCCACCAGCCCACGAAGCGCCGAAGTCAACAATTCCTGGTTACTGATCTTGCTGTAGGCAGTATTGGAGCGGGCAAACGGAATACGGTTACCGCCAATAACGGCAACCCGTCGAATGCCCTGGCTTGCCCCTTTCACGGGTGCTGAGGTTTTCTTTGCCTGTGCCATCGCTGTGTTTCCTTGTGAGTCAGATGATTCTGTTTCGGTTCACCGATACTGTTGATGAGTCTAGCGCCTGACGGCAGTCTCTCATTGGCAACTCTGACAACGCACAACCTGCGTTCAGTCAATACAATAGCTGGAAGATTCCTTACCCTTTAGGCTAATTTGCAATCAACCAGATGCACAAGGAAGAAAACATGTCTGACCTCTACCTCAAACTCGTGAATACCCCGGTGGGAAAAACCGCCGCCCAGTCTCTTGGCTTGCCGTCACCGGCCCCGCTGAAACGCCTCAAGCGAGTGGATCAGCCTTTTATTGAGGGCGACGTCCTCATTGGAGCCGGCAATGGTGCCCGCGCCATCGCCACCCTTGGCAGCATTGTTGGCGCCAGCCCGGCCACCCTGCACCACGCCACCGGGCCGGAAACCCTGGCCGAATCGGCCAAGACAAGCAACAAGGCTCAGGCACTGGATATCACCGGCGAGGTCTCCGGCAAGTTCTCGGCACTGATTTTCGATGCGTCCGGCCTGCAGAAACCGGATGAATTGCGCGCCCTGTATGACTTTTTCCACCCCACTATCCGGAAACTGGCGACGAATGGCCGGGTTCTGGTGATTGGCCAGGACCCGCACACCTGCCGCAAGGCGCCCCAGGCCGCTGCACAACAGGCACTGGAAGGCTTCGTACGAGCCGTTGGCAAAGAGATCGGCAAAAAGGGCGCTACCGCGAACCTGGTCTGGATAGCACCCAATGCTGAAAACCAGCTGGATTCCTCGGTTCGGTTCTTCCTGTCGCCACGCTCAGCCTACGTCTCCGGGCAGGTGGTTCGCATCGGCAAAGCCGACGAAGCCAAAGCCACCAATCCGGTCGCACCATTGGCAGGCAAAGTGGCCTTGGTGACCGGCGCGTCCCGAGGCATTGGCGCCGCTATCGCTGAAACCCTGGCCAGAGATGGGGCAACCGTCATCGGGCTCGACATTCCGCCGGCACTCGAGGAATTGCAGAAAGTAACCGGCGCTCTGAAAGGCAAGGCGCTCGCCTGCGACATCACCGATGAAAAGGCGCCAAAGCTGATCGCAGACTTTATCGAAAAGGAAACCGGCGGTGTCGACTTCGTCATCCACAACGCCGGCATCACCAGAGACAAAACCCTAGGCAACATGCCCGAACATTTCTGGGATATGACCATTGCCGTCAACCTGACTGCAGAAGAGCTGATTGACGAGGAACTGGCGGAGCGCAAACTGATGCGGGAAAACGGCCGCATCGTCTGCATTTCTTCGATCAGCGGCATCGCAGGCAATTTCGGCCAGACCAACTACTCCTGCGCCAAAAGCGGCGTGATCGGCTATGTCGAAGCCATGGCCCGTCATCTGAAGAACGGCATCACCATCAATGCCATTGCCCCGGGCTTTATTGAGACCCAGATGACCGCCGCCATGCCGTTTACCATCCGTGAGGCCGGTCGACGCATGAACAGCCTGTCTCAGGGCGGGCAACCGGTAGATGTGGCCGAGGCTATCGCCTGGTACTGCAACCCTGCGTCTGCGGGCGTGAACGGGAACGTGGTTCGGGTTTGCGGCCAGTCCCTGATCGGCAAGTAATTCAGAGAAGGCACTTCAGGAAGAGGCCGGTCAGGATAACCCTGCCCGGCCTTTTTGTTTGCCCGGCGAAGCTGGCAAACCCGGCCATCTGAAAGAAGATGGCGTCACCCCGACTGAGGGGAAGACAATCCGACTGGCAAGGGCGTCACTGGCCAACGGTGGGGTCTGAAGGAAGCCATAGGAAGTTAACGGTACA
>NZ_JACDWW010000077.1:0-181614 GCF_016464145.1 Marinobacter sp. bablab_jr008
AGGTTGATGGATCTGACCCAAGTACGAACCGGCATCCCTGTCCCCGAGTTCAGGGCAAGTTAATGGCATGAGCCGTATACGTGGTCCGTATGTACGGTTCTGTGAGAGGGATGAGGCGGTAACGCCTCACCCTACTCGCTGCGGCTCGCCAAAGGAGCTTGGCATTTTCTGAGGGCATAAAAAAAGCAGACCAGATTGGTCTGCTTTTTAGAATCTGGTGGGTGGTGCAGGGATCGAACCTGCGACCCTCGCCTTGTAAGGGCGATGCTCTCCCAGCTGAGCTAACCACCCAGGGTAAGGTGGCGGAGCGGACGGGACTCGAACCCGCGACCCCCGGCGTGACAGGCCGGTATTCTAACCAACTGAACTACCGCTCCGCATCGATTCAGCTTTGCCGAATCTGAACTCTGTTTTGAAAGTGGTGGGTGGTGCAGGGATCGAACCTGCGACCCTCGCCTTGTAAGGGCGATGCTCTCCCAGCTGAGCTAACCACCCACTTTCGCTGCCTTACTTTACTTCAGGCTCAAAACAGTCACTTGCTGCGCTTGGCGCCTGCTGAGTCAGCGTTGCTGTCTCAACCAAGTGAGACGCGCATTTTAAGCATTTCGCTCACTGTGTCAAATGTTTTTCCGAAAAATACTGAACTTTTTTCCGAGACGCTCTCAGGCGAACATTTATTGATCAAAATCAGAACGTTGTACTGTTTTACCCTGCTCAGGGAAGTGCCGTATTTCCGCAGACTTCTGGCCTGCCTGCTGCCCCTTTCGCTTCAGAGCCAGCTCACTCACTCGCGCCCGGCGCTCGCCAGGCACCGCCTGACTGGCAAGCGCCTGGTTAAGGTCATCCAGGCGTTGCCGAGCCTCCCGCCAGGATTCCTCAAGCAACGGACCAACCTGCCGGGCCAGCCTGCCAATACGTAGCCGGAACGTATCTTTGAAGGACATTGTTTTTATCTCTCTTCACTACACCATCCCCAGTGTAGACATTGCCTAGAAGATCCACCAGCCTCCCGATTCTGCCTCTTCCCTGCGCTCGCGCTCAAGTTCCAGTTGGGCATACTCCTGCTCCAGCGCCTTCAGCTTGCGATCGGCTTCCAGCGGTACCGTTGGCCCACCCCCGAATGGCCAGAACCAGGAGGTCTCCTCATATTTACCCTGCTGCTGCAGACGCTCAATCTCCAGCTCGCGCTCCTGCTCAAGAGCCAGCTTCCGCTTCTCGTAGTCGGTATCTTCGTTAACTTCGACAATCGACGTTGCCGCATGGTTCGGCGCCAGTAAGTCACTGTTCAGGAACAGCGTGGTCACAATTTCATCGGACTGCATGGCATACTCACGGGTAACCAGCTGCAGATCCCCCGAGGCCAGCGGGTGCTCCGGGTCCAGGTCCGGATGAGGACGCGAGGGCTCCTCCAGTTCGTTGTATCTCAGGTAGTAGATCTTGCCAGGCTCCGCCTTCAGAGTGGCATCCGCAATCAGGCTCAGACTGAAGGAATTCAGGCCTTCAAGCCCAAGCAACGGCCGGCGCATGGCAATGTGACGTTCGCCGGGACTCACTTCCAGCCAGGTAAAGCTGTTATTGCGGATATTGAAATAGTGTTTGTCGTCAATATAGACGCTGGGAGACTCAATCTCATCCGCCGCCCACTGGGAGTGGGTGCGGTAGAAATACAACAAGGCATTGTTCTGGTCCCACTGATCGGTGTCGATATGCACAAAATCATGGCCAGACACCGGATGCAGAAAGCCACCCACACTCTTGCCAATAGACTGATAAACGGTGCAGCCAGACAACACCAGAAAGCATGCCACGACGGCAGCACTTTTAACGAAAGGCACTCGGATTTTCATTGTTATGCACTCTTCATCCCTTATCGAGTAGGGACGATCATAACAACTGGCCACCGCAAGAAATGAGAGCTACCGCAAGGGATGAATACAAACCGTTACATTCATCCCCTGCAACCACTACTGCCCTGAGCTCGATGCCCTGAGCTGATTGACCTCCTCCGACAGACGCACAAGCCGTGAGGTAAGCTGGGCACGGGATGCGTCAATGGACTCAACGGTGCGGGCCAGTTCCGCCAGTCGATTCCGCAGTGCCTGAACGTCACCGGCGCCAGCCAGCCCATCCGTTTGGGCCTCGAGGGATGACAGCCGGCTTTCAATACCGTCGATACCCAGTTTCTGCTCCTGCTCGAACCGGCGGATACGGCTCTCCACCACCTGGTCGATGTCGCCTATCTGCTGGCTTAGCCTGGTCAGCTGCGACGTCGCCTCGTTATTTGCCTGCTCCAGAGCCGCCACAGAGGCCTCCAGCTTCTGGCTCAATTGAGCGATATCTCCAGCCAGCGTTGTACGAAACTGTTCGACCGTGGTTTCCAGATCCGACACTGACTTTCCGGTCTCGCCCAGATTCTGATCCAGCGCCGAGAGCCGCTGGCCATGTTCCTCTAGCTGTTTCCGGTTACGCTCATTAGCAACCACCCAGAGCTTGCGGATTTCGCTGTTGGCGGTCTCTACCCTTTCAGCATTGGCCGCTATCTTTTCCTCCAGGGAAGCACCGCGCTCCTGCAAGGATTCCCCGGTTTCCGAAAGCTCACCCTCGAAACGGGCCAGCGCCAGCTTGCTCTGCCGGGCCCAGTAATCCGCCTCTTCGAGTTGACTCTCCAGCGCGGCGATGCGCTGACTCTGGCTATACCACCCTGCGCCAGCAGCCACCGCAAGCCCGAGAATCGCTCCCCAGACAAGAATTCGTCCACCACGACCACCGCCTCCGCCAGGGCCCGCAACTGCACCGGGCGGCCTGGCTTTGGGAGCCCCACGCCCGGCCTCACGCTCTTTACTGGCACGAGGGGTTCGCGCTTCCCCGGCGCCGATCGGGGGGTCTGCTCTCAGCTCATCTTCGTCCGGGCGGATGGGTTCCATTACAGCTCCTGGGAATGGATGGTTTAATGGTATAACCGACGATAATACCTGCAGTTACGGACGGGTTAAAATGAAGGCTTATAAAGAAAGCGCTCAGACAGCCGAACGCCCGGGTTACCGTGTTGCACGGCAACTGGCCAGAACATACAATGGCCGGCTTTCCAATTATCACAGGACTGTTGCTTATGCAGCCGCTTGTTGGACTCATCATGGGCTCCAAATCTGACTGGCCCACCATGGAACACGCTGCCGATATGCTCGACAAACTCGGCGTGCCCTACGAAACCCGGGTTGTCTCCGCCCATCGCACACCGGATCTGCTTTTTGATTACGCCAAGACCGCGGCCGATCGCGGCCTGAAGGTCATCATCGGTGGTGCCGGCGGCGCAGCGCACCTGCCTGGCATGGTCGCCTCACAAACGTCTTTGCCGGTGCTGGGCGTCCCCGTACAATCAAAAGCACTGAACGGGCTTGATTCCCTGCTCTCCATCGTTCAGATGCCCGGTGGCATTGCTGTCGGCACCCTGGCGATTGGCAAGGCCGGCGCCACCAACGCGGGCCTGCTGGCAGCACAAATCGTTGGCACGTTCGACGACAAGGTTCGCCAGGCGGTGGAAGACTTCAGGAAAAACCAGACCCAGACGATTCTGGATAACCCTGATCCCAGGGATCAATAACCTATTGCCGAGACCAGGCGAGCGGGCCGGGGAGGGCTTTCCAAAACACGCTACAAGCACATCCCTGTGCGCTTGTTTCGGGCCGTCCATGGCCCTCAACAGTTTTGGAAAGCCCTCCCCGGCCCGCTCTGGCGTCGACCCAGATATAGAGCAGGAGAACCAGATGAGAATCGGTGTACTAGGAGCCGGCCAACTCGGGCGCATGCTGGCCCTTGCCGGATACCCCCTCGCAAAGGAATTTGTCTTCTACGACATGTCCGGCAGCCCCAGCGCCGGTCTGGGGGAAGTCATTGTGGATCGCGACGGCAGCTACCTGGACGACTTCCTCACCCGCGTCGACCGCGTAACCTACGAATTCGAGCACCTGCCCGTTGAAGTGGCGGAGAAGCTGGCCCAACACAAGCCGGTTCACCCCTGCCCCAGGGCGCTTCAGGTTTGCCAGAACCGGGAAGCAGAGAAAACCCTGTTCGGCCAGCTTGGCATTCCAACGCCGGAATGGAAAATCGCTGATAGCGCCGCTTCCCTGAAAGCCGCTGCCGAGGCACTTGGCTGCCCGGTGGTAGCCAAATCCATCACTGAGGGCTACGACGGCAAAGGCCAGGCTGTCCTGAGAGATCCGGAACAGGCAGAAGAAGCCTGGAAGGCCATCGGCCACCCCAGGGTAATCGTGGAGAAGTTCGTTAACTTCAAACGCGAAGTGTCCATCATCGCTGTTCGCGGTGAGGATGGCGATGTGGCCTTTTACCCCATTGCCGAGAACACCCACCACGAGGGCATTCTACGCTACTCCATTGCCCCGGCACCCGGACTGCAACCCCACATCCAGCAAGATGCTGAAAAGTACATCAAGGCACTATTGAACGAATTGAACTATGTGGGCGTACTGACTCTGGAACTGTTTGAGACCGAGGACGGCCTGGTAGCAAACGAGATGGCTCCACGGGTCCACAATTCCGGGCACTGGACCATTGAGGGTTCCATGACCAGCCAGTTCGAGAATCACGTTCGCGCGGTCAGCGGACACGCTCTGGGCAATGTTCAGGCACGCGGCCTGAGCTGCATGATTAATATCATCGGCGAGCACGGCGACATTGAACGGATACTGGAACTGCCCTACGCTCACCTTCACCTCTACAATAAAGGGGAGCGCCCCGGCCGCAAGCTAGGGCACGTGAACATTCTGGCAGACAGTTATGAAGAGCTGGTCTGGCGGGTCCGGAACTGCGCACAGTTTCTGCCCGGCAGCCCCGAGTTTAAAAGCTCTCTCACAACAAGGGGTTGATTTAACTCAAACCGCCCTTATATTGCGAGAGTGTCAACTCACATAAACAGAGAGAACCAGGGAGAACGACCTCATGGCATTTGAACTTCCCGCACTGCCTTACGAAAAAAACGCACTGGAACCGCATATCTCTCAGGAAACCCTGGAGTACCATTACGGCAAGCATCACAACACCTATGTAACCAAGCTGAACGGCCTGGTTGAAGGTACTGAGAATGCCAACAAGTCTCTGGAAGACATCATCAAGAGCGCCAGTGGCCCGCTGTTCAACAACGCAGCCCAGGTATGGAACCACACCTTCTACTGGCACTGCCTGAGCCCGAACGGTGGTGGTGAGCCCACCGGCGCCGCCAAAGAAGCCATCGAGAAGGCCTTTGGCTCCTTCGAAGACTTCAAGAAAGAATTCAACGACAAGGCCGCCAACAACTTTGGTTCCGGCTGGACCTGGCTGGTGAAAAAAGCTGACGGCAGTGTTGCCATCGCCAACACCAGCAACGCCGAAACCCCACTGACCGGCGCCGACAAGCCGGTTCTGACCGTTGATGTCTGGGAGCACGCCTACTACATCGACTACCGGAACAGCCGTCCGAATTACCTGGAAGCGTTCTGGAACCTGGTCAACTGGGATTTCGTGAACGAAAACCTGGCCTGATCCAGCCGGAACAACGGTAGGCAGCAACAGCCTGACCGTTGACCAAACGCCCGCACGGGAACCCCTGCGGGCGTTTCTGTATCTGAATGCGACGAAACCGAAACAAATCGACACACGCATCCACAAGAAACTCTGAAAAAATCGTCCATACTCCATGAAGTTGAAAGGAATCTGAACCATACTGTCATGTGCCGCGTGATAGATCCTGTCGCAGAGTCCGACAGAACCAATCAGACAGATGAGCCAAGAACAGCGGATGCAAAAAACCTTTGAAGTAGAGAACCACCTCGGATACCGCATTCTCCGATGGGTACTGCTCGTCGCGTTGCTGAGCGGTATTCTGATGAGCGCGGTACAGGTGGTGCTGGATGCAAAGAGGGTATCCGCTGAACTGGAGCGTGATGCGGCCCAGACCCTGGCCATGGTGGAAGACTCCGCCACCCAGGCCGTTTTCAGCATTGATGACACGCTCGCGCAACAGGTGGTGGATGGACTGTTCGCCCTGGAACCCATTCACATGGCCAAAATCACCCATCCCGATGGTGATGAACTGGGTGATCGGCTACGGCCTCTGCAAGACTCCCCGTTTCGCCCTTTAACTGGCCCGATATTCGGCCAGGTTCGCGAATACCGCGAAAGTCTCACGCGAGGCAGCAATCCGGATCTTGTCTACGGCTATCTTGAGGTTCACTACGACACCGCCCCCTATGCTCGAACCTGGCTCGGCCGAGCACTGGTGACGTTTGCCTCAGGCATCGCCCTGGCACTTATTCTTGGCATCGTACTGTTCGTGGTGTTCCATCTGCTGCTGACCCGCCCGCTGCTGCGCATTGTGCAGTCGGTCAAAAAGGTAGACCCGGCACACCCGGACGATCGTCTGGTGTCAATTCCGGAAGGACACCGGGCCGATGAGCTTGGCCTTTGGGTTAACGCCACCAATAATCTGCTTGTGGCTATCGGCGACACCCAGAAAAAGCATCGTGAAGCAGAAGACCGGGTCACCCGCCTTGCCCGCTACGACACACTGACCGGCCTGCCCAGCCGGGATGCCTTTATGGAAGATCTGCAGGGCGCTATCGAACGGGCCAGAGAAGGACACAGCTCGATCGCGCTCATGGTCTGTGGCATTGATGACTTCAAATCCGTCAACGAACAGTGCGGTTTCCGCACCGGCGATACCATCCTGCAAACCGTCGCCGGTCGCCTGACCGCCAATCTTTCCTCCGACAGATTCAATGTCGCCCGGCTGGGCAGTGACCAGTTTGTCATCGTTGAAAAACATCTGCGCGATGGCTTCCAGGCAGCAGAAACCGCCGAGAAGGTCCTGGCCACCATCGGGTCGCCGATCAATTCCGGTAACCACCGGATTTCCATGACCGCCACGCTGGGGATTTCCCTGTTCCCGTCAGATGCCGACCAGGCAGACCGCCTGCTCCAGAGTGCCGAGCAAACCATGGCTCTGGCGAAACAAACCGGACACAACCACTTCCAGTTCTATGTAGCCAGCATCGACCAGGAAATCCGCGAACGCAAACAGATGGAAAAGGACCTGGCCCAGGCCCTCGCAAACCACGAGTTCCACCTGGTCTACCAGCCACAGATCAATCTGGAGACCCGGCGCGTTATTGGCGCAGAAGCACTGCTGCGGTGGGAACACCCTGAACACGGCATGATTCCCCCGGACCACTTCATTCCGGTGGCCGAAGCGAACGGTTCCATCGTCGAAATTGGCCAATGGGTACTGGATCAGGCTTGCTGGCAGGCCGCTCGCTGGGCATCCGAAGGTACGCACCTCAGAATCGCCGTGAACCTTTCCGCCGTTCAGCTACGCCAGGAATCCATTGTTGACGATATTCTCAACACCCTGAAACGTCATAATATTCCGGCGGGACGCCTGGAACTGGAAGTGACCGAAACCAGTTTTATGACCAACCTCACCGATGCGGTCGCCAAGCTGCATCGGCTGCATCGGGCCGGCATCAGTATTGCGGTTGATGATTTCGGCACGGGCTATTCATCGCTGACCTATCTAAAGCAGATGCCGGTACAGCATCTGAAGATCGACAAGCAGTTCATTCGGGACCTGCTGATCAACGAGGAAGATACCCGAATTGCCAACACCATCATCGACCTTGGCAAGAGCCTGAATCTGACCGTCGTCGCAGAAGGTGTGGAAACAGCAGAGCAGGAGTATTACCTCAGCCAGCGTGGCTGTGCGCTTGCTCAGGGGTATTTCTTCTCCAAGCCCCTGTTACCCAGAGATTTTGAGAATTTCGTACAGACTTTCCACGCCCGGATCGTGGAAAATAACGCCTGAACCTTTAGCCCTTAGGAGTAGTCATGGGAACGACTGTCATCGGTCTTGTAGTAATTGCCGTTGTCATCCTCTATCTGGTGTTTATCTACAACCAGCTTGTTTCTTTGCGCAACCAGTTCAAGAATGGCTTCGCCCAGATTGATGTCCAGCTTCAGCGCCGCCACGATCTGATCCCCAACCTGGTGGAGTCCGCCAAAGCCTATCTGGACCATGAAAAGTCCACCCTGACCCAGGTAATGGAAGCACGCAATAACGCGGTCAGTGCTCAGAAGGATGCCGCCCGTGACCCAGGCGACAGCACCAAGATCCAACGCCTTGGCAGCGCCGAGAACCTGCTGACCAAAGCCCTCGCCAATTTCTACGCCGTGGCCGAGAACTACCCTGAGCTGAAAGCCAACGAGACCATCCAGCAACTGATGGAAGAACTCTCCAGCACCGAGAACCGTGTCGCGTTCGCGCGCCAGGCGTATAACGATGGCGTGATGAACTACAACATCTTCCGCGAGAAGTTCCCCAACAATCTGGTCGCTGGCCTGTTTGCGTTCAAGGAAACCGCCCAGCTCCAGCTTGAATCTCCAGAGGCCCGCCAGGCTCCGAAAGTCAGTTTCTGAGGCCTGATTCATGGCGAGCCCCGGTTTCTTCCAGCGCCAGGCCAGTGCCCGGCGCAACACTGGCTTGTTGGTTGTGCTGTTTCTCACCGCAGTCACCCTGATTACTCTGGCGGTCTGTCTGGTGGGTTACATGGTCACCCGCAGCCAGACCTCGGCCCTGCCATTTCATTACTGGCTACTGTCCAGCCATGGCCTGACAACCGCCGGTGCGGTGGTCGCGCTGATTGGCATCGGCTCCCTGGTACGCTGGGTGGACCTCGCCGGAGGCGGCACGCGCGTGGCGCGAATGGTTGGTGCCCGGGCTATTGATCCGGACACCCGCGACCCGGAAGAACGCAAACTGCGCAATATCGTCGAGGAAATGTCGATTGCCAGTGGTGTTCCGGTACCGGAGCTCTACGTGATGGACCATGAAACCGGCATCAACGCCTTTGTGGCCGGTTACACCCCTGGTGAAGCGGTGATGGTGGTTACCCACGGAGCCCTGACCCAATTGAACCGGGACGAACTCCAGGGCGTGGTAGGCCACGAATTCAGCCACATCCTCAACGGCGATATGCGCATCAATGTCAGGTTGATCGCCCTGCTGGCCGGAATACTGATGATCGGCCAGATTGGCCAGTTTCTCCTGAGGGCTGGCTTCTACAGCAGCGGTCGTAGCCGAAACCGGGACGGCCGGGCACAGGCTGCCATGGGGCTGATCGGGCTGGCCTTGATGCTGATCGGTTATGTCGGCGTGTTCTTTGGCCGGCTCATTCAGTCGGCCGTCTCACGTCAACGGGAGATGCTGGCCGACGCGTCATCCGTTCAGTTCACTCGTAACCCCGAAGGCATTGGCGCAGCCCTGTTCAAAATCGGGATGAAAGGCGGGTATCTGGACACTACCAGCCATGCCAGCGACATGAACCACATGTGTTTCGGCGAGGCGGCAAGGATGAAATTCACCTCTTTGCTGGCATCCCACCCTCCCATTGACGAACGAATCAACGCCATCCAGCCAGGGCTGATGGCCCGCCTGCGCAGCAGGCTACGGGATACTGAACCTGGCTCACGATTGCAGGGACAAGGCCGCAGTCCGGATAAGGCAGCCATTGGCGACCTGGTGAGCCAGGTAGTCGAACCAGCTCAAGGCACCCGAAAGTACAGCCTATCGCCTCTGGCAAGCTCCCTGACCAACGAGTCTCCGACGGCAGCCCCTGCGCTGTCCAGCCGCGTTGGCACGGTTTCCGCGGACAGCGAGCGCTTCGCCAGCAATCTCCTGAAAAAACTGCCATCGACCTTTCGCAACCTGTTATATACCCGGGCTGGAGCCGTTCAGCTTTGCTATGGCCTGGTGATCTACGAACTGACGGACGCCGAGCAAACCGAGAGGCTTGCTCTCATACCAGAGCACTCCGTGCTGGGCGCACAACCCGAGTTGCTTGGCAAACTACTGCCATCCCTAAAGGAACTTGGCGAACGCGCACGTTTTCCAATGCTTGAACTGGCCATGCCGGCGCTGCGAAAGCTCGATCCGGAGGAGCGGGATACCCTTCTTGCAAATATTCAGACGCTGGTTCAGGCGGACAACCGGGTAACCCTGTTCGAACTCGCACTCACCACCTTCCTGTGGCGGCATCTAGGCCGTGGCTCCGGGCAGGTCGTGCCCGTAAAATACCGAAGCTTCCGGCAAGTCAAACCCGCCATTGAGCAGGTGCTGAGCCTGTTCGCCCGGGCCGGCACCGAAGCACCGGAAAAGGCTCAAGCGCTCTATCAGGAGGCTATTTCCGGGTTCGGTAACGGAAACGACGAAACCATGCACAGCAAGATCACCATGCAGAACCTGAGAGCTGCTCTGAATGTTCTCAGCAAGCTCTCACCACTGCTGAAGCCTGCCATTATTGATGCCTGCGGACATTGCATCAGTCACGACGGAAAGGTGGAAATTAAGGAATACGAATTAATGAGGCTGGTGGCGGATCAACTGGACTGCCCGATGCCGCCACTCTGAGAGCACTCGAAGCACCGCCCCAGTCCTGCTCGCCAGGGCGATGATCAGACAGCGCGGTTATCAACGCTGTCTCGTCAGCGCAACTCCCTACTGCCGGCGCCCTTCAAACAGCATATCGACCGACGGATCGGATTCTTCCTGCGGCAAGCCAAGCTTTTCCCGCACTTCCAGGTTTACATCCCAGAGGCGGTTGAACTTTTCAGTGGTCGCCGCCACAGCATCTGCTTTACCCAGCATGATCGTGGGGCGCAGGAAAACCAGCAGGTTGCGCTTAACGCGGGTCTCGGATTCAGAAGAGAACAAGCGACCAAGCACCGGGATATCGCCCAGCAGCGGTACCTTGCTCTTGCTGACCTGGTAATCGTCCTTGATCAGACCGCCCAGTACCACGGTCTCGCCGTCATCCGCCAGCACGGTGGTTTTAATCTCACGTTTGTTGGTGATCAGATCGGATGCACCATCAACGCTGGTTGTGGAAATGTCCTCGGTCGTTTGCTCAACCACCAGACGCACCAGGCCATCGGCACTGATCGTAGGCGTGACTTTCAGCGACAACCCCACATCGCGCCGCTCGATGGTGGTAAACGGGTTGGTGGTCCCGTCTCCGGTCACGGTAGACTGGCCAGTACGGAACGGTACGTTCTGGCCAACGATAATTTCAGATTCCTGATTGTCGAGGGTAATAATGCTGGGCGTAGACAACAGGTTCGCCGCGGAAGAAGAGGACAGTGCCTGAATCAGTAAGCCCCAGGTAACACCATCCTCATCACGCTGCCCGGCACCGACGGTCAACCCGCCGGCTAGCTGCGGAATAGTGTCACCCACCAGAGCTCCAATCACGGAGTTCAGGCCAACCATACCCTGGCCACTTGTCAGGTTTGTACCCAGCACCGGAAATGAACCTGCAGACTCATCGCCAGCCGCCAATTGCACCCCGAGTTGATCGCCCAGCTCATCACTGATTTCCACAATGGCCGCTTCAATCATCACCTGGGCACGGCGCACATCCAGCTGTGCCACAATCTGCTCGGCTTCCTGCATCAGGGAGGGGTCCCCCCGGACAACGAGAGCATTCAGCCCTTCATCAGCAAAGACTGAAAAGCTGCTGCCCGGATTCCCGGTAGAGCCACCCGAGTTGCCGCCAGCGCTGCTCTCTTTCACTACCTCACCCATCACACCTTTGAGTATTTCGGTCAGGGTCTTGGCATCGGCATGACGAAGACGAATCACCTTGGTGGTTCCGCCACTGGCAGACGGTTGGTCCAGTTGGAGAATCAAACCGCGCATCTTGTCCCGAAAGGTTTCGTCGCCGCGCAGAATCAATCGATTGCTGCGCTCGTCGGCTGTCACGCTGTATTTGCGTGCGGCATTCTCACCGCCAGCGCGGCCAAGCTCTTCTGGTGCCAGCTCCTGCAGCAGGGTCACCATGTCACCAACCCAGGCTTCCTGCAGCTGAATCACTTCCACTTCGTATTTTGAGGGGCTGTCCAGTTCCCGAACGATCTGTTCAATGCGAGCGATATTAGAGGCATGATCACTGACAATCAGGGCGTTTGCCGCAGCCACGCCCGCCAGATGGCCGTATTTGGCAACCAGCGGCCGCAGAATCGGAACCAGTTCCAGGGCGTTGGCATTATCAATCTGGATAACACGGGTGATCAGTTGCTCGGAGGGCGTTTGCGGAAATCTGTTCAGGTTCTCTGCAGACTGTTTGGCATCGACCTGCTGGACAATTTTGACGACTTCCTCTCCGGGGATCGCAGTAAAACCGTGCACATTCAGCACTGCCAGGAAAAGATCGTAGATTTCGTCCTTGTTCATGGGGGCACTGGACAATACCGTCACTTTCCCTTTAACCCGGGGATCCACCACAAAGCTGTAGCCGGTTATGTCTGCCACCTGGGTGACGAAGGCCCGAATGTCCGCATCCTTGAGGTTCAGCCTCCAGGTTTCTTCCTGCGCCTGCGCCAGCGAAGCCAGCGGCAGTAAAAGCGCGAACATGATTGCCTGGAGGAGGTTGATCTTGTGGTTATACATCTGGCGATATCGTCCTGTTTTTTTGAGTACCCTGTCAGCGCCATTGTTCGGGTATGGCGTAACTGACCGTCAGCAGGGTTCCGTCACGTTCAATTTCAATATCCAGCTGCGGCTGGCTGCGCCAACTGTCCAGCAGCTGCTTGTCCTGCTCGATGTCGCCCAGAGGCTGACCGTTCACCGAGGTAATGATATCTCCCGGACGCAGATTCACGGCGTTCAGCATGGCGTTCGAGCCATCATACACATACCCGCCGCGATCCTCTGCAGGCTGCAGACCGTAGGTTGCCAGTGCAGCCACGCCTTCACTGTTCAGCCGCGCTCTGGCGTCTTCCAGGTAGGTATCCGGCGATTCTGCCGTTTGCACCGGCTCTTCCGCAACCAGCGCTCCGGTCTCTATCTGTTCCTCAAACGCCAGGGATTCGTACCTCCCCCCCCTGCGTAGCAGAATTCTTCCAGCCTCGACCTCCGCCAGCTCAGCGTTGCCCGGTAACTGGTCGCCAACCCGATAGTATTCGGTTTCGCCGTTACTTCCGGCAACTATAGCACCGGAGTCCTCCGGACGCCGCCCGACAAGCACACCTTCCAGCCTCAGGCGCAGCCCGGTTTCCGGTGCAGAGCGGCGCACCACGTCGGCCACACCCACCTGATTATCAGGTCTCCCGAAGAACTCATAACCGGCGATCGGAGCCTCTGACACTCGGCTACGGACCTCAGCGCCGGCAGCCGTCTGCCCGAAGATTTCCGGTACAGGCCGGTCGTTCCAGGCAATCAACCAGGTTAGTTTCGCCAGCTCTACCGCAAGGTAAAGCACCAGCGCAAGCAACAGCAGATTCGCCAATGTACGCGAGAACCGCTCCTGACGCCCCACCGACAGCTTCATCATATTACAGGCCTCCGGGCAGCAATGGCTGCCGGACCCGGAACACTACGTCACCCGGCCTTGCAGAATCTGGCCAGGGCTGTTGCGCCAGATCGACCATGCGCTTGTACACCCGCAGTTCCATCATGCCATCCCAGAGTATGCTGGCATCAGCCGCCGGCCCGCTTGCACCCTGCTCTGCCACTACCAGTGAAACGCCTCCGTCCACGGTGTCCAGATCTGCCTGCATGGGAGGAAACACGGCCTGGCCCACCTGATTGCCCATCGGCCAGGTAACCCTGCCACCATCCCAGCGCCCGAGCCCGTCTGCTGACTTCAGGCGACCGTCTGCCCAGGACATCTCGAAGCGATCCACAGACACGGTTCCCTCAATCATGGCGCCACCGCTCTGGCGTATCAGTTGCTCGAACTCGGCAACCGCTATCAGCCCATTGGCACTGACCTCAAAATTACCCTGCCAACCGGCACGGGCAACCCCTTCCACGCGGGATTGTGATGAAGACACGGAAAATTGCAGCGGTAATGTCACCCCGGACAGCGATGGCCAGCCAAATTGCCATTCCAGGCGTGCCGGAAAACCAGCCACAACAACCCCTGCGGCCCCATCCCAGAGACGCCCGGATACCTGCTGCACCCGAACCTGCTCTGGCAGCTGCACCTGGGCCGAGGCCTGCTGCCAGAGCCAGCCAGCCGGAACCAGAACAATCAGCGTGATCCCGTAAACCAGCAGACCGAGCAACAGCAGCAGAACCACTTTGCCAGGGCCGAGAAAGGATTTTGATCGGGATTCAGTCATTGCAATTGGCACATTTAAAAACCGGTAGCCGAGTCTAACAAAGCCATTGGGCAAGTTCATGACAAAAAAACGAAAAACCCCGCGCCAGTGTGAACCAGCGCGGGGTTTTCAGGGGTAGATCGGGCCAGGCCTCAGAAACTGAGACCTGTTCGGGATCTGGCCGGCATTACATCATGCCGCCCATGCCTCCCATTCCGCCCATGCCACCCATATCCGGCATACCACCGCCGGCTTTCTCGTCTTCCGGCTCGTCTGCAACCATCGCCTCGGTGGTGATGATCAGAGAAGCGACAGAAGCCGCGGCCTGCAGGGAAGAACGGGTTACCTTGGCGGGATCCAGGATACCCATTTCCAGCATGTCGCCATACTGCTCGGTAGCAGCGTTGAAGCCGAAGGAACCTTCGCCTTCTTTTACCTTGGCAACCACCACAGAAGACTCACCGCCTGCATTGAATACGATCTGACGCAGCGGAGCTTCCATGGCGCGACGCAGAATGTTCACACCGGCTTTCTGCTCGTCGTTGATGGCGTCTACCTTGTCCAAAGCCGCAATAGCGCGGATGAGGGTAACACCACCACCAGCTACGATGCCTTCTTCAACGGCAGCGCGGGTGGAGTGCAGAGCGTCTTCAACGCGGGCCTTCTTCTCTTTCATTTCAACTTCAGAGCCGGCGCCCACTTTGATGACGGCGACACCGCCAGCCAGCTTGGCGACGCGCTCTTGCAGCTTCTCTTTGTCGTAATCAGAGCTGCTGTCTTCGATCTGCTTGCGAATCTGCTCAACGCGAGCGCTGATATCAGCCTCGGCACCAGCGCCACCGATGATCGTGGTGTTTTCCTTGGTCACGTTGACACGCTTGGCAGTACCCAGGTCATCCAGAGTGGTGTTTTCCAGGGTCAGGCCGACTTCTTCGGAAATCACCGTACCGCCAGTCAGAATGGCGATATCCTGCAGCATTTCCTTGCGACGGTCACCAAAGCCAGGCGCCTTCACAGCGTTGACTTTCACAATGCCGCGCATGTTGTTGACCACCAGAGTAGCCAGGGCTTCGCCTTCGATGTCTTCAGCAATGATCTGGAGCGGTTTGCCAGCCTTGGCAACTGCTTCCAGCACCGGCAGCAGTTCGCGGATGTTGGAGATCTTCTTGTCGACCAACAGGATGTACGGGTCTTCCAGCTCGGCAGACATGTTGTCCTGGTTGTTGATGAAGTACGGGCTCAGGAAGCCGCGGTCAAACTGCATGCCTTCAACCACGTCCAGCTCGTCTTCCAGGCCACGGCCTTCCTCAACGGTAATGACGCCTTCTTTACCCACTTTTTCCATCGCGTCTGCGATGATCTTGCCGATGGTTTCGTCACCGTTGGCGGAGATAGTACCGACCTGGGCGATCATGCGGCTGTCGTCGCAGGGCTTGGCCATTTCACGGATGGCTTTAACAGCTTCGGCGGTACCTTTGTCGATACCACGCTTCAGGTCCATCGGGTTCATGCCGGCAGTCACGGCCTTGATACCCTCATTCACGATGGACTGGGCCAGTACGGTCGCAGTCGTGGTACCGTCACCAGCAGTTTCGTTGGCCTGGGAAGCGACTTCCTTCACCATCTGCGCGCCCATGTTCTCGAACTTGTCTTTCAGCTCGATTTCCTTGGCCACAGATACGCCGTCCTTGGTCACAGTCGGAGCGCCGAAAGACTTCTCCAGAACCACGTTACGGCCTTTGGGGCCCAGTGTTACCTTGACCGCGTCCGCCAGGATGTTAACACCTGCTACCATGCGCTTACGGGCGCTATCACCGAATTTAACGTCTTTTGCTGCCATGTCTTCTATTCCTGTTCGTTAAACCGAAAATTGAACCGATCGGATTAATGAGCGTTCGTGCCTATCGCTGTTGCGATCACTCAAGCACGCCGTAAATATCGTTCTCACTCATGATGAGCAGCTCTTCACCGTCAACCTTCACGGTGTTACCGGCGTACTGACCGAAGACCACGGTGTCACCCACCTTGACCGCCAGTGCACGGGTTTCGCCGTTATCCAGAATGCGGCCATTACCCACAGCGATCACTTCGCCCTGGGAAGGCTTTTCTTTGGCATTACCCGGCAGCACGATGCCACCCGCAGTTTTCTCTTCTTCTTCCTTACGGCGTACGACAACACGATCGTGTAGCGGACGAATTTTCATTGCTCTGTTTCTCCAATAGTCAGATTAATGTGGCAATGACAATTGCATGTTAAAAATGTCTGGCCGGAGACCCGGACCCGACAAATTGCCCCGGCATCCAAGCCACTGATAGACAGCGGTTTTCAGCCTGAAGCGAATCTGTGCTGTGTTAATGGGGTTGAGCGAAAGGTTTTCAACACCCGCAACGAAAAAAAATTTACTTTTTTTCCTGCTCATCCTGATCAGACTGCCCCTGCTGGAGCTGGCCCCTATCAGTCCGGGTCTGATCCTGGTACTCGCCTTCAATGATGTTGCCGTTGGCATCACGATCGAATGGTCGCTGCTGGCCAAATGGGCCTTGCCCGAAGGGCCCTGCACCGCCTCCGGCGCTGAAAAAGAAACTCCGGCCGTGATTCTGCCCCGACACCGTCATCCGCTTCAGCGCCTGCGATGCCAGCCAATGTCGCGAGCCCGGCAACAAACACAGAAAGCCGAAGGTGTCGGTGATAAACCCCGGCGTGAGCAACATGGCGCCACCGACCGCAAGAACCAGCCCCTCGGCCACTTCTTTTGCCGGCAACTCACCGCTGTTGAGCCGTTCATTCGCCCGCAACAAGGTCGCCAGCCCCTGCTGGCGCAGCAACCAGGCCCCGATTACAGCCGTCAGAAACACCAGCCCTACCGTATTCAACACGCCGATAACGCTACCGACCTGAATCAATACCGCCAGTTCGGCAATGGGCATAACGATGAAAAGTAAAAAGAAAACGGGCAAAATGCCTCCCCATAAAAACGATGCAGACACACAGAGAACGTAAAACACCTCTGAACTTAATTAGGGCAAACCATGAAACTTCAAGATTCTGTTATCGCAATCACTGGTGGCGGCCAGGGCCTCGGCCGCGCAATGGCTGAATACCTGGCAGCCAAAGGCGCCAGGCTGGCACTCATCGACCTGATGGAAGACAAGCTGGCTGAAGCCGCTGAGGCCTGCAAACTGGCCGGTGGCGACGCCAAAACCTATGTCTGCAACGTCGCCAAAGAAGAAGACGTTGAGGCAACCTTTCAGGCAATCATCAATGACTTCGGCCACCTCAACGGCCTGGTGAACAACGCCGGCATCCTGCGCGACGGCCTGATGGTGAAATTCAAGGACGGCAAGCTCGAGAAGCGCATGGAGCTGGCCCAGTGGCAGTCCGTGATCGACGTTAACCTCACCGGCGTTTTCCTGTGCGGCCGTGAAGCGGCCACCCGCATGATCGAAAACGGCGACCAGGGCGCGATCATCAACATCGCCTCCATCTCACGCGCCGGAAACATGGGCCAGAGCAACTACTCCGCCGCCAAAGCCGGCGTATCTGCCCTGGTGCCAGTGTGGGCCAAAGAACTCGCCCGCTACGGCATCCGCTGCATGGGCATCGCCCCAGGGTTTATCGAAACCGAAATGACGGCTTCCATGAAACCGGAAGCCCTGGAGAAAATGACCGCCGGCATCCCCCTGAAACGCATGGGCAAGCCGGAGGAAATCGCCTCGGCGGTAGCATTTATCTTCGAGAACGACTACGTTTCTGGCCGCATGATCGAGGTGGACGGCGCCCTGCGCCTGTAACCCGGCCAATTCCGGAGCTCTGAATGAACGAGTCCGAAAAGGAACCGACAAAGGAGCAGAAAATCTGGCAGGTAGTGGCCGCGATTCCGAAAGGAAAAGTGGCCAGCTACGGCCAGGTAGCCGCCATGGCCGGCCTCGGACGCCAGGCGCGTTTCGTTGGCCGTGCCCTGGGCAAACTGCCCGCCGGCCACTGCATTCCCTGGTATCGGGTTATCCGGAGCAATGGCCAGATCGCTTTTCCTGAAGGCACGGAAACCTGCCAGCTTCAAACAGAGAAACTGAGGCTGGAAGGGGTGGAAGTGTATAAAGGAAGGGTAAAGATGAAGGACTTTCAGTGGCAGCCTTGAGCCGAACGCCCAAGGCTGCCACCGGACCAACAAAGACTCAGATCAAACCGCCTTGGCGGCAATGATCTTGTCGTGCCACTCAACCGGGCCGGTCTGGTGCACGGAACTGCCACGGGAATCCACGGCTACGGTTACCGGCATTTCTTCCACCTCAAACTCGTAGATGGCTTCCATACCCAGCTCTTCGAAGGCCACCACCTTGGCGCCCTTGATGGCCTTGGAGACCAGGTACGCAGCACCACCCACCGCCATCAGATACACTGCGCCGTGCTTCTTGATGGCGTCGATGGCAACCTGGCCACGCTCGGCTTTGCCGATCATGCCAGTCAGGCCGGTTTTTTCCAGCATGGTGTCAGTGAACTTGTCCATGCGGGTTGCAGTAGTAGGGCCAGCGGGGCCAACCACTTCTTCGCGTACCGGATCAACCGGGCCCACGTAGTAAATGAAGCGGCCTTTCAGATCCACCGGCAGCTCTTCACCGCGCTCGATCATATCCACCATCTTCTTGTGGGCCGCATCACGGCCGGTCAGCATCTTGCCGGACAGCAGAACGGTTTCACCCGGTTGCCAGTCTTTCACGTCTTCCGGAGTTACAGTGTCCAGATTCACACGGCGAACATTCTCGCCTACTTCCCAGGTGATTTCCGGCCAGTCGTCCAGGCTCGGCGGGGTCTGCAGGGACGGGCCCGTACCATCCAGCACAAAGTGTGCGTGGCGGGTTGCGGCGCAGTTCGGGATGATCGCCACCGGCTTGTTGGCCGCGTGGGTGGGGTAATCCTTGACTTTTACATCCAGAACGGTGGTCAGGCCACCCAACCCCTGAGCGCCGATGCCCAGCTCGTTCACCTTCTCGAACAGCTCCAGGCGCAATTCCTCGGCACGATTGGAGGCACCACGGGCCTGCAGATCGTGAATATCGATCGGATCCAACAGAGCCTCTTTCGCCAGCTCCATCGCCTTCTCAGCGGTACCACCAATACCAATACCCAGCATGCCAGGCGGACACCAGCCGGCACCCATCTGCGGCACCATCTTCAACACCCAGTCCACAACCGAGTCGGACGGGTTCAGCATGGCAAACTTGGACTTGGCTTCAGAGCCGCCGCCCTTGGCTGCCACGTGCACGTCTACGGTGTTACCCGGCACCATCTTGTAGTGAATGATGGCGGGGGTGTTGTCTTTGGTGTTCTGGCGTTTGCCGTCCGGATCTGCCAACACAGAGGCCCGCAGCACGTTGTCCGGATGGGTGTAAGCACGGCGCACTCCTTCGTTGATCACGTCGTCCAGCGCCATGTCGCACTCGAACTTCACGTTCATACCGATGTTCACGAACACGGTGACGATACCGGTGTCCTGGCAGATCGGACGGTGGCCCTGGGCACACATACGGGAGTTAATCAGAATCTGGGCCATGGCATCCTTGGCCGCCTGGGACTCTTCCTTCTGGTAGGCCTCGTACACGGCCTGAATGAAATCCTTCGGGTGATAATAGGAAATGAACTGCAGCGCATCGGCTACGCTTTCGATCAGGTCGTCCTGGCGGATCACGGTGGTCATAGTGGCCTCATCAGCTTTCTGATTATCGGAAGTATGCGGAGCCACCAAAGCAGCCCCCTGCTTATATAAGGAAGCGAGAGTTTACCAGAAATTCGACTCAGCGGTTGATGCGACAGAAGGCGCAAATGCTATGTAGGCCAGCGAAAATAGCTATTACGGTAAAACCAATTCGCAACAATTTGTTAAAACAGGCATTACCCGGCCACTGGAACTCGACAAACCGCGGAGCGGCCACTATTTTTGATTGAGGGCCACTCCAAGGGTGCGAGGAGGGTTTCCAGACGCAGAATCACACTTTTGGCTGATCAACACTTGCTACTCTGTCGCTATAGTCGAAGCTACAGAAATTGGCTTTTAAGTGCTGGCTACAATTTCAGACAACCAACAAATCAGAAAAGGCTGTGCGCGGAATCCTGGGGCCGACCGGTTCCGTCAACGCCGGATATAACGACACAACAACAGGAAAAGGTTCCACCCATGTTCAAGAAAACTCTAATAAGTCTTGCCGTGGCTTCTTCCCTTGGGTTGACGGGCTGTTTCAGTGGCTCTAACAGTGGGGGTAATGATAATCCCAAGCCGCAGTATGCCGGCGATGCCCTGAATACAACATACCCGCTGTTCAACCCGGCCAAGCGCCAAATCCCGACACCGACCGACCTGAGTTTCTCAGGTTCACTGGATGGAACTTTCAAACTGGATTTGACTGCAGATTCCAGCCCTGTTGAAATCGCTCTCGATAGCCTTAGCGGCGCCTCTACTGTCGACCCCATTACTATCAAGACCAGCGGGCAGATCGATAAATCATCACTAAAACCGAACCAGAACATCTTCCTGATACCCGTTAAGTACGCAAGCGGGGACCCGATTCAAGGACTGTCTAACCAGGAACCTCCAACCGTGGACCTGGCAAAGGTCGCAAAAACCAACTTTATCGTTGACGTGATTGATGTTGACGATTCCACAGCCATCAGAATCACACCAACGGAGCCTCTGGCACCGAACACCCGTTACGTGGTGGGCATCACCAAAGGTGTAAAGGATGGTTCAGGAAAATCCATCGGCCAGGATCCTGTCTACGCTAATATCACTGGCGAAGGTACAGAGACGGATCCTAACTTTGGCCTCGTAAACGCTGCTTTGGCCCCGATTCGCTCTTTGGTCAACAAGTTCTGGGAACCGACTGTATCTGGATTTGCAGCTGCCATCTCTAACGGTGCAAACAAGCTGTCAGCAAACGATATTGCTATGAGTTACAGCTTCACCACCTCAAATGACATCATGGTCACACGCTATATCGCATATCCGGAGAACTGGCTGCGTGACCAACTCGAAGGATTCGTTAGAGTATCAACGGCCAAGAAAGTTGTTGGCGCGGCATTGTTCGCGTCTGGCCAAGATCTTGAGGAGGCCGCTCCTAGCCCTTTGACCGGCTTCCAGAAATGGGATCTCAATCGAGACGGCAGCATCGACAGCAAAGACTTCGATGTGAATGGCGATGGCTCAGTTAGCACCGCAGACTTCCTCTTTGTGAACACCAGCCCGGCCAACTTCGGCTACAAGGATGTGGAAGCTGCAGTCCAAGGCGCCCTGGCAACATTTGAGCCCTCGACTGCGCTCAACAATGCTGCATTGGCTCCCTGCGACACACCAAACTCTCAGACCGGGAACTACGAGTATGTACCGCTTGGTAGCTTTGAGGACCAATTCGCTTGCGTGGCTGCCGGCCTTGGCGCCGCCATTGACCAGGCTTTAGCGGGCAAGGGA
Organism: Marinobacter sp. bablab_jr008; assembly: GCF_016464145.1. Taxonomy (NCBI): domain Bacteria; kingdom Pseudomonadati; phylum Pseudomonadota; class Gammaproteobacteria; order Pseudomonadales; family Marinobacteraceae; genus Marinobacter; species Marinobacter sp. bablab_jr008. The sequence continues at coordinate 21,606 of NZ_JACDWW010000077.1, forward strand.
ATCGAGATCGCAGAGCCGGATAGCAGACCAATCACTGTGGGCGCCTCAGCTCCAGCTCAGACCAAGTCAGCCATCTTGGCAACCGTCCCCGGGTCCGAGTTCGTTGCCGTTTCGGAAAGCAGCATCACATTGCCATATTACCTGGGCCTCCCCAGCAACGTGAATGGCGCTCCAATTCAGACTCAAGCCTGGAAGGCCGATACAACCTTTGCAGCCGCGCTGAACCAACAGTTTGCTCAGGCGGGTCTGGTTATTCCTCAAGGCGCCGGACTGAGCGAGGTCGTTAACGCGATTTTCCCGTTCCCCGCAGCCGAGGGCGATACAGAAGTTCCGATGCTCGTTTTGCACCCGGACTTCAGCACTGCACCCTTTGCGGGTAGCCCCCTGGAAAACGCCACGCTTAGCACGCCAGGCGCAATTACCGACGTCGTCATTTTCCAACACGGTATAACCACTGATCGAAGCGCCGCTCTGGCGTTTGGCTCAGCATTGGTTGCCAGCGGCATCCAGCAGAACAAGCGCATTGCTGTCGTGGCAATTGATCAGCCCCTGCATGGCATTGCGCCTGCGACTCTGGAAGATAAGGAGGAGCTATCAGCAACCTTGTTGATGTCTCTAAACCCTGGCCTGACAGAACAGCAAATTCCACAATTGACCGCGCTCATTCTGGCAGGTGATGCGCCAACACTGGCCGGAGCACTGTTCCAAACGCAAACCCCGACTCAAGAACAAGTGGGTCAAGCGGCAGTCCTTATTGGTACTGTCGACAACGCCGGCAGCACGATCCCGGGCCTGGCACCGCAGTCGACTGCGACAGGTTACGATGCCAGCGGCATTAACGAGCGCCACTTCGGATGGGCAAGCAACAGCAACTTTGACCGCACTCTGCCAGTCGGCCAAGGAAATCTGCCTTGGGCGCCTATGCAGTTTAATCCGGCACCAGAGGTAAAAGAACCGGGAGCTTCCGGCGACCTGTTCATCAACCTCGGAAACTTCCTGAATAGCCGTGACAATCTGCGCCAGGGCGTTCTTGACCTCCTGAACCTGCGGGCATCACTGCCGGTGGAAGTTGGAGCCTTTGCCAATGCCAAGTTCCATTTCGTAGGGCACTCGCTGGGTACTATCAACGGTAATGCGTTTGTAGTGGCTGCCAATTCAGGCGACCGTGAAGATCTGAAGATCGAGAACAGCCACCTGATGACCCCTGCTTCTGGCGTAGTGCGAATGCTTGAGAACTCTCCGTCCTTTGCGCCGACAATTCTCGCCGGGCTGAAGCAAACAGACTCTGAACTGACTCAGGCAAGTAACAACCTGCAGTCGTTCTTTACTGTGTTCCAGGCTGCTATCGATACCGTTGACCCGATCAACATGGTCGATGAGCTTCAGGGTTCCAACACCTTGATTTCCCAGGTTGATGGCGACCGAACCACCATCAACGCCGCCTTTGATTTCTACATCGAAGGCAGCGGCACCAACTGGGAAGCCGGCTACAAGCCCTTCGTGACCGATGCTTTGCAAGTAGTTGGTCTCAACATTGACTCGCAAAGCCCTGCACCTCTGGCTGGCTCAGAGCCCCTTGCAGCCTGGATCGCTGCAGGTAGCTTTGCCGAAGGATTGCCGGCCATCACTCGCTATGCAGAGGGTACCCATGGAACTCCAGTACTCCCTCTCGCGGAAGCTACGGAAGCCCCGAACTTTGCGGAATTTGAATTCGACTTCCTGAAGGATCGGACGCTTGCACTAACAGAAACGCAAGTAGTAAGCGCTGCCAATGCCAGCCTGATGTTCAGCGGCTTGGTAGGACAGACTCTGCAGATGATTCTTCAGTCCTCTGCGCCACAGCAGCCGTAATGCAGCTCTGTTAGAACAAAAAACCCGGCGAAATGCCGGGTTTTTTGTTTACTCAGACAATTCTCAAAGGCAAACCAAGCTGTCTCTGCAGCTGTCCATCCCCCCTATCCCTCTCAACAACCATCCCCCTGGCCTTCAACTGCGGATGCTCTGCCGCCTCCTCAATCGTCAATACCGGCTCTACGCAGGCATCCACATCGGCAAACACCTCCCGCCACTCAGCCAGTGAACGCTCCGAGATCTTCTGCTTGATAGCGGCTTTCAATTCCTGCTGATGTTCAGGCTTCTGGCTCAAGGCATAGCTTTTCAGCTCGCCCAACCCAAGGGTATCGCACAGGCGCGAAGAGAACTGCGGCTCCAGGCTCCCGACAGACAACCAGCGGCCATCTCTGGTCTGGTAATAGTCGTAGAAGGTGCCACCATTGAGCATGCCGCTTTCGGGCTTCTGAGGCTGTCCGCCTGCCAGGGCAGCAGCACCCGCCATGGCATTCAGGGCGAAGGCGGCATCGGTCATGCTGATGTCGATAAAGGCGCCCTCTCCGGTTTCCTGGCGTTTGATGACCGCAGCGAGGATGCCCATCACGGCGTGATGGGAGCCTCCGGCCACGTCGGCAATCTGAATGCCCATGGGTGGTGGACCACTGTCGGCACGACCGCAGTGGCTGGCAACACCGGAAATAGCAAGATAGTTGATATCGTGGCCTGCCCTGTCCTTGTAGGGACCGGTTTGGCCATAGCCCGTAATGGCACAGTAAATCAGCTTGGGATTGATGGCTTTGAGTACCTCATAGCCTATCCCGAGGCGGTCCATGACGCCCGGGCGAAATTGCTCCACCACGATGTCGTAGTCCTGAACCAGCTGCTTGACCTTTTCAACACTCTCGGGCTGCTTCAGGTTCAGTTGCAAGGTTTGCTTGCCGCGACCGAGGTAGGAAAAAGTGGTGCTGAATTTACCATCAAAAGGTGGCATTACCTTGGCCAGATCCACGCGATCCGGAGCTTCAATTCTGAGCACTTCCGCGCCCATATCGGCGAGCATCATGGTGGCGTAGGGTCCGGGCAGCAAGGTACTGAAATCCAGAATTTTCAGGTTGGCGAGCGGGGCTGCCATAAAGCGTCTCCTTGTTTTTGATCGGCGGCAATGACTCTGGCTCATGCTGACGGGTTTTGCAGCCCGGGCCAACTACCGGTTCCTTCATTCCTATTGACCGTTTCTTCCATCCGTTGGCAAATCATGGGCTTGCAATGTTGAGCCGGGTACTTATGATGAAGTTCGTTCTTTCTTCTGGCTGCCTCTATGTCAACACTGACAGTCTCACGACATTTTGTTGAAGCTTCCCTGTCAGGCGCCGAACGCCTGGGCCTGGACAGCCGTGCTTTGCTCCAGGAGGCCGGGATCTCGCCAGATCTTCTTCGCATTGAAATGGCAAGAGTGAGCAGTGATCAGTTCAGCAAGCTGATGCAGGTAATCTGGCAGCGCACTGGCGATGAGTTTATGGGCATGGGGCCACGCCGTGCCCGCTCCGGAACGTTCGCCACCATGTGTGCGTTGGTGGTCGGTTGCCAGACGCTGGAAGAGGTATATCAACAGGCCTTCCGGTTCTCTCGGCTGTTCGAACCGATGGCGTCCATGGAGCTTGAAATCCTCAATGACCGTGCGCGCCTGGTCACGCGAATTGAAGGCAGCATCCACGACCCGGACTATTTTCTGCGCGAGAGCATTCTGGTGATCTGGCACCGGCTCGGCAGCTGGCTTATTGGCCAGCCCGTGGAACTGGAGAAAGCTGAGTTCGATTACCCGAGGCCAGACCACGGGGACGAATACCGGCACATTTTTCATTGTCCGCTGGCGTTCGAATCCGACTGTACGGCATTGACCTTCAGCAAACGTTTCCTCTCCGCCCCGGTGATTCGGGACAAACCGGAAATGCGACAATTCCTGAAAACCTCCCCGGCAGACCTGCTGTCACGACCGGATGAGAGCAACACCTGGACCGGTCGTATTCGGGGCCTGATTGGCCGTGACTTCTCCAAACCCATGCCGGATTTCGACTGGATAGCACAAGAGCTGCACACCAGCCCGCAAACCCTCAGGCGCCGCCTGAAGCAGGAGAACACGTCGTTTCAGGAGATCAAGGATCTATTGCGGCGGGATATGGCCATCTACTATCTGGCCCATCCGGAGATACCCATCAACGATATTGCCGAACGGGTAGGCTTTACCGAACCATCCACCTTCCATCGGGCCTTCAAAAAATGGACGGGGGTCACCCCGGGCGCCTGGCGGGAAGGCGAACGGGGCGATCTGGTCTGAACACCCGGCCTTACGAACTTCCCTGCTGCAGGTTCCGGATCAAGCGCCCCAGAGTTCGGGCAATGTCCCGGGCCTGATCGCGATTCTCCGCCAACTGGAAAAGCCGGGAGCCGTCCCGCGGATCATAAACCCAGCAGGCTCCGACCACCGGTTCACAATCCCAACGCAACTGAGGATTCACACCGAATACCGACAGAGACAGGGTTCTGCGAACGGTGGTGCCATCGGGATTACGCTCGATGTCCTGAATACTGATATTGCCATCATCCAGAGCCACCTGGTACTGGCGATCTGCTGGCCTGTCCAGGCGCACCACCGTTTTGTCACGCCGCCAGCCAGCGGTCTCAAGCAGAGTATTCAGATGGATGACCAGAGCCTCCCTGTCCGAGCTGGCCAGATACAGCTGGCGCAGCGCCTTCACATCCTGTTCATTCGCCGGCTCAATCACGGCCACGGGCTCGTTGGCATTGGCCTGCCCTTCGGCCAGAGCGCGAACACTGGCACGGCTGGCCTTCTCTATGTCGGTAATCAGCTTCAGGCTTTGCTGGTAATGCGTGCCCTCTGCCCCGGCCCGGGTAATGTATTGCTCCAGTGCTGAACGTGCCTCATTCAGATGATTGGCCTGCAACATGGCCCGGCCGCGATAGTAGTAATACTCGGCGGGCTTCTCTCCCTCCATGGCCTGAAGGCGGTTCAGGTACTCCCCTGCCTCACTCCAGTTCTCTGCTGCAACGGCTTCTTCCGTCGCCAGCATCAAGCGGCGAATCTCGTGTTCCGGAGCCAATGCCTGGGCGAACCCCGCCTGCAGGGCAAGAACAGAAGACAACACCAGGCCCGCAAATACCCTGTGACCAGGCAAACGCCTTTTTTTCATGGATGACAACATACCGCTACTCCTGTTGGTCCTCTGCACGGGCTTCCCCGGCGTCCGTAGGCTCCCTATCGATGGCAGGCGTATCTCCCGGCTCATCGGCGTCTTCAGAATCGACCTCGGCCTGATCCACAATCGACTTGGGCAACTCTTTTTTAACCCTGACCCCCAGCTCCACAAACCGATTGGCCTGGGAAATCAGATTACCACGGCCCCGGGTCAGGGTATTCATGGCATTATCGTAGGTGCCCTGGGCCGTGTGTAACTGGCTTCCCAGCTTTTCCATAGCCTCGACAAACACCCTCAGCTTGTCATAGACCGCACCGGCACGATCTGCAATGCGTCGGGCGTTCTGGCTCTGGCGTTCATAACGCCAGATATTCTCAATCGTTCTCAGTGTCGCCAGCAGGGTGGTAGGCGTCACCACAATAATCTTGCGTTCGAACGCTTCTGCGAACAGGTTCTCGTCCTGCTGGAATGCTGCCACAAATGCCGGCTCGATGGGCATGAACAGCAGCACGAAATCGGGAGAATGCAGCCCGTTAAGCTGGCTGTAATCTTTCTCGCTCAATGTGCGGATGTGGTTGCGAACCGCCTCGACATGCTGCTTCAACGCTGCGGCCCGTTCTTCCTCTTCGTCCGCAGTAACCCACTGCTGATAAGCCACCAGGGATACCTTGGAATCAATCACCAGATTTCGCTGGTCCGGCAAATGCACGATGACATCAGGCCTCAACAACTGATTATCTTCGTCCCGGTAACTCCCCTGGGTTTCGTACTCGACCCCTTTGCGCAGGCCCGACCGTTCCAGCACCCGCTCCAGGATCAACTCACCCCAGTTGCCCTGAATTTTCTTGTCGCCTTTGAGAGCGCGGGTCAGATTGGCGGCTTCTTCGGTAATTTGCCGGTTCAGCTCCTGCAACGATTTTATTTCGCTGCGAAGCGCCTGACGATCCCGGGTTTCCGTGGTGTAGACATCCTCAACCCGTTTGCGGAAATCCTGCAACTGGTCGCGGAAGGGGTTAAGCAAGGAGTCCAGGCTGGTTTTGGATTGCTGGCTGAAGCGCTCACTTTTCTGCTCGAAAATCCGGTTCGCCAGGTTCTCGAATTCCTGTTTCAGTGCATCTCGATTCTTTTCCAGCAACTCCAGTTTTTCCGAGGCACTACGGCGCTCTTTATCCAGAGTGACCTGCTGCTCGCGTAACTCGACCTTCAACTGGCCCAGCTCTTCCGAGAGCATTTCAGCCCGCTGCTGGTATTGACCGCTCTCACTTGCCAGTTGCGCAACCCGGTCCTGTTTTGCCGCTAGCTCCGATTCCAGAGCCGCCAATCGGTTTTCCAGGTTGGCAGACTGCTGTCGCCAGTGCTCGATGCCCTGCTCCAGTTGCCCAGAGCGGGCTTTCTGCTCCTCGAGTGCGGTCCGCAGGTGTTCAACTTCCTGTTCATGCAACGCCTGCACCTGCTCGCTATCTCTCAGTTGCCTGTCCCGGGCGTCCAGTTCCTCGCGCAAGGCAGACTCGGTGGCTCTATCCTGACGCCGACGCCACAGCAGCCAGATCACGCCCGCCAAAAGCGAGGCGGCACTCGCCACCAGAGCAAGGAACCAGCCTGCCAGCCATTCCGGACGTTCAGCCATGGTGAGGGTAAGCGCATCTAGCACCAGCATCTTCTCCTTGGTCTTCGTTGGTCAATTCAGGGCATGGCCCCGGGATCAAAGCCTGACAGTCTACCGCAATGCTCACCCTTTTTTCTTGTTGGCGGAACGGTGCCACCAGGCCGGCCTCGACTGTTTGGCATTTATCAACATTGCGTCAATCCACCTATGGACGCAGAGCGTAAATTGCTCTACAACGGTTAAAAAGCACCCAACCGGAGTGCTAAAGCCGTAAACGGAAAGCTGACTGGCAGGTCGGAGCATGTTCAAGGAATTGTGGAGAAAATTCGGGTCCGATTTCCTGCAGGCTACCTGTGTGGAAGACGAACAGACATTGTCTTCGGAAAATCAGCGCTCGGCGGAAAAGCATGTGCGGGTTTTGCCTCACATCACCCATACGGGCGAGTTTCACCTTGAGCGACTGACCCAGTTGCTGAAAAGCCGTTATGGAAAGAGCTTCACGGTGCCGACCGACACCACCTCCAGCGACCGTGCGCTCAAAGAAGTCATTTCCTTTGCTGCGCGCATTCAGGACCAGGATATTCAGCGGGAGCTGCTACTGTTCTACCTGAATTGTTCCCCGGTCATCCAGGAGTACCTGAGATCCGAGACGCCGCTGGGCCAGGGGCCTTTCCTGGGCCGGTAAAGATGCGCCTTAACCATCTGTAAAGTCACCACACAGGTACGTTGTAGTATACTCTCCCGCCTGATTGACAACACATCCAATGGCTGAGGCATCCATTGCCAATAATTCTCACGGCCGGTTCAGGGGATATTCATGGGGTCCAGTGTTTCGCAAACCCGCTCATTGTTCGCAGTTGCCTTAACAGGGCTGGCAGTCGCACTTTCTGGTTGCGCTTCCGATCGTTATTTCATGGTACCGAAAGAGAATATTGAAGAGGTGCGAGCCTCGGTCCAAAGCCAGCGTGCGACCCTTGTTACCATGGAGCAGAATGCCGGTGTAAGGCACGAAAAGCTCCTGCAGCAGAATCAGGATTCTACCCAGACCATTCTTCAAGCAATTGCCAGTCAGGTTGAAAAGCCATCGTGCCCACCACCAAAGGCGGCACCTACCTGCCCCGCTTCCCGCGAAGATAAAGGCCGGGCGGATCGCCTAAAAGGCAAAGTCGTTGTCGGTGAGGTCGAAAAGTTTTTCCTGGCTGGCCCCGACCATGTCTATACCGCCCGAATCGACAGTGGCGCGGAAACCTCTTCCATACACGCCCGCAACGTTCAACGTTTCGAGCGCGACGGCAGCAACTGGGTGCGCTTTGAAGTGCCGGTTCCTGGCACCAAGGAGGCCGAATGGGTTGCCATGGAGAAAGAAATCTCCCGGCGCGTGAAAATTATCCAGTCCAGTGCCGATGAGTCAGAGCGCCGGGTGGTGGTGGAGCTTCAGTTTGCCATCGGCGACCACCAGCAGGTGGCTGAGTTTACGTTGGCCGACCGGACAAATCTGACTTACGAAGTCCTGATTGGCCGCAACGTATTGCGAGACGTCATGTTGATCGATGTCGGCAAGGAATTCGCAACCGAGTTGCCCGAATCCTACCTTGAACAAGCGGCAAACGGAGAGGAAGAATGACGGTACGCTCCCGGGTCCCGTTTTACGTGTTTGTCTTCCTGTTGATTGCGGCAGGGATAGCGATCGCCACCTGGCGCCATCTGGAACTGGGTATTCCGTGGATGACCGGTGAACAACGTCCGGTCTGGATGATTGAGGCGCGAGTCGATTTTGAGGGCCAGAACAGCCCGGCTGAAGTGAGCCTGCACATCCCGGAGCAACCGCCCGGCTTCCGTATCCTGACGGAGCAGGCCGCCTCGCCCGGCTACGGCTTCTCAATTCTGGATAGCAACAGCGGGCGCAGGGCCCAGTGGACAAAACGAGACGTCGCCGGTCCTCAGACTCTCTATTTCAAGGCACAGTTTGTACCGGATGAAGACGCAATTCATACTCCGCCAGTGCGTAAACCCCGGGCATTGACGGTTTTCTGGGAGGAGCCCCAGGCCACCGCCGTAAGAGAGCTCCTGACCCAGGCTTCCGAGCGATCCAGTTCCCCGGAGAGCATGACCCGCGAGCTGATCCGCCTGATGCAGCCAGACAACCGCACCCAGAACACAACATTACTGGTATCTGACGACAACTATCTGCAACTGCTGGTGAAGATGCTGAACCACGCTGGCATCGCTGCGCGCACCGCAGATGCCCTGAAGCTTGAGGATGCCCGCCGTCGCCAACAACTGGTGCCATTTCTACAGATATACAACGGCAAGCGCTGGCTTACCTTCGACCCGCGCACCGCAGAACAAGGTGTACCGGAAAACCTGTTGCTCTGGAGACAGGGGGCAGATTCCCTCCTCGACGTGGTGGGTGGCGACGACTCCCAGGTAAGCTTTTCCATGCTGCGGCAGACCGTGCCGGCGCTGCAACTGGCAACGCTGGAGTCCAACGCCAATGGGCTGAGTGTGCTCGGTTTCTACCAGCTACCCATCGAAGAACAGAGCATGTTCCGAATGCTGCTGTTGCTCCCCATCGGCGCTCTCATTGTCGCCTTCATGCGGATTGTCATTGGCATCCGAACGTCGGGCACCTTTATGCCGGTCCTGATCGCCGTGGCCTTTGTACAGACCACTCTGGTGCCAGGGCTGATCGCCTTTCTGTCCGTTGTAGCCATTGGCCTGCTGTTGCGCGGCTATCTTTCCAGCCTGAACCTGCTGCTGGTATCACGCATATCGGCGCTGATCATTCTGGTGATCTTCATCACCGCGGGGCTCAGCATCATTGGCTACCAGATGGGCTTTAACACCGGCATGACCGTCACCTTCTTCCCCATGGTGATCATCGCCTGGACCATCGAACGTATGTCCATTCTCTGGGAAGAGGAAGGCGCCCGCGAAGTGCTGGTGCAGGGTTCAGGCAGTCTGTTTGTGGCCATCTGCGCCTACCTGGCCATGAGCACTCCGCTGGCTGGCCACCTCACCTTCAACTTCCCGGAGTTACATCTGGTTATTCTCGGGCTGATCCTGCTGATGGGTCAGTACACCGGCTACAAGCTCAGCGAGCTCAAGCGGTTTACCCCGATGAAGGCCTACGACTGATATGGACTGGATCTCTCCACGCAGGCTGAAAAATCTCGGGATGCTGAACATGAACCGGCGCAATGTAGATTACATTGCCCGGTACAATGATCGCACCTCCTACCCGCTGGTGGACAACAAGCTGAAAACCAAGCTGGCGGTCAGCGAATACGGCGTAAAAACCCCCAAGCTGCTGCAGGTGGTTCGCCAGCAACACGAAATCTCCCATTTTCGGGAAATGGCAGAGGATCTGGCCGGTTTCGCCATCAAGCCAGCAAAAGGCTCTGGTGGCAAGGGCATTACCGTGATTACCGGGCGAGACGGCGACGACTTTATCAAGGCCTCCAGCGCCCGCATTTCCGTCGCCATGCTGGAGCGTCACCTTACCAATATTCTGGCTGGCCTGTATTCCCTGGCCGGTACCCCGGATGTTGCCATTGTTGAAAACCTGGTTCAGTCCTCCCCGGCACTCGCCAAGTACTCCTTCCAGGGCGTTCCCGACATCCGGATTGTGGTGTTTCAGGGATATCCCGTCATGGCTATGCTCCGTCTGGCAACCACCGCGTCCGACGGTAAAGCCAACCTGCACCAGGGGGCTGTTGGCGTCGGGCTGGATATCGGCTCTGGCCAGAGTCTGAACGCAGTTCAGTTCAATCGGCCAATTACCCTGCACCCGGACACCGGACTGGCTCTGGAGAATATCCAGATTGAAGACTGGGAAAACATGCTGGAAATGGCAGCCCGATGCTATGAGGCCACCGGCCTGGGATATATGGGCGTAGACCTGGTGGTGGACGCCAACGAAGGCCCTCTTCTGCTCGAACTGAACGCCCGGCCCGGACTGGCCATTCAGATGGCCAACGGCTGCGGCCTGCTGCCCAGGCTCAACGCGATCGAGAGCCTCAAGCGCCCGCATTTCAGCCCCAGAGAGCGAGCGCTGTTTGCCATGGATAGCTTTGCCCGGCGCTGACAATCAGTGTTTGGGCATAAAAAAACCGGAGCTGGTGTAGCTCCGGTTTTTTGTTCAGACCCGCTGATCAGGAGGCCAGCTCACCCCTTTGCAGGAGCAACTTCCTCTCATGGGTCAGGCCTTTCAACAAGCCCCAGGTCATCAGTAGAAGTATTGCAGTGAAGGGCAACCCGGCACTGATGGCCACCGCCTGGATCGCGCCCAGAGCGTCTTCGCCACCGCCGAAGATCAACGCCGCCGCAATGGCGCCTTCCATGACCACCCAGAATACACGCTGAGCCGTCGGGGCATCGGTTTTGCCGCCAGCAGTGATGCTGTCGATCACCAGCGAGCCGGAATCCGACGAGGTTACGAAGAACACCAGCACCAGGATAATACCGACGAACGAGACAATGCCGGTCCAGGGCAGCTGCTCAAACATCTGGAAGGTCGCCAGAGAAACCTCGGTCAGCCCTTTGTCTGCGAGCACACCAACGCCTTGCTGGATCTGTTCCAGTGCCGTGCCACCGAAACCACTCATCCATACGGTGGTGATCAAGGTCGGGATAATCAGAACCGCAGTGACAAACTCACGTACTGTCCGGCCTTTTGAAACCCGCGCGATAAACATACCTACGAACGGTGACCAGGAAATCCACCAGGCCCAGTAGAATACAGTCCAGCCTTGGAACCAGGCTTCATCTTCACGACCAAACGGATTACTCAGCGGCACAAGGTTGGCCACGTAGGTGGAAGAGGTTACCCAGATGGTTTCCAGAATGGTCATGGTCGGGCCGGCGAAGATCACGAAAAACAGCAAGATGCCTGCCGTCGCCATGTTGATGTTACTGAGCACCTTCACGCCGCCGTCCAGGCCACGCAGCACGGAAATGAGCGCCAAGGCCGTAACGCCAACAATGATAGCCATCTGCACATTGGTGCCAGAACCTACCTGAAACAGGTAATCCAGGCCGGAGGCAGCCTGCTGGGCACCAAAGCCAAGTGACGTGGCCAGACCAAAGATAGTGGCCACAACCGCGAGGACATCAATGATGTGCCCCGGCCAGCCCCACACCTTGTCTTTCAGCAGTGGGAAAAACGCGGAACGGATGGTCAGTGGCATGTTCTTGTTGAACGCAAAGAACGCCAGAGACAGGGCCACGATGGCGTAGATTGCCCAGGGATGCAGCCCCCAGTGATAAAGGGTCGCCCCCATCGCCAGATCACGCGCTTCCGGAGAGTTGGCAGCCACATTGAAGGGAGTTTCATACCAGCCTGTATAGTACGCCACCGGCTCGGCCACGGCCCAGAACATCAGGCCGATCCCCATCCCGGCTGCGAACAGCATGGCAAACCAGGACATGGTTGAGAATTCGGGCGTTGCATCCTGTCCGCCCAGCCGGATCTTGCCCACCGGCATGAAGATCAGCGCAAGGCTGACAACCACGAAAATGTTGGCGCTGAGCAGGAAGAACCAGTCAAAACTGGCAATAATGTCCCACTTGGCCCCATCAAGAGTCTCCTTCGCCGCTGTCGGAAACATCAGGGTTCCGATAACAAACAGAACCACAATGATGGCCGCTACCGGGAAAACCCAGTTATGAAGATCCAGGCCGAACGGATTGATATTATCCTGGCCTGCGACGTAATCCGTCTGATATTCGTCTTTCACTACCTCGCCCACGTTGGCGCCTCCTGGTCTGGTGTGATCACTGAATATGCTGAGTGAATGGATAACGCAATGAACAATCATTCATACGTTACAAGCCGGTCATTTTATTACTTTGAACTCAAAACATCAAAAGCAAGAAAAATGCCTTTTTTATCTACATCAGCATAGACCAGATTTTTCAGAGGCAACGATTGTTCCCTGAAACAGGTCTACTACCCGGACAGGTGACGTAGTTATACTGCAAGGTTTCGCCGACACCCGCCCGACAGCAACCAGAGGTATTCATGGAAAAAACCACCACCTTCCCTTTGCGCTACTCCGTTTATGTTCTCAGCATCGCCGGGCTGCTGGTGTCGTTACCGGTAACGCTTTGGCTTGAAGCAGGCTATCTGTTTCCGGTGATTTTTGGTGTTCTCACAGCCCTCGGCACCTGGGATTTACTGCAGCGAAAGCATACTGTTAGCCGAAACTATCCCATCATGGCCAACTTCCGGTATCTGTTTGAGTCGATCGGCCCGGAGATCAGGCAGTACTTTATCCAGTCCGATACAGAGGAGCGGCCCTTCTCGCGGGAACAGCGCACTATTATCTACCAGCGGGCGAAGAACGTGCTCGACAAGCGACCATTCGGCTCACAGTTAGGCATGTACGACGAAGGCTTTGAATGGATGAACCACTCGCTCACCCCAACCCGACTCGACAGCAGTAACTTCCGGATTCTGATCGGCAAAAACTGCGAGAAACCTTACAGTGCAAGCGTTTTCAATATCTCCGCCATGAGCTTTGGCTCACTTTCCGCCAACGCCATTCTGAGCCTGAATACCGGCGCAAAAAAAGGAGGCTTCTACCACGACACAGGGGAAGGATCGATCTCCCGCTACCACCGGGAACCCGGCGGAGATCTGGTCTGGGAAATCGGATCCGGCTATTTCGGTTGCCGGCATCCCGACGGCTCCTTCAATGCCCAGATGTTCGAAAGGAATGCCACCCTGGACCAGGTCAAAATGATAGAGGTCAAACTATCTCAAGGGGCAAAACCAGGCCACGGTGGCATTTTGCCCGGCGCAAAAGTGACCCCCGAAATCGCTGAAGCCCGCGGCGTTCAGGTTGGCGAAGATTGCATTTCACCCGCCAGCCATTCCGCCTTTTCCACCCCCGTTGAACTGTTGGAATTCCTCGAACAGCTGCGAAGCCTCTCCGGCGGCAAGCCGGTCGGCTTCAAGCTCGCCATCGGCCACCCCTGGGAATGGTTCGCCATCGTTAAGGCCATGCTGAAGACAGGCAAAAAGCCCGATTTCATCGTGGTTGATGGCGGCGAAGGCGGCACCGGTGCGGCGCCACTGGAGTTCATCAATCGCCTTGGCATGCCGATGACAGAGGCTCTGCTTCTGGTTCATAACACACTGGTAGGCACTCACCTGCGCGAAGACATCGCCATTGGCGCCGCAGGCAAGATTACGTCCGCGTTCAATATTGCCCGCACCCTTGCTCTGGGAGCGGACTGGTGTAATTCCGCCAGGGGCTACATGTTTTCCCTGGGCTGCATCCAGGCATTGAATTGTCATACCGGCCGCTGTCCCAGCGGGGTCGCAACACAGGATCCGCGTCGTGGCAATAAACTGGACGTGCCCTTGAAAAGCGAGCGGGTATTCAACTTCCACAAGAACACTCTGGATGCCCTGCAGAATCTGCTTGAGGCCTCGGGTCTCCGGCATCCCTCTGAGCTTGGCCCGGAGCACATCGTCCGTCGCGTCTCCAAAACCGAAGTGCATAGCTATCTGGACCTGTTTCCGTTCCTCGAACCGGGAGCACTACTGGAGGGCAAAACCGGCCTTAGGGTGTTCGACAAGTACTGGGAAAGCGCCCAACCGGATACCTTCGAGCCGCCGGAATTCATCCTGGCACTGCGGGAGACCAAGTTACGTTGATTTCGAGAGAAATTCGCCAGCCCGGTGTTTATTTTTAGCCTGGGCTGGTGTAGACTTCGCTCCCGCTAAGCCACTGAGATAAACCTTGTTTCTCGGCGGCTTGCAGTTTACGGGGCGTAGCGCAGCTTGGTAGCGCACTTGCATGGGGTGCAAGGGGTCGTAGGTTCAAATCCTACCGTCCCGACCAGAATTCCCTACACAAAGCCCGGGCCGAAAGGTCCGGGCTTTGTCGTTCTATCAGGCAGTGACCGCCTGCCCACGCTTCTCCCAGGGGTATTCCCGAATCGGCAGGTGAATCAGTGCCGACAACGCCCCGACGCCCACACCGATCCACCACACCAGCGTGTAGTTATGGTAGAGGTCGTACAGGGCTCCACCCAGCCAGACACCAAGAAAACCGCCAAGCTGGTGCGAAAAGAATACCAGGCCATAGAGCGTGCCCATGTACTTCAACCCGTAGATGTGGGCAACCAGGCCAGACGTCAGCGGTACCGTTGCCAACCACAACGAACCCATCGCCACTGAGAAGAGCACAACGCTTTCAGGAGTGATGGGCGCCATGATAAAGGCGGCAGAGACGATTGTTCGTAACAGGTAAATCGTCGCCAGAAGGTACTTGCGCGAGTATCGGTTACCCAACCAGCCGGCCATCAGTGTGCCACCGATATTGAACAGACCGATCAGGGCAATTGAGATGGCGCCGAGCCCGGACGCTGACGTTACCCCCAGCACGTAGATCAGGCTGTCCGGCGTAATTGGCCCACACATTTCCGTAATAAACGCCGGAAAATGCGCGGTGATGAACGCCAGTTGGTACCCGCAAGAGAAAAAGCCGATAAAAATGAACAGGAACGAGGGGTCTTTCACCGCTCGCTTCAGCACCACCCCCATCGGTTCATCGGTCGATACCGAGGGCGCCGCCTTGGGTGCCCGCATAAACAGAAGGGCAAGCATCGACACCGTAATGAAACCGGCCAGCACCATGAACACGCTTTGCCAGGGCATCTGGCTCAGCAGCGCCTGCGCGACGGGCGGGCCAATGATCTGCCCTGCAGAACCGGCGGCGGTTGCAATACCCAGCGCCATGGAGCGATGCTTTTCCGGGGCAGAGCGCCCTACGACAGCGAGAATGACCCCGAATCCGGTTCCGGCAATCCCGAACCCAACCAGCATCTCCAGGAACTGGTGCTGGCCCGGGGTAATGGCGAATGCCGAGGCAACCAGCCCGACCACGTAACAGATACCGCCCACCAGGATAGCTTTGCGATCACCGTAGCGTTCGGCAAAGGCACCAAAGATGGGTTGCCCGATGCCCCAGAACAGGTTCTGAATGGCGATGGCCAGAGAAAACGACTCCCTTGGCCAGGCAAATTCCAGGGCAATCGGCAGTTGAAACAGACCGAACGAGGCCCGCACGGAAAAACCAACCAGAATAATAATACAGCCTGCGACAAGTACAGGGTTGATCAGTCGATCATAGGTGCCGGAGGCCGTGCCAGACATGGTTACAGATTCCCGGAGCTGAACAGTCGGTGCGCCACAATAAGCGCGAAGCCAATCAGTATACCTGAAGCAGCGAAAGCCAGTGTAAAGCCGCTCAGTTCAAGTAGCAGACCAAAGAACAGGGGCGCCAGAAAGTGCACCGCCCGGTTTGCCATCAAACGCATACCCAATGCCCCTGCGCGCCGCTCACGTTCAACAGATTCCGCCAGGATCACCATGGATAAAGGCTGGGTAAGGCCGGAACCGATACCGACCAACATGGCCAGGGCAGCCATCAGCAGCAACTGCTCAGACGCCCCCAGAAAAGCCAAGCCAGTGGCAAGGGTACTGAGCGAGAGCAACACTGTCGGCACGCGGCCCCCGGCAAGTGCAATAATGCGCGCCATAAACGGCCGAACCAGCATGGACACACCGGCTCGAAGACTGACCAGAACTCCAATAATCAACGGGCTGATGGCCAGGCTCTCCAGGTACACTGGCAAATAGCTGCCGTAGACCCCGAGCGCGAACATCCCCAATACCGTGACCAGAATCGACAACTGCACCCCGCGGTTACTGCCGACAAGCTGCCATTGCGCCCGGAAGCCCGCCTGCTGTCGGGTAACATGAATACGTTCCCTCGCCTGCCCGGTCAGGCGGAGTGTTACAACGCCCGAGACCAGCGCAAACAGAGCCATCACAAGGAACACGTACTGGGTACCAGAATACTTCAGCACAACACCGGCCAACAGGGGGCCGATAACCTGCCCGCCCGACAGCCAGGTGGCATACCAGCCAAAGTACTGCTCCAGCCTCGGCCCCGTGCCCAGGTTGGAAATGATGGTTTGGGCGGCCAGAACCATCTGGAGGTGAGCCAGCCCCACCAGCAACTGACCAGTCACGAGGCCCGCATAGCCATACCACGCATGCATCGACAACAAGCCTGCCACCATAATGCCCGCCCCGGCCAGCAGCGTGGACCTGCCACCAAACCGGCTCACGATGCCTCCCAGGGGAATGGCCAGCACCAGCGGTAGCAGATACTGGGCGCTTAACACTGCACCCAGAACGAGCGGAGAGGCGCCAAGTTGAAGTCCATACACAGGCACTGCCACAATCAGCATTGAGTAGACGACAAAACACAGCGTCAGTGACAGACAGACCGCGAAGAAATTTTGCGAGGCCTCAGAGGCTCCCCCGGAAGAGTCGCGGTGGCTGGAATGGTTGTTTTGCAAGTGGATGCCCGATTCGAATGATGTAGCTAAAACGGGCTATGGTAACGCGAATGGCTCGCAACAGAAACGCGAGGAAAGGAAAAGCCGGGGGAAGCGATCCCCCGGCCCAAGCCGCCTTTATTCAGCCGACGCAATCAGGCTGGCGTTACCGCCGGCCGCTGTGGTGTCGATACACAGATGCCGCTCAATCACGTAGCGTTGATCCAGCTTGTGTTCTGTGATCACCGGCAACAGCGCGCCCTCACGCTTGCTCAGCGCCATGCGATACTGCTTGAGCAGCGGCTTCTCGGCTACGCTCACCACCGCTTCAAATCCGGTCAGGTGGCTCAGAGCGTCCGGATCAAGCATGCCATCGCTGGCAATAACCGGAAGTCCGGCCTTGATGGCATCGGCCAGTGCCTTCTCGGCACCCGGCGCAATCACTACCACCTTGTTACCCTGCGACAGGGCGGTGCCGGCCTGCTCAACGGCAGACTCGGCGTCTGGACCAAGGCACAGCACCAGCCCGCGACCATGGCAGGACAGATGGTTCTGCTCGCCCGTCGGCCCCGGCATCTCCTCGTACCCTTCGTCCAGAGGCGCCGGCACCTTACCGAAGAAGGGCTCCAGCAACGCCTGACGACCTTCCGCTTCCGGTACCGCTGCTTTGGCCAGCTTGTCGATCAGCTTCTGGGCCTTGTCGGTACTGAACACCTTGTCACTGGACTGAGCAGGCTTTTCAACCACCTCACCCCGCAGGAAACGGCGCACGTACTGCGGGCCACCGGCTTTCGGCCCGGTACCCGACAGTCCCTCGCCACCGAATGGCTGGGAACCGACGATGGCGCCGATCTGGTTCCGGTTCACGTAGGTGTTACCCACCTTGATACGACTGGCAATGTGCTCGATCCGGCGGTCAACGCGGCTATGAATACCGAAAGTCAGGCCGTATCCCTTGGCATTGACGGCGTCAATCACCTTGTCGATGTCCTTGGCTTCAAACGTGGCCACATGCAGAACCGGGCCGAAGATTTCCTCTTCCAGCTCTTCAATTCCGCTCACCTGAAGCACTGCCGGCGACACGAACAGGCCCTTCTCCGGTACGTTCAATTTTTTGAGCAGCTTGCCCTGCTGCTCGAATTTCTGGCAATGGTCGGTAATCTTCTTTCGGGCATTTTCGTCGATCACCGGGCCCACATCGGTCGACAACTGCCACGGATCACCAATGCCCAGTTCCTCCATCGCACCGTAGAGCATTTCCAGCAGATTATCGGCAATGTCCTTCTGTACATACAGCATGCGAAGCGCAGAACAGCGCTGACCGGCACTCTGGAAGGAGGATGCCAGCACGTCACGCACCACCTGCTCCGGCAACGCGGTGGAATCCACGATCATGGCGTTCAGGCCACCGGTTTCTGCCACCAGCGGTGCATCCGGCTCCATGTGTTCAGTCATGGCCTTGTTGATCCGCTGCGCCGTGGCGGTTGAACCCGTGAAACACACACCGGTTACCCGCGCATCGGACGTCAGGCCGGAACCCACGGTGGCGCCGGTACCGGGCAATAACTGGATCGCGGCCCTGGGTATGCCGGCCTGATGCATCAGCTCTACGGCACGGAAGGCCAGCAGCGAGGTTTGCTCTGCCGGCTTGGCGACTACCGCGTTACCGGCCGCCAGGTTCGCCAGTATCTGTCCGGTAAAGATCGCCAGCGGGAAGTTCCAGGGCGAGATGCAGCACATCACACCACGGGCTTCGCCGTCATGCTTGTAACGGATGCCTTCGTTGGCATAGAACATGGCAAAATCCACAGCCTCGCGAATCTCGGCCACGGCATCCAGCAGGGATTTACCGGCTTCGCGGGTCGTCAGCGCAAACAGCTCGTGCACGTTCTCTTCGTAAAGGTCACCGACCTTACGGATCATGGCCGCACGCTCTTCCGCCGGTACAGCAGACCACTGTTTGAAGCCATCCTGGGCGGCGTCCAGAGCCGACGAAATATCCGCCTCTGAGGTATAGGTGATGTGGCCAACCAGATCGTCCGGGTTTGCCGGATTCCGTACTTCGACCACCTCATCACTCACGGAATCCACCGCCAGCACCGGGCCGCCCTTCCACTGATGGCTCTTGTAACGGTTTCGACCTTCATCAATCTCGGCCACCGTCACCGGATCGGTAATATCCCAGCCCTTGGAGTTTCTACGCTGATCTCCGAAGATTTTCGACGGATGCACGATCGCCTTGCTGGACAGGTTATGGCCAAGCTCCACCACGACATCAATCGGGTCTTTGGCGATTTCTTCCGGGGTGATGCTGGTATCCACAATCTGGTTAACAAAAGAACTGTTGGCACCGTTCTCCAGCAACCGGCGAACCAGGTAAGCCAGCAGGTCTT
Organism: Marinobacter sp. bablab_jr008; assembly: GCF_016464145.1. Classification (NCBI taxonomy): domain Bacteria; kingdom Pseudomonadati; phylum Pseudomonadota; class Gammaproteobacteria; order Pseudomonadales; family Marinobacteraceae; genus Marinobacter; species Marinobacter sp. bablab_jr008. The sequence continues at coordinate 41,012 of NZ_JACDWW010000077.1, forward strand.
TGTGAGCACCCACCGGCGCGTAGATCCGGCAAGGCACACCACTGTCCTCCAGAACCTGATCGTGCAGGGATTCCCCCATACCATGCAGGCGCTGGAACTCGAATTTATCCCGACTCAGATCCTTGGCCAGTTCCAGCACCGCTGACACCGAATGGGCGTTGTGGGTGGCGAACTGCGGGTATATACGGTCGGTCATGCCCAGAAGCTTTCGAGCACCGGCCAGGTAAGCGACGTCGCTGCAGGCCTTGCGGGTGAAGACCGGAAAGTCTGACAGGCCCATCACCTGGGCACGCTTGATCTCGGCATCCCAGTAAGCACCTTTAACCAGCCGCACCATGATGCGGCGATCCAGTTTTTCAGAAAGCGCATAGAGCCAGTCCAGGGTCTGCGAGGCACGCTTGCCGAACGCCTGGACCACAACACCAAAACCTTGCCAGTCTTTCAGTTCCGGGTCGGACAGGATGGCCTCAATCACATCCAGGGAAAGATCCAGACGATCCTGCTCTTCGGCATCAATATTGAAGCCCATGTTGGCCGCTGCCGCCTTTTTGGCGAGCTTGAGTGCCCGGGGCATGAGCTCATTCATCACCCGCTCTTTATGCCCGTACTCATAGCGTGCCAGCAGCGCCGACAGCTTCACCGAGATACCCGGATTCGTTCTTACATCGCCTTTGCAGCGCTTGCTGATGCTGTCAATGGCATCAGAGTACGCCTGGTAATAACGCTGAGCATCGGCATCGGTGCGCGCCGCTTCGCCCAGCATGTCATAGGAATAGGTATAGCCCCGCTCTTCCTGGGACTTGCCGCGGTCCTGTGCCTCTTCAATGGTACGACCCAGTACAAACTGGCGCCCCATTTCCTTCATGGCCTGGCCCGCCACGGTTCGCACAACCGGTTCGCCCAGGCGCTTTACCAGCTTACGCAAGGTATCACCCACACTCTGGCGCTCGGAATCCTTCAGCAGGTTGCTGGTCATCAGCAGGGCCAGGGTGGCCGAGTTGATCATTCCGGATTTGGCTTTGCCCACGTGAGCGCCCCAGTTGCCCGAGGTAATCTTGTCTTCGATCAGGTCCTGGATGGTGAGGTTGTCGGGCACCCGCAGCAAAGCCTCCGCCAGGCACATAAGAGCCACACCTTCTTTGGTGGTCAGCCCATATTCGGCCAGAAACTTTTCCATGATGGTCGGGCGAGCGCTGTTGCGAACATCACGCACCAGCTCTGCCGCCCGGGCCGAAATCGCCTTTCGGGTTTCATCCGACAACTGGGCCTCAGCAATCAGCCGGTGAATCACTTCATGTTCATCTGCCAGGTAGTTTGCACGGATCGCCTGACGAATATCGTTAAGCTCCGGTGCCACAGATTGCTGAAGACTCATGGTGTACCCTCCTGATTGTTTGAATACTGACCGCATTTTAGCGAAGCAGGTACATGCAATTAGCCTGTTCAGCATCGAAATAGATTATTATTTTCCTTTTTTAGTACCTGAAAAGTTACCTATAAGCCTGCACTTTCGCTAATATTGGACGTTTCGGCCTTTTAAAAAAATTCATCCACTATCTCAAAGGATAGCAGTCATGGCAGATCTCGACAGAATCGATCTTTCCATCATCCGGGAACTGCAGAAGAACGGCCGTATTACCGTGACAGACCTTGCTTCCCGGGTCGGTTTATCAAAGACTCCCTGTCAGGTACGAATGAAACGGCTGGAAGATCAGGGATACATTACCGGCTACAGCGCCATGGTGAATCAGACCAAGCTGGGGCTCTCTCATGTTGCGTTCGCCCAGGTCACTCTGAATGACACCAGCAGCAAGGCACTGGCGGCGTTCAATGAGGCCGTCCGGCAAATCTCCGCGGTGGAGCAGTGTCATATGATGGCGGCGAATTTCGACTATCTTCTGAAAATACGTACCCGCAACATGGCTGAATACCGCCAGGTTCTGGGAGAACAGATCTCCAGCCTGCCCCACGTACTCCAGACCAGCACTTTTGTCGTGATGGAAAACGTTAAAGACCGAGGACAGTAAGATGCGGATCGTTGTTGCCCCCGACTCTTTCAAGGAATGTCTCTCAGCACAGCAAGTTGCCTCTGCCATCGCCCGTGGTTGGCGCAACGCTGCCCCGGAGGATGAGATTGTAGAAATCCCTCTCGCTGATGGGGGCGAAGGAACCACAGTGGCACTGACAGAGGCTCTGGGCGGGCAACTGCATACGGTGGCCGTCACGGGCCCGCTGGGTGAGCGTATCGAAGCCCGCTTTGGCCTGGCCAATAACAACGAAACCGCCGTCATTGAGGTAGCTGAAGCCAGTGGCTTGCATTGTGTACCCGCCGAGGCCCGTGATGCGCTCCGGGCAACCAGCCGTGGTACCGGAGAGATGATTCTGGCAGCCCTGAAACACCGGCCGAAAACATTGATCATGGGCCTGGGAGGAAGCGCCACAACGGATGGCGGCGCGGGCATACTGCAGGCTCTGGGGGCGCGCCTGCTGGATAACCAGAGCGAGGAAATCGGGCCCGGCGGTGCAGGCCTGGCACGACTGGCCACGGCGGACCTTGAACCTGCCATTCGCAGACTCAACGGCATCCAGTTGATTGTGGCCTGTGATGTTACCAATGCGTTGCTGGGCCCGGAGGGAGCGGCAGCGGTTTTCGGGCCGCAGAAAGGCGCCAATGAAGACGACGTTCGTCAGCTGGACGCCAATCTTGCGCATTTTTCCCGTCTGGTTAAGGCGCAGGGCCTGGACATTGCCAGCTTTCCCGGTAGTGGCGCCGCCGGGGGTATTGGTGGCACGGTCAAGGGTATTCTGGGCGCCCGACTCCAACCGGGAATAGAGCTGGTGATGGAGGCCGTCAAACTGGAGCAGCATATCCGCAACGCAGATCTGGTGATCACCGCGGAAGGCGCCATCGATGCTCAAAGCGCCTTTGGAAAAACGCCGGCCGGCGTGTCCAGACTGGCGCATGCCTGCGGTGTACCAGTGATTGGCCTGTGTGGAAAATTAGGGGCTGAACTGGCTCCGCTCCATAGCGTTGGGTTAACAGCGGTTTTCTCGATCACCCCCGCTCCCATCACCCTGACGGAAGCCTATGGTTTGGCAGAAGCTAACCTCGAGAAGTCTTCGGAGCAGCTGGCGCGCCTGACGCACAGTTTCTCACGCCGGTGAAGCGGTTTTCCGTAATCCGGTGAGCTCAACCCGACCGCGGGCCAACCGAACCTGGCCCCGGCGTTCGAGTTCTTTAAGCAGTCGGCTGACCACTTCCCTGGCCGTTCCCAGCTCCACGGCCAGCTCCTGATGGGTAATATTCAGTACACTCTGACCATCAGCCGCACGGGCCTGAAGCCACTCCGCCAGGCGCTCATCCATACGGTGAAACGCTACTTCTTCAACCAACAACATCAGATCGTCAAGTCGACGGCCATAGGACTCCATAATCCCCAGCCGGAACTCTGCCGACTGATCCATCAGCCGATCGAATAATCCGCGCGGGATAATGGCGGCTTCTGCCTCCTCTTCAACGATGGCTTCAGCCCGGTAGCCACGGCCCGTCATCAGACAGCCAATGGACAACGTGCAGATATCGTCAGCGCCCATACGGTAGAGCACGATGCTGTGGCCAGATGCTCCGGTCATCTGCACCTTGATACTGCCATCCAGCACCAGGGGAAGCCCCCGGCAATGTTCTCCGGCACTGAACAGCACCTGCCCGGGAGGGAAACGCATGGCCTGGAGCCCCTCAAGGGCATCTTTGCGCAAGGAGTCATGTAGTGTGTCGAGAATACTGTGCCTGGCCATTCCGCATTGCCTTGTATCGAAAGTCGTCTGCCTGTGTGACTTTATCACTGAACCCGGCCAATAACAGGCCTATAGTCAAACCATCATCCGACATCACACAGGAGAGACCAAGATGACGGTAAACATGGGTTCCGCTGATCGTATTATTCGTGCCATCGTGGGTGTTGTCCTGCTGGCCCTGGTCTTTGTTGGCCCTCAGACGCCCTGGGGCTGGATTGGCATTGTACCGCTGGCAACAGCACTGGTGGGAAACTGCCCTGCCTATTCCCTGCTCGGCATCAAAACCTGCAAAACAAAATAGGCCTCCAGGCACCAGAAACACAAAGGCCAGAGCAGCTCTCGCCACTCTGGCCTTTGTCGTTCTTCAATGCAGACAGGCTTACTGCTGTTTCAGCGCACCGGCGTGTTCAGCACATCCAGCACTTCCTCAAGCTCGGTGATCATCTGACGGATCAACTGCTTGTACTGTGAAGTATCATCCTTCACTTCGCTGCTGCTGAGCTTCTGCTTGGCACCACCAATGGTGTAGCCCTGATCGTACAGCAGGCTGCGGATCTGGCGGATGGTGATCACATCCGCGCGTTGATAGTAACGGCGATTGCCCCGGCGCTTGACCGGCGACAGCTGCGGGAATTCCTGCTCCCAATAGCGCAACACATGCGCCTTGACCGCACACAGCTCGGCTACTTCACCAATGGTGAAATAACGCTTGCCCGGAATAACCGGGAGCTCATTGTTATGACTGGGTTCCAGCATACGCTTCTACTTTCTGCTTCAGTTTCTGACCTGGTCGAAACGTAACTACGCGCCGTGCACTGATGGGAATTTCCTCACCCGTTTTCGGGTTCCGTCCCGGTCGCTGCTTCTTGTCCCTGAGATCGAAGTTGCCGAAACCCGACAACTTCACCTGCTCGTTGTGGCTGAGTGCGCCTCTGATTTCGTCGAAGAAAGCTTCCACCATTTCCTTGGCTTCCCGCTTGTTAAGCCCCAACTCCTCGTACAAGCGCTCTGCCATGTCCGCTTTCGTCAAAGCCGCCATCTGTCAACTCCTCAGTGTTGCCCCCAACTCTTCTTTCAGGGCATCGATAACCCCATTGAAGAGCGAATGCACTTCGTCCTCGTTAAGCGTGCGTTCAGGATGCTGCCAGAACAGGCTCAGAGCCAGGCTTCGGTTACCCTCACCCAGGCTTTCACCTTCGTAGACATCAAACACACGCAACGCCGTGAGGTGCTCGCCAGCATGTTTACGGGCCACATGTTCTACCTGGGCGAACGCCACATCGCTCCCGATAATGATAGCCAAATCCCGGCGAACTTCCGGGAATTTTGAAATATCTTTGAAATTAGGCACATAACCGGCAACGATCGAATTCAAGAATAGCTCAAACATCAGGATCGTGCCATTAAGTTCAAGATTTTTCTGAACTTGTGGATGCAGTGCACCCAGCCAGCCCACATGCTCGCCATCCCTCAACAGTTCCGCCGTCTGGCCCGGATGCAGCGCAGGGTGCTGGCTGGCAATAAAATCAACCTCGATGCCAAGCAGTCGGAACAGGCTTTCCAATTCCCCTTTTACATCAAAGAAATCCGTGGTTCTGCGACCGTTTACCCAGTTTTCGGGATTCTGGTTACCAACCACCACCCCTGCCAACATCGGCTGCTGACTGATGCCATCGGCATCCTGAACGAATCGCAAACCGGTCTCGAACAAGCGAATACGGGGCTGCTGCCGGTTCTGGTTGTAGCCCACGGTTTTAAGCAGGCCGCTCCAAAGCGTCGTGCGCATCACCGAAAGATCCGACGAGATGGGATTGGCCAACGCAATCCCCTCACGTTCCGGATCCACCAGCTGTTGAACCTTGGGATCAACAAAGCTGTAGGTCACCGCTTCCTGGTAGCCCTGGGCGACGAAAAAGTTACGCACAGCAGACAGCGGCCGAACCGCTTCTTCCCGGGCCCGCAGCCCAAGCGAGCCGGTTGGCTCGGTGACCGGCAGATTGTTATAACCAAAAATGCGACCGACCTCTTCGATCAGGTCTTCTTCGATGGAAATATCCGGCCGGAAGCTGGGCACACTGATACGCCAGCCGTCTTTCAACAGCTTGTCGATGTGCAGGCCAAGCCGGCTGAGAATCTCTTCAACGGTAGTGCGGTCAATTCTAAGCCCCAACACATCCGCCAGGCGCTGCTCACGCAGATCAATCACCTGCGCCTTTGGCAGGTGTTCCTTGCTGGCCACTTCGACAATTTCGCCGGGCTCACCCCCGACAATAGCCATCAGCAGACCGGTTGCCCGCTCCATGGCATCCCGTGCCAGCTCATAATCCACGCCCCGCTCAAAACGGTGGGAGGCATCTGTATGCAGGCCATATTGACGAGCCTTGCCGGCCAGCGTGATCGGGTCAAAATAGGCGGATTCAAGCACCAGATCCCGGGTTTTCTCACTCACCCCGGAATGCTCGCCCCCCATCACACCGGCAATGGCCACTGGCTTCTCGTGGTCGGCAATCACCAGCGTTTCCGGAGTAAGCTCGACCTCCTGACCGTCCAGCAATACCAGTTTTTCGCCCGAGCCAGCCATACGCACAACAATCCCACCTTTGATCTCATCCCGGTCAAAGGCATGCATGGGCTGGCCCAGTTCCAGCATGACGTAGTTGGTGACATCCACCGCCGCATCAATGGAACGGATACCGGAACGACGCAGCTTCTCCTGCATCCAGAGCGGCGTTTCTGCCTGCAGATTGACGTTTCGCAGAACACGCCCCAGATAACGGGGGCAACCCTCAGGGGCTTCCACCCGGATATCAGGCACTTCCGAGTGCACCGCTTCCACGTGCGGAATGGAAGGCGCATTGGTGACCAGGCTGTTCAACACGCCCACTTCCCGGGCCAGGCCCTTGATGGACAGACAGTCGCTGCGATTCGGGGTCAGATCCACATCAATGGTGATGTCATTCAGCTTCAGATAGTCAACCACCGGCTGCCCAACCGGGGCATCCTCCGGGAGCTCCATCAGGCCGTCATGGTTATCGGACAAGCCCAGCTCGGATTCCGAACACAGCATACCCTCGGAGGGCTGCCCCCGGAGCTTGGCTTTCTTGATCTTGAAATTGCCGGGCAGCACAGCGCCCACCTCGGCAAAAGGCACCTTCAGCCCGTCGCGAACATTGGGGGCACCACAGACCACCTGCACGGTCTGCTCGCCATTGCTCACCTGACACACCCGCAGCTTGTCGGCATCCGGATGGGGCGCAACGGAAACGACCTCACCCACAACCACGCCGGAAAATTCGCCAGCCACGGCCTCAAAGCCGTCGACTTCCAGCCCCGCCATGGTGATCTGGTCCATCAACTCCTGAGAGCCAATGTTCGGGTTTACCCACTCGCGCAGCCACTGTTCACTGAATTTCATTATCCTGGTCCTGTCCTGATTCGGTTGATTCTGAGCCTGTTACGCCAATTCCTGGTGTCGTATCAACGGAACTGACGAAGGAAACGCAGGTCGTTTTCGAAGAACATACGCAGGTCTTTTACTCCATAACGAAGCATGGCCAGGCGCTCGACACCCAGACCAAAAGCAAACCCGCGATATTCCTCGGAATCAATACCGCAATATTCGAACACTTTCGGATGCACCATGCCGCAGCCCATCACTTCCAGCCACTTGATGCTGCCATCCTGCTCACGTCCCCATTCAATATCCACTTCCGCCGATGGTTCGGTGAACGGGAAGTAGGAGGGACGGAAGCGCACTTTCAGATCCCGCTCAAAGAAAACCCTGAGGAATTCCTCCACGGTGCTTTTCAGGTCCGCGAAGCTGACATTCTTCTCCACCAGCAGACCTTCCACCTGATGGAACATAGGGGTGTGAGTCATATCGGAATCACAGCGATAGACCCGTCCGGGGCAGATCATGCGGAACGGTGGCTTGCCTGCCTCCATGGTCCGAATCTGTACCGGCGAGGTGTGGGTACGGAGCAAGGTACCCGGATTGAAATAGAAAGTATCGTGCATGGCACGAGCCGGGTGGTGCCCGGGAATATTCAGAGCTTCGAAGTTGTGGTAATCGTCTTCGATTTCAGGCCCCTGCTCTACGCTATAACCGGCACGGGCAAAGATTTCCTCAATGCGCTGCAGGGTGCGGGTTACCGGATGCAAACCACCCAGGTCCTGCCCCCTTCCCGGCAGTGTTACGTCAATGGATTCCGCCGCAAGCCTGGCTTCAATGGCCGCTTTCTCAAGATCTGCCCGCCGTGCGTTGATGGCTTGCTCCACCTGCCCCTTGGCTTCATTGATCTTCTGGCCGGCCGCAGGGCGCTCCTCCGCAGAGAGCTTGCCCAGAGTTTTTGCCTGCTGGGTAATCACACCCTTTTTGCCGAGGTATTCCACACGAATTTGATCAAGCGCCTGCAGGTTGTCGGCCTTTTCTACGGCATTCAACCCGTCCTGAACCAGTTGCTCCAGGTTTTCCATTGACCCTGCTCCAAACCAGAAATGGGGTAGGTTAAAACAAAAATAGGGGAAGAGCGTGCCCTTCCCCTATCAGAAGGCGCCGTCATGAAACATGGGGCGCCCGGATCGATCAGCAATCGATGAAAGAGCTTAAGCGATCACAGGGACGCTTTGGCCTTCTCAACAACAGCGGCAAACGCCTGCTGTTCGTTCATGGCCAGATCAGCCAGAACCTTACGATCGATTTCAACATTCGCCTTCTTCAGACCAGCGATCAGACGGCTGTAAGACAGACCGTTTGCACGGGCGCCAGCGTTGATACGGGCAATCCACAGAGCGCGGAATGCACGCTTACGGTTGCGACGGTCACGGTAGGCATACTGACCGGCCTTGATAACCGCTTGCTTGGCAACGCGGTAAACACGGCTACGGGCACCGTAGTAACCTTTGGCCTGATTGAGAATCTTCTTGTGACGACGACGTGCTACCACGCCACGCTTTACACGAGCCATACTTTAATCCTTCTACCTTTACTTTCTAAGGAATGATTCGCGCGGCTGAATCAGCACGCGGTCATGCGCTTGATAGACGCTACGTCCGACTTGGCGATGAGCTTGGTACCGCGCAGCTGACGCTTACGCTTCGGGCTCTTCTTGGTCAGGATGTGGCTGGTGAAGGACTGCTTGTGCTTGAAGCCAGTGGCGGTCTTCTTGAACCGCTTGGTAGCTCCGCTCTTGGTTTTCATCTTCGGCATTTTTAAAACTCCGCATTCTATTTTGGATAAACAATTGTGCCCCTGAACGACAAATCCCCCGCTAATGCGGGGGACCCGTCACGGGATCAGGTTCACTTCTTCTTGCGGGGTGCGATAACCATGGTCATCTGCCGGCCTTCCATTTTCGGCCGCATCTCAACCTGGGCTATTTCTGCCACATCTTCCTCAATCCGCTGCATGAGCTTCATACCAATTTCCTGGTGTGCCATCTCACGTCCACGGAACCGGATTGTGATCTTGCCGCGGTCCCCGTTCTCAAGGAAACGTACCAGGTTGCGTAGTTTGACCTGATAATCCCCTTCTTCCGTTCCTGGTCGGAACTTCAGCTCTTTGACCTGCGTCTGCTTCTGCTTTTTCTTGGCAGCCGCTTTGGCCTTTTTCTCTTCAAAGATCTTCTTGCCGTAGTCCATTATCTTACAGACGATCGGATCGGAATCCGTAACCTGTACCAGATCCAGGGTCGCCTCTTCCGCCATACGCAGGGCGTCTTCGATCGGAACAATCCCGACCTGATTGCCTTCGGCATCAATCAGTCGGACTTCAGTTGCGTCAATATTCTCATTGATAGGCGCCTTGGGTGCGCGCCCACCCCGATTCGCTCGCTGTTTAATAATCAGATCTCCGTTTTGGTTCTACCTTTGCGCTCGACGTCGGCTGCAAGCAGCTTTTCAAAATCGTCGACCGACATGGTTCCCAGGTCTTCGCCCTTACGTGTCCGGACGGCAACGGCGTTGTTCTCGATTTCTTTATCGCCAACAACAACCAGATAGGGAACCTTATTTAGAGTATGCTCGCGGATTTTAAAGCCGATCTTCTCGTTTCTCAAGTCAGCATTAACCCGATAGCCTGAAGAATCCAGTTTTTTGGCCAGATTCTGACAGTAATCACGCTGTTTATCGGTAATATTCAGGACAGCAACCTGTGTCGGTGCCAGCCAGGTTGGGAAAGCACCCTCGTACTCCTCGATCAGGATACCGATGAAGCGCTCAAAGGAACCCAATACCGCCCGATGCAGCATAACCGGCGTTTTGCGCTCGGAATTGTCGGCCACATACTGCGCCCCCAGACGACCCGGCATCGAGAAGTCGACCTGGATGGTACCACACTGCCATACCCGACCGAGGCAATCTTTCAGAGAAAACTCGATCTTCGGGCCGTAGAAGGCACCTTCGCCCGGCAACAGCTCCCAGTCAACCCCTTCACGGTTCAGCGCCTGCTCGAGCGCTGCCTCGGCTTTGTCCCAGACTTCGTCCGACCCTACCCGCTTTTCAGGGCGGGTGGACAACTTGTAAAGAATTTCACTGAAGCCGAAGTCTGCATATATCTCGTGCAACATGGCAATAAATGCAGACACTTCTTCCTGGATAGCATCTTCCTCACAGAAGATATGGGCATCATCCTGGGTAAAACCACGCACCCGCATCAGGCCATGCAACGCGCCGGAAGCTTCATTCCGGTGACAGGAGCCAAACTCGGCCAGGCGCAGTGGCAGATCCTTGTAGCTTTTCAGCCCCTGATTAAACACCTGCACGTGACACGGACAGTTCATGGGCTTGATGGCGTAATCGTGCTTCTCGGACTCAGTGGTAAACATGTCGTCCTTGAACTTGTCCCAGTGGCCGGACTTTTCCCACAGGGTCCGCGACACCACCTGAGGTGTCTTGATCTCCTTGTAGCCATGCTTATGCTGCTGGGCACGCATGTACTGTTCCACCTCCTGATAGAGGGACCAGCCATCCGGATGCCAGAACACCATACCCGGGGCTTCTTCCTGCATGTGGAACAGGCCCAGCTTCTTGCCAATCTTGCGATGATCCCTTTTTTCAGCTTCTTCCAGGCGGTGCAGGTAGGCCTTGAGGTCTTTCTTGTTACACCAGGCCGTACCGTAGATACGCTGCAACTGCTCATTGCTGGTATCGCCACGCCAATAGGCCCCGGCCACCTTGGTCAGCTTGAAGGCCTTGAGCTTACCGGTGCTGGGCACGTGAGGACCACGGCAAAGATCGATGAAGTCGCCCTGACGATAGAACGACAGGTCTTCCTCTCCCGGAATATCCTCGATGATGCGAACCTTGTACTCCTCGCCCATCTCGTTAAACAGCTTGATCGCTTCGTCCCGGGACATAATGGAACGGGATACCGGCAGATCCTGCTTGGCCAGCTCTTCCATGCGCTTCTCGATACGCGCCATGTCTTCGTTGGTAAACGGGCGCTCATATTTGAAGTCGTAGTAGAAGCCGTTCTCGATTACCGGACCGATGGTGACCTGGGCGCCAGGGAACAGCTCCTGAACCGCCATGGCCATCAGGTGAGCAGTGGAGTGGCGAATAATATCCACGCCTTCTTCATCACGCTCCGTCACAATCGCCAGCTCTGTATCGTTTTCAATCAGGTGGCTGGTATCCACAAGCTTTCCGTTAACCTTTCCGGCCAGGGCCGCTTTGGCCAGGCCCGCGCCAATGTCTGCGGCAACGTCGTGTACGGTTACGGGTTCAGCAAAACTGCGATGACTGCCATCTGGCAGGGTAATGACGGGCATGATGATCTCCTCGTGGTTTCTCAGCGGTGATCTATACCAAAGATCACTTGGTTGCCGGGCTGCGCGACACAAACCGCGAGCCGGATTTGAGGGCGAGTCTAACAGAAAAAAACCCGGCAGCAACGCCGGGTTTTTACGGAGCCGAAGCCAATCAGGCCGGCTGGGGTTGAGCATCCTCCCGCGCCTTGCGCCTGAGCTGTCCGAAAGCGACCAGGCCCAACAGTAACAGTGCCGGGATAAACATCAACTCTTTTGGTGGCCGCTCCAGCTCAATCTGGACTGCATCAATGGTCCAGCCAAACTGGATACCGGCATCTTCCGCAGCACTGCCAAAGTTGACGAAATCCACCACCAGATCACCGCCCTGCTCTGACACTTCCAGGCCTGCACCCGCCAGGCGCTCCTGCGCGGTTTCACCTCCAGGGATCTCAAGCTCGACGTAGGTGGTGACATCACTGCCATCCAGCGCCATGCCTGACACCTTCAGCACCACCTCACCATCAGCAGGCACATCCGCCACGTATTCCATAACGGCGGTCCCCGGCCGCTCTTCGTTCGGCGGATAGATCATGTCCCACCAGAAACCGGGCCGGAACATGGTGAAGGTAATCAGCAACAACAACAGGGTTTCCCACTTCCGGCTCCGGGTGAACCAGAAGCCCTGAGTTGCCGCCGAGAACACCAGCATGGCCGTGACGGCACTGAACACCGTAACCAGCAGATCAAACCAGCCAGTCAGGCCAATCAACAACAGCTGCGTATTGAAGATGAACATGAACGGCAGGATGGCGGTTCGAATATCGTAGGTAAAACCCTGGACACCCGTTCGGATCGGGTCTGCCCCTGAGATTGCCGCCGCCGCGTAGGCGGCCAACCCCACGGGCGGCGTATCATCCGCCAGTATCCCGAAATAGAACACGAACAGGTGCACCGCAATCAGCGGAACGATCAGGCCATTCTGGGCCCCCAGGGTTACGATAACCGGCGCCATCAAGGTGGAAACCACAATGTAGTTGGCGGTTGTCGGCAATCCCATCCCCAGAATCAGACTGATCACAGCAGTGAAGATGAGCATCAGCAGCAGATTTCCGCCAGACAGGAATTCCACGAACTGAGTCATCACCAGGCCGATACCGGTCAGCGTCACCGTACCAACTACGATGCCGGCCGTTGCTGTCGCAACGCCGATACCCACCATGTTCCTGGCGCCGGTCGCCAGCGAATGGAACAAATCACTGATGCCGCCGGTGAACTCAGAAACCAATCCGCCATGCTTGCGGAAAAAGGCCTTCAGCGGCCGCTGGGTAATAACGATAAAGATCATGAACAAGGTCGCCCAGAAGGCAGACAGCTGGGGCGAAAAGCGTTCAACCGTCAGACACCAGACCAGCACCACCACCGGCAGCAGATAATAGAGTCCGGTTTTAACGGTGGGGCCTACCTCTGGCAACTCGTTCATTTCTTTATTGGGATCGTCTTCCTCCAGCTCCGGGAAGCGGGTGGCATAACCTACCAGGCCGACATATATCATCACCAGAATCGGCCCAAGCACCCAGGGCGCGGCCTCACCCAACACCCCTTTGGTCCAGCCAACCCCGTAATAAACCGCGAAGGTCAGTACGATCAGGCCAATCAGAATGACCACCCAGTTCAGCATGCGCTGGGCCAGGGTTGGACGATTCAGCCGCTCTACCCCTTCCATCTTCAGCTTGCAGGCTTCCAGATGGACGATGTAAATCAGGGCAACATAGGAAATCAGTGCCGGCAGAATGGCGTGCTTGATCACCTCGAGATAGGAAATCCCCACGTACTCGACCATCAGGAAGGCCGCGGCCCCCATGATGGGCGGGGTAAGCTGGCCGTTGGTGGACGCAGCCACTTCAACCGCGCCGGCTTTGGTAGCCGGGAAACCGACCCGTTTCATCAGGGGAATGGTGAAGGTACCGGTGGTCACCACATTGGCGATGGAGGAGCCGGAAATCACCCCACTCAGACCACTGGAAACCACCGCCGCCTTGGCCGGGCCTCCGCGCATATGCCCCAGCATGGCGTAAGCCACCTTGATAAAGTAGTTACCGGCTCCCGCCCGCTCAAGCAAGGCACCGAACAACACAAACAGGAAAACAAAGCTGGTAGATACCCCAAGAGCAACCCCGAATACCCCCTCGGTTCCGAGCCATTGGTGGGAAGCCAGCTTGTTCAGGCTCACGCCTTTATGAGAAATCACATCCGGCATGTAAGGGCCGGCCAGTGAATAGGCAATAAAAACCGCCGCAACAACAGTCAGCGGGAGCCCAAGGGCCCTCCGGGTAGCTTCCAGCAGCAATACCAGGCCACCCAACGCCACCCAGAGATCCATGGTGGTTGGTGCCCCCGGCCTCTGCGAAAGAGCATCATAAAAAACATAAAGATAGGAAGCCGCAAACGCAGCAGCCAAAGCCAGTACCCAGTCGTATAGGGGGACCTTGTTGGCATGCACCCCCTTGATCATCGGGAATGCCGAGAAAGCGAGAAACACCGCAAACGCCAGGTGAATTGACCGCGCTTCGGTGGAGTTGAATATTCCGAAATTCAGAATGAACGGCAGGGGTGATGCAATCCAGAGCTGGAACAACGACCAGCACACCGGAACGATGAACAGGATAACCGCTGCAGGCCCGGTCAGCGCCCGGCCTCCGGTTTCGGTCTGCAATACCTGTTCTACCTTGCTGGCATCAACTCCCGCCCCGGTACCGGGGTCATTCTTTGCCATAGAATGTTCCTGTGATGGGAAATAACCTTACTGAATCAACAGAGCGGGCCTCAGCCCGCTCTGTTGATATTCCTGGCCGATCAGTCGATCAGGCCAGCCTCGCGATAGTACTTGGCCGCGCCCGGGTGCAGCGGCGCACTCAGGGCATCAGAGACCATTTCTTCTTTCTTCAGGTTGCCGAAGGCAGGGTGCAGACGCTTGAAGCTGTCGAAGTTCTCGAACACGGCCTTGACCACTTCGTACACGACATCTTCCGGAACGTCAGTTGAGGAAACGAACGTAGCAGCCACACCGAAGGTAGTTACATCTTCGTCGGAACCACGGTACATACCACCCGGAATCACTGCCTTACGGTAGTAGGGGTTTTCCTTGATCAACGCTTCCGTCGCCTTGTTGTCAACGGCAACAATTACACTGTCACAGGACGTGGTGGCTTCCTTGATGGCACCGGAGGGGTGGCCAACGGTGTAGAAGAAAGCGTCAATGTTGCCATCGCACAGCGCCTGGGACTGCTCGGCAGCCTTGATCTCAGCCGCCAGCGAGAACTTATCCATGGTCCAGCCCATTTCATCCATCAGCACTTCTGCTGTGGCGCGTTGGCCAGAACCCGGATTACCCACAGACACGCGCTTGCCTTCCAGGTCTTCAAAGGTCTTGATGCCGGAACCTTTGCTGGCAACCACGGTGAACGGCTCAGGGTGCAGCGAGAAGACCGCACGCAGCTTCTCGTTTTTGCCCGCATCTTCAAACTGGCTGGTGCCATTGTAGGCGTGGTATTGCCAGTCGGACTGGGCAACAGCCAGATCCAGCTCGCCCTGGCGAATGGCGTTCAGGTTGTAAACGGAGCCACCGGTACTCTCAACCGAGCAACGGATACCATGCTCCTTGCGATCCATATTCACCAGGCGACAGATAGCGCCACCCGCCGGATAATAAACGCCGGTAACACCACCGGTACCGATGGTCACGAAGCGCTGTTCCTGCGCGGAAACCGCAGAGGACGCGGCACCCAGGCTCACGGCGGCTGCAACGGCAAAAGCGGACGCTTTGAGTTTCAGTGTCATGTGTGCTCTTCCTTTTCTTGATAGTTATAGTCGATTACCCGCACGGGTATACGGGCAAACATCCGGTTCGTTCTAGAACATAGAACACTTCTGGCCATAAATAAAGGAAGGATTAGCACGCTAACCAGCTGACCTATCAACAAAAAAGCCCGCACAGGCGGGCTTTTTTGCTGGTTCAGGGCGATTTTCAGGACTTCGCAGCCCGTGCTTTCGCCAGCATCTTGTCCGGGCGAAGCAGGAATCTCGCCAGGGCCGGCAGCAGCCAGATTGCCCCTACCATGTTCCACAGGAACATGAAGAACAGCAGGAAGCCCATGTCCGCCTGGAACTTGATCGGAGAGAATATCCAGGTCACAACACCAAGACCCAGAGTCACACCGGTAAAGATAACCGCCTTACCGGTGGAGCGCAGGGTTTCATAGTACGCCTCCTGCAGCGTCTTGCCCTCCAGCAGGAACTTTTCAAGTTTGCTGTAGATATAGATACCGTAGTCCACACCGATACCCACACCCAACGCAATCACCGGCAGCGTGGCCACCTTGATACCGATACCGGACACCGCCATGATCGCCTCACACAGGATGGAGGTCAGGCCCAGCGGAATCACAATACAGGCCACAGCCCTGATGGAGCGGAAGGTCAGGAAGCAGAGCAAACTCACTACGCCATACACCAGCAGCAGCATCATGTCCTTGGCGTTCGAGATCACCTCGTTAGTCGCCGCTTCGATACCGGCGTTACCAGCTGCCAGCAGGAAGGTATGCTCTTCGTTGCTGTTGGCATCGGCGAACTGTTCGACCCGCTCGACTACCGTTTCCAGAGTTTCCGCCTTGTGATCTTCCAGGAACACCAGAACCGGCGTGAGACTGCAGTTGGTATTAATCAAACCTGCCGGCGCGTCACGAATGGAGGCATTGATGATGGTCTGGTTGCGGGAAATCTCGTACCACTTCCAGTTACCCTCGTTCAGAGCCTTGGTAACCAGCTTGGAGACATCAGCCAGGGAGGCGGAGCTCTGCACACCCGGAGTGTTCTGCAGCTCCCACTGCAGACTGTCCATGGCCCGGAGTACGTTGTACTGGGTACATTGTTCTTCCGGGGTCTTCACCATCACCACAAGCACGTCTGCACTGGTGGAATAATTGTTGATGATGTAGGCGTTATCCTTGTTGTAGCGGGAATCCGGGCGCAATTCGGGCGCACCCTGGTCCAGGTCCCCCACTTTCAGGTCCTGCTTGTAGTACATGCCCAGCCCCAGGCCGATCACCGCGATCAGCAGGGAAATCGGCGCAACCCCCGGATGGGAGAAGTAGGACATGACCCGCCACTTGCGGTCCTGCTTTTCACCATGATTCTGAACATGCTGGACACCGCCTTTGGAGATGCCGATGTAAGACATGATCAGAACGTGCAGCACCAGGTTGGTGATAATGACGAACGCCACACCCAGACCGGCCGCCACAGCCAGATCACGAATAACGTCGATTTCGATAAACACCAGCGTGAGGAAGCCGACAGCGTCAGAAATCAACGCCAGCATGCCCGGAATATAAAGAGCCCGGAACGCCAGACGTGCTGAGGTGACGGCATCGAAACCTTTGGCCGACTCAACCGCCATGGCATTAACGATCTGAACCCCATGACTGATACCGATCGCGAACACCAGAAACGGCACCAGTACCGAGTATGGATCCAGGCCATAGCCCAGCAGCCGCAGGGCCCCCAACTGCCAGAACACGGCAATGATTGAGGTAAAGATCGGCACCAGGGTTCCGGCGATACAGCGGGAATACCAGAACAGCAGCAGCGTGGTCAGCAGAATGGTAATGCCGGCAAACCAGGCAATGGAGCCGATACCTTCAATCAGGTCACCGACTTTCTTGGCGAAACCAACAATGTGAATATTGACGTTCGGATTCTGTGCTTCGTACTTCTCCCGGATCTTCTCTTCCAGCTCACGGGAGAATGCTGCGTAATCCAGAGCCTCACCAGTTTCCGGATTTTTCTCATACAGGGGAGCATACACAATCGTGGACTTGAAGTTGTCTGATATCAGACGGCCCACTTCGTTCGAACGCAATACGTTCTGGCGCAACTGCTCCAGGCTCTCCCGGGAGCCATCGTAGCCATCCGGAATAACCGTACCGCCCTGGAAGCCCTGCTCGGTAACCTCTACCCAGCGAACGTTCGATGTCCACAAGGTTTTCAGGCCGGAACGGTCCACCCCATTCAGATAGAACACCTCATCGGTGATCTGCTTGAGGGTTTCCATGTATTCGGCAGTAAAGATGTCGCCTTCTTCCACGGCAACCGCAATCCGGACAAAGTTACCCAGGTTGTCCAGGTCGTCCCGGTGATCCAGCATATTGACGATGTACGGATGTTCCAGCGGAATCATCCGCTCAAAACTGGCATCCGGCTGAATTTTGATGGCGTTGTAGCCAAGAAACAGCGTCAGCACAAAAAAGGCGACCAGGATCAGCGCCCGGTTGTTGAAAAGTAAACGCTCAAGGAACGGTTCCGCCTTGGGCGTTGTCAGGTAATGTTCACCCCTGTCATGCATCGGGTCAGACATTAAAAAACCCCTCTATCCATTAATCCGTTGATGCCACACCAGGGCGTTAATTCAGGTTCCGGCCGCGAGCGTCGGTAATCTCAACACCGCCTTCGCCGACCAGCAATAGATTGGTTCCCGGCAATGGAACCACACCCATGACACCTTCCCGGTCATTGCGGAAGTAGGGGCGGAAGCTTTCACCATTGTTGGTGCTCATCAGCACTGCGCCGCCATTTCCCACCAGGGTAATGCGTCCATCCTCGGCCACCGCCGCGTTATTCAGGGTGGCGCCACCCTCATTGGGCACCATGGTCCAGCTGCGGCCAAGATCGGTCGACAGCAGAGTGTTGCCCCGCAAGCCGAACGCCAGCACCTCGTTCACCCGCCCGGTTCCGGTGACGCCAAACAGGGAGCCGTCGTAAGGGCTTTCCCGCTTCTCCCAGGATTCTCCGCCGTCAACAGATACGTGAATCTGACCAGCTTCACCGACCACCACCAGCGCGCCACCGGCTACCTCGGTAATGCTGTTGTAGTGGAAGTTGGTTGGGTTATCGAGTTTCGGCGCCCAGTCTTCCCAGGTCTGCCCACCATCCTGGGTTCGCAGAATCATGCCATAGGCACCCACCACAAAACCGTGGTTCTCGTCTTCGAACCAGACATCAAGGAACGGGTTAACCGGCCCGATTTCCATATCTGCCTGGGTGTTTTCGAGGGCGAAGAACAGATCGTCAAGCGCCCACTCCAGGTCAGCCTTCTCTTCTTCCGGAGCCTGTTCAATGCGCTCTTCCAGCTCAGCAATCTGGTCTTCCTTGCTGGCAATCACCAGCTCGGCGGCCTGAATACCATCGAGCTGCAGCTCCCAGGTCTCCCCGGAATCGCTGGAATGCAGCACAACACCGCTGTGGCCAACCACCCAGCCATGCTGCTCGGTGCCAAAATCAACGGCGGTCAACGTGACCGCCACCGGCACCTCGGCCTGCGTCCACGACTGGCCCTGATCGTCGGAATAGATTACGTGCCCACGCTCACCCACTGACACGATTCGATCGTCTGCGCGGGTTGCGTCGGTCAGTAGTGACTGGGGAGCCAGTTCTGTTGGCCTCGCCGGTGTCTCGATAATATCCGCGAGTGCAAATGCCGCTGGAGCTGCCAGTGCCATAGAGAGGCCAAGGCAGGCAGTTCCCAGTGTCTCGCACATGAACCTTTTAGCCATTCAGATTGCCTTTACGTTG
The DNA here is from genome assembly GCF_016464145.1 of Marinobacter sp. bablab_jr008. NCBI lineage: Bacteria > Pseudomonadati > Pseudomonadota > Gammaproteobacteria > Pseudomonadales > Marinobacteraceae > Marinobacter > Marinobacter sp. bablab_jr008. The sequence continues at coordinate 60,181 of NZ_JACDWW010000077.1, forward strand.
GTTAAATCCTGATGCGCCTGCTGCACGACTGGCAGCAGCCCTCGCAAACAAACCGGCAGCCCCCTGGGCCGCCGGTCGACATCCTGCTTGTGGCCTCAGGCGCCGGATCAAACCGGCGCCGAAGCCTCAGCGTACGCTTCGCCTGCGCAAAGAAGCTGGCGAGAAGTACCGTGTGTTTGGTACATCATTGGTAAATACACGGGTATTCGGCTCTTCGGTGTCCAGACCCAACACGTGATATCGACGCGCCTGGAGATCGTGATACACATCAAGCACCGTCCAAACCCCCGGCAACTCGTAGTAGTTCTTGGGAATACCCATGGTCACACGCCAGAGATTGCCGCGACCGTCATACTGGTCGAGCAATACGGTGTTCCAGCTGTCTTCATCCACATAGAAGCGGCGCTTACCGTAGATGTGACGCTCGCCTTCCTTGAGGGTCGCTTCGACCACGTGCACGCGGTGGAGCTCCCAGCGGGTCAGATCAGGATTGAGGTGGGACATACCCAGAATTTCAGAGTAAGGCGTTCCCTTCTCACCGATCCGGTAGTTGTTGTAGGGAATGTAGATTTCCCGAACACCTTCGTAATCCCAGTTATAGCGATCCATGGCACCGTTGAAGATATCGGTGTCATCAGCGGTACGCAGGTTATCGGAGGCCGCAATCGGTGAGTCGTAGCCCAGGTTCGGAGCACGGCGGACACGACGTTGACCAGCGTTATAGCCCCAGCCATTGCGCGGATTGATGATCTGATTCAGGGTTTCGTGAATCAGAATGGCGCCACCGGCAAGACGGGGTGGCGACTGAGTGAACGACAGATAGTAGAAGATCACGTTGTCCAGATCTTCTTCACCACCCTCAGGGTTGTAGAAGTTGAAGAACGCTTCCTGCTGAGAGGTCACCAGGCTGTAGTCGCCGTTGGTCTGAACCGCCACCTCACTGGAGCGCCGGGTGACAGACACACCGCGCCAACGGGTCAGGTGGTTCCAGATTACCTGCCAGGCCTTTTCTTCATTATTGCCGTGAAGAATCGGGAAAGGATAGCCACCAAAGGCACCCTCAATACCCTCTGCCTCACCCACAATCTCGGCATTTACCGCGTTCTTACGGGTGTTTTCAGCCACCCATTCGGGCACCGCGTGGGTGCGCCGGGACTGATACACGGGTATGCGGAAGGTGGTCGGGTAGGTTTCCAGCATCGCCCGGACGCCATCGGTCAGATACTCGCTGTACTGATCCATGTTGGAGGCTGTAATGGTAAACAGCACTTCGTCGTCAGGGAATGGATTGATATGGTGCTGCCCGCTGCCCTCGTAGCCAGCCGGCGGCTCCGTCAGGCCGCCATCCCACGCCGGAATGGTGCCGGCATTGTTACCGGCCTTGGGTGAACCGAACGGGGTGAGATCCTGGCCAAGGCGCGCTGCCTCGGATGAAGACACTGCCGCCTGAAGTGGCGAAGCAGCAAAGGACAGAGCCAGCAACCCGCCAAACAAAACGTTTTTGTTGTATCTCATTGTGCAACCTTAAATCCGTCTGGAAGCCTCTGTGGGCCTTTTTGTTATCGTCTGATGCAATCGCAGACTTTCTGACAGATTAGCCGATCCGGCAACATTGTCTATCGACCGAAAGTGCGATTTTGTATCCGGCTGTGACGACGGCTTTACAATCACAGCCAGACAAAGGGCCCCACGGCATCAGTCGCGGGGCCAGGCTCCGGCGTCAGTCTGCCAGGCTCTTGTGTACTACTTCATACACGTCTCGGGACAACTCGGCTTTATCGCGAATCCGCTCCAGTGCCGATTTCATCTGTTTGCTATACCCGGGAGCGAACTTCCGCCAACGGGTCAGCGGTGCCACCAGTCGCGCCGCAATCTGGGGATTGCTGTCATCCAGTCGGCATACCTGCTCGGCAAGGAATTCATACCCGCTGCCGTCAGGATTGTGGAATGCCGCCAGGTTCTGGGCCGCAAAGGCACCCACGACAGAGCGCACCTTGTTCGGATTCTTCCAGTCAAACGCCGGGTGATCGAGCAACTGCCGTATCTGCGGCAGCTGACCTGCACGATCGCTGGAAGCCTGCACCGAGAACCACAACTCTACCACTTGCGGGTCGTCGCTGAATCGCTTGTAAAAGGCTTCCAGGGCCTGTGTTCGATCTTCCGCGAAATCAGAATTCACCAACGCTCGCAGTGCGCCGAGCCGGTCAGTCATGTTATCAGCGCCCCGGAACTGCTCTTTGGCCAGCGCCAGCGCTTCCTGATCACCAATATGTAGCAACCAGCCCAGCGCGGTGTTACGGAGACTGCGGCGGGCAATGGCCTCGGGCGTCAGCTGGTAATCGCCCTGCCCGGCGTTACGCTGATAACAGGCCATGAGTTCATCCCGCAGGCCTTCAGCCAAATAACCAAGCACCTTTTCACGGGCCTGGTGAATGGCAGCAACATCAGCCTGCTCCGCCAGCTCAATGAGATAGGCCTCTGAAGGCAACTGCAGCATCTTTGCCATCAGAGCCTGATCCAGCTCGCTGTCCTGCAGCAACGACCGATAGGCATCCACCAGGCGCGGCTCCACCCCGGCAGACTCCGGAGCCCCCACCAGAGACTGAATAACGTCCACGGCCAGGCGCTGACCTGCGTCCCAGCGGTTAAAACCGTCCGGATCATGGCTCATCAGGAACAGTAGTTGCTCCCGCGTCCAGGGGTAGTGCACCCGCACGGGGGCAGAAAAATCTCTCAGCAGAGAAGGTACCGGGCGCTCCGACAGGCCCTCAAACTCAAAGCAGTGTTCCGCCTGGCTCAGCTCCAGCACCCGCTCCAGAGGCGCTTCGCCACTCTCACCACTCAGCTTCAGGGGCAGAGGCTGCCCGTCGGCGCCCAGAAGCCCGAGCGCAAACGGAATATGCTGCGGCTTCTTGTCGGTCTGGCCCGGCGTGTCAGGAATACTCTGGCGCACGGTAAGCCGATAGACACCGCGCGCCTCGTCGTACTCATCAGACACCGAAACCACCGGCGTGCCGGCCTGCTCATACCATAGCCGGAACTGGCCCAGGTCCCGCCCGGACGCGTCTTCCATAGCGCGAACAAAATCATCGGTGGTGACCGCCTGCCCGTCATGGCGCTGGAAGTACAGATCGCTGCCCTTACGGAACATCTCGTCACCAAGGAGGTTGTGGATCATCCGAACCACTTCGGCACCCTTTTCGTAGATGGTCAGGGTATAGAAGTTGGAGATTTCCATGTAAGACGCCGGGCGCACCGGGTGGGCCATGGGGCCGGCATCCTCGGCAAACTGTGCTGTGCGCAACAGGGTGGCATCCTCTATTCGTTTCACCGTCGGCGATCCCATATCGGCAGAGAACTGGGAATCCCGGAACACCGTAAAACCCTCTTTCAGGCTCAGCTGAAACCAGTCGCGGCAGGTTACCCGGTTGCCGGACCAGTTATGGAAGTATTCGTGGGCGACGATGGCCTCGATACGCTGGAAGGCGGCGTCCGTGGCAGTCTCCTGACTGGCCAGCACACACGAAGAGTTGAAAATATTCAGCCCTTTGTTTTCCATGGCGCCCATGTTGAAGTCGTCCACCGCCACGATCATGAAGATATCCAGGTCGTACTCCCGCCCGTAGACCTCTTCGTCCCAGCGCATGGAACGCTTGAGGGCATCCATCGCGAAATCACACTTCTTCGCGTTGCGGGGCTCGACATACATCCGCAGATCAATGTTGCGGCCGGAACAGGTGGTGAAGGTATCTTTTTTCTCCTCCAGGTCTCCGGCTACCAGGGCAAAGAGGTAAGCCGGCTTGGGGAACGGATCTTCCCAGGTGACAAAATGGCGACCATTTTCCAGCTCGCCCTTATCCACCGGGTTACCATTGGAGAGCAGCACGGGATAGGCGCTTTTGTCTGCCTCGATACGGGTACGGAAGCGCGCCATGACATCCGGCCGGTCCGGATAGAGGGTAATGCAGCGAAATCCTTCCGCCTCGCACTGAGTGCAGAACATACCGGAGGACTTGTACAAACCTTCCAGCCGGGTGTTGTTCTGAGGTTCGATCCAGGTGACTACCTGCAGCTCGAATTCTTCCGGCACCGAGGGCACGACCAGCGCATCGCCACGGTCTTCGAACTCACCGGTGCCCAGAGGCGAGCCATTCAGGGCAACCGATTCCAGTTGCAGACTATCACCGTGCAGAAACAGAGGGGCAGCGCTCTCCGCGGAATCCGGGTTGCGGCGCACAGTCAGGGTACTGTGCACACGGGCGCCGTCTTCAAATAATTCAAAACGCAGATCCACCTGATCAACCAGATACGCAGGAACCTTGTATTCACTCAGGTAAATGGTTTGTGGCTGGTTGGTTCGCATTCATACTCTCCAGAGAAAAGACATGGCGGATTCAGTCAAGAACCCGGAACCGGACTTCATAGCCGGTAAATTTGCGGATATTGATTACACCGGTGTCGAGCATCAGATACTGGCCTTTGATACCTTCCAGCAAGCCTTCCACTTCCGGCGTTTTGTCCAGATTATGGGTTTTCACCTTGGCCGGCCATACCTGAACCGGATAACCCAGCCCAAGTGTGGCTTCGTCCACAATTCGTATGCTGTCTTCACCATGCTGCGCCCGCAATTGCGCCAGGTCGTCTGCGATCAAGTCCAACAGGCGCTCACGCTCCTGCACCAGATCCAGCTCCGGCACATCACCCTTTAGCATGGCTCGCCAGTTGGTGCGGTCGGCCACGTGGTTCTTGCACGCCACTTCCACCAGACCAGACAGGTAACGGCTGGCGACCCGCAGCATCGGTATCGCCGTTACCGCCCCCTGATCAATCCAGCGGGTCGGTACCTGGGTGGCCCGTGTTATACCCACTTTCAAGCCGCTGGAATTGGCCAGATACACAACATGTTCAACCATGCAGTTGGCCTCGCCCCACTCCGGCTCCCGGCAGGTACCCAGGTGATAGTGGCATTTTTCCGGGCTCATGATGCAGCTGTCGCAGGCGGCCAGCTTTCGGAAACACGGATAGCAGTAGCCCTGACTGAAACTCTTTTTGGTGGTGCGATCGCAATGAATACAGCGAATCACGCCATCAAAATTCAGCCGCACCTTATGACCAATAAGGTCATTCAGGGTAATGCGTTTGTCGCCGATAGCCAGGTTATAGGCCACCGGGTCGCCGGCCTCGGCCGGCATCTTACGAAGCCGACCGGTTACATCAATGGATTCGCTCAAACCTTGACCTCAACAAACTGATCGGGGTCCACATCGTTGTTACCCTGGCGATCTTTGCGGAACTGCACAGACGGATCGCAAGCGGTACCGGCTTTCTCGCCACGGTCCAGGTATCCCACTCGCTGTTCTTCCGGCACGTTGTGCTTCTCTTCATAATAAATCACAGCTTCAAGGCTGATAGCGCGCTGCTCACGGGTCAGCGCGCGACCATCTGGCCATTTGCCAAGCTCAATGGCCCGTTTCAGGTTGCGGTAAACCGTCGGGTCCAGCCGCTCAATCAGTTCTTCGTATGTCATTCCCGCCTCCTGAACGTTTCTTCATATAAAAAAATGCCAAGACCGTTTGACAATTAAAAATGATAACGATTATCATTAATTCACCAAATGACAACGGTCGTATCATTTGGTCTCTCTCATCAGGAGCTAGAGAGGCTAACCGAGTGTAACCGTACTTGGCTAGAACTCTCGTTGAAAGCTCGTTAGGGCTGGTATAGTGTTCACCTGATTTAACCAGGCGTCACCGTGCCAGCCCCTTTTTTTATGTATACCCCTTTGTATACCTGGCCCCGCCTTGTAGACCTGTGCTCAAACTACACCGGATCAATGCATGAAACGGTCACAGATCAAGCGACGGCCGCTCGCCGATACAGTTCTGGACAACCTGGAGCCTGAAAGCAAGGACTATCGCGAAAAAGACAGTCCTGGCCTGTATTTTCGGGTGAAATCCAACGGTACCAAGTCCTGGAACCTCAGATACAAACGTCCGAACGGTAAATGGGCATGGCTTGGACTGGGATCTTACCCGAATGTTTCCGGCGAGGCAGCCCGGGAAAAGGCTTACGCTCTGCAGAAGAAAGCGGCCAGCGGTGTCGACTTGAAAGAATACAGCGAGGGCAAACGCTCAAAACCGCTGTTCCGAGAGGTCGCCGAGGACTGGTACCGGCGCAAATCCGGGGATGATCTCGCACCGAAGACTCTGAGACTGATGCGGGATGCCCTGGACAATGACATCCTGCCGATTCTCGGCGACTACAAGATAGACACTGTGACGCGAGCTCAGTGCACCAAGGTCCAGTCACGCATCGAGGAACGAAAGGCCTTCGAAATAGCGAAGAAGGTCCGGAGCTGGCTGAACCAGATCTTCAAACTGGCGATCGCCCACGGCCACCGGGAATTCAACCCGGCCGGTGAACTGGGCGAGGTTGCCCGCAAGGCGCCACCGACAAAACACCACCCTTTCCTGCTGGAGCCAGAGCTCCCCGCTTTTCTGAACAGCCTCCACCGATCCAACAGCACGTTCAACACCAGAGTTGGTTTGTGGATGCTGCTGTTAACAGCGAGTAGACCAGGCATGGTTCGGCATGCCGAATGGCCTGAAATCGATCTGGACGAAGCGTTATGGACTATTCCAGGAACTAAAATGAAAAAGGACCTGGACATCGTCATAAGCTTGCCGACTCAACTCGTGCGATGGCTTGAGCTCTTATCTGACGTGACAGGCAATTGCCGCTGGCTGTTCCCTGGTAGCCGAGATTCACGCCGACCGATCAGCCACACCTCGTTCAACATGGCGCTGAACCTGATGGGATATAAGGGAAAGCTGGTCGGCCACGGAGCTCGACACACGGCCTCAACGCTGCTGCGCGATCACGGTTGGCGAAAGGACTTTGTCGAACGCCAGCTGGCGCACGTTGAGGGTGGTGTCTCTGGTGTTTACAACAAAGCCGAGTACCTTCGGCAACGGCGGCAGATGATGCAGTGGTACGCCGATTACCTCCACGCTCTGGCCGATGGCACCGCCCAGGAGAAACAGGACGACTTCTCCGTGCGTATTCTCCGCTGATACGAGCTCTCCTCACATTCACGCCTGCAGACCAGCTCCGTTTATTGCCTGAACTCTGTTTATAAAAGAGCGGCGATTTTGAGTGATATACGCGCGTGTGTGCGTGCGCGTTGGGCGGGCTGGCTCAGAATGCAGGAGGGCTTCGGAAAAGTGTAACAACTGTAATAAGTGTAATATTTGCTTATAGCTATCTGATTTTATTGATAATTACTTGTTACACTTTTGAAGGTAAAAACGTAACGTTGTTACACTTTCTACCTGTAACAAATAGCGATCATCTACCCTAATAAAATCAACGATGTAGCATTTCCGTTACGTTTTGTTGCACTTTGGGTGTAACAGGATTTTTCTATATATATCAGTTACCTGAAAGCCATTTTCAGCCCCTGTTACGTTGTTACACTTTTCCGAAGACCCCCCTACTTCGCAGGACCCGGCAGACCATCAATCAATGACTTACAGCTCATGCAGCGTTTGAAATTCCGGGCCGTTGAAAAACCTCGGTACCAAGAGCGCGCAGGCGGGGCGGGGTGACCGCGAGCGTCGGGTGTGGGCACCCCGCCCCGGGGGTGGCCTATCTCGGGCACAAAAAAAGACCACCCGAAGGTGGCCAAACGCTGACGCAGTCGTCTAAAGAGGTTCAGGCGGTTGGTTCGCCCAGGCTGTAGGGCCGGAAGCGGATCACTTCCTTGCCCACGATGTCGTTCATTTCCAGCAGCCGCTCCTGCAGTGGCTCCAGTTCGTTGGCCGCGAAGACTCGGGCAGCTTTTTCCGAATCGCCGAAGCCGCTGGTGTTAGTTGGGATGATGCCCATCAGCTGGGGCGGCACGCGATGGCCGGCCAGTTGGTCGTCACGGGTGGCATTCTTGATGTTCCAGAACTCGTCCTTGGCCGCTACTTCACTCACAGGGATCACCTGCATGCCGTCTTTCTTGCCGTTCGGGGCATACATGAACAGGTTCTTGAAGTTGCCCGGCCCCTTGCTTTCACGCAAAGCTTTGCGAAGGGCATCGATGTCTTCCTGATTCTGAGCGGGATCAGTCATGTACATTATGAACCCGGCGTGGCTTCCGTTCTGGTAATACTTCCGGCGAAATAGCGTGGCGCTTTCATTCAGCCAGGCAGATTGCAGGGATCCGATGTAATCCGGAACGCCATAGAGTTCCTGGTCGATATCGGGCTCCATCAGGTGAACAATGCTTCCTCGCGGAAACTCCTGTTTCTGCTCCCAGTCGTGAACCCACCAGTACTGATCTTCCTCGACACCACGGCGGCAGTACTTCGCCAGAGCAGGCCGGATCCGTACCAGATTACCGAGCCGGTTGGTCAGCTGTTCCCCATAGAGGTTGCCGAACACCAGGTAATCCAGAGCCATGCGAGAGAAATCCTGACGGCTCAGGTACTCGGTTGGCTGGAAAGACTTCACCAGAATGTTCCGTTTCACCTGGAGTGCGCTTCCATGGTGAGCCGTTGCCCGGTATGACTTGGCCAGCGCCGATTGGTCCACCGGCGGTTCGTAGTAATCCATTCCAGCCATCCAGCAGCCGGTATAGAGCATGTCATACCGGTCCATCACCGGTACCGGGTCACCGAAGGTGAAAGCTTCAACGTGCGGTTTGGTCATCAATAAATCTCCATCATGCTGCCACCTTGTTCGGTTGGCCCTTCGAGGGGTTCATTTGCCAGTGCGTGCATTACCGCCCATGCCAGATCGGCGTGGCCGGTGTCTTCACGACGGCCGGATTTGTAGGTGATGTGGCGTTGGGAATCGGTCATTCCCCGGCGGATTGCCATAAAGCTCTGGGCCAGATCGCTCCAGCCGGCATCAAACTGGAGGCGACCGCGGTCGATGATGTTCTGGGTTTTGATCACCAGACGGGCTTTAACATCCGGGCTGTAGTTGAATCGTGTTACCGCGGGGAAGAACTTCTCCACTAACTCGGCGACAGCTTCACCCAGGCCGGTGGTATCGATGCCGATGTAGGCGACGTTGTAGCGATGAGTGAGCTTGCGGATCTCCTCGGCCTGCTGTTCATAGTCCAGGCCCCGGAAGCGCTGTTTCTCGATTACCCGGTGGGGCTTGAGGTTGGATCTTGATGGAGACACCACGGCAACACCGGCTCCGTCTCCATCCTCGCTGCCGCCTGCCGGATCGTAACCAATCCAGACCGCACCATCACCGAGCGGTCGATCGGTGTACGGCTTCAGGTCTCGCCATTCCACCCAACTGTCCACCATGCAGCGCTGCAGCTTGGCCAGGGGGAACACGGCGTGGGTGTCATCCACGAACTGGCACATCAGCAGGTTCGCGTATTCATCATCGGAGTACTCGAGGCGCAGCTGGTCGATATCGAACAGGTCGCACCCACCTGCCATGGCATCTTCGACGGTAACGATCTGGCGCCATTGGCCATCACCACACGCCATGCCATTGGCAAGTGCCGCATGGGAAGTGTCGATGCTTACTCGCTTATCCTTGGCCCGGCGTTTGTTGAACAGGTCACCGGTCCAGAATGGGTAGGCATCATGGGTGATCGCGGAAGGTGTGGAGAAATAGGTCTGGCTCCACTTCTTGTGCATGGCCATGCCGGAGGCCACCTTCCGGAACTCCTGGAAGTTCTGGATCCAGAAGTACTCATCCATGTACAGATCGCCGTGGTAACTCTGGGCGGTTCGGACGTTGGTACCGAGAAAATATAGGGTGGCGCCATTGGGCAGCACCAGCGGATCGCCTCGAAGTTCAACCCCGCAAGTGTCCTTGATGAACTGGACGATGTACTGCCGGAAAACATGGGCCTGGGCCTTCGAGGCACTGAGGAAGATCTTGTTTTTGCCGGTGTGGAACGCATCCACGATCGCTTCCCGGGCAAAGTACCAGGTTGCACCGATCTGGCGTGACTTCAGAATGTTCCGGATCCGTTGGGTAAGGCCCGCCACCTTCCACTTGTGCTGGTAGTCGAAAAGCGATTCATCGAAGGCTTTTTCGATCAGTTCCAGGCCTTCCTCGCCGATATCGTTCTTGGCCTTTCTGGGCGCCCGGTTCCGCTCCTGGATCTTCGGGTTCAGATCCGATTCGCGGCCGGTCTCCTCATACTTATGGACACGAGCCAACCGTTCGAACTGCCGTCCTAGCAGATCGATTTCCTTGTAGTCCTTCCCTTCCTTCGGGTCCTTGAAGATCAGCTGAATCATCCGAGATTCGAGCGAACTCTCCACCCGCTCCATCGGTGGAGCGTCGTCCCATTTGAATCGCTTTCGCCAGGCGTTGATCAACTGCGGGCTAATGTCCAGGTGCTCCGCAATGCGCGAAGGCCGCCACCCCATCCACAGCAGAGTGCGGGCGGAGACGAACTGTTCTCTGTATTCCGATTCGACGACTTTATCCATGCAGCCAGCGTAAAGGCTGCGCGCGAGGGTTCAGCGTGCGGTGTTTTGTATGGGGAATCGACACAAAGGCGGCAGGTTGGCATTGAATGCCCTTCCCACGAATCTGGGGGCACTTGCATGACAACTGAGTAAGCATCGCCCAACAGGCACTGGAGAGGCAACATGAAAAAATGGTTCCGAGTGGCCACCGAAGGCGCCACTACCGATGGCCGGGCTATCAGCCGGGCGTGGATCGAGCAGATGGCCAAGAACTTCAACCCGCAGAAGTACGGTGCCCGGGTTTGGCTGGAGCACATGCGCGGCATGTTTGCCGATGGCCCTTTCAAAGCCCTGGGTGATGTCCACGCACTTCGGGCTGAAGAGAACGCCGACGGCAAGATGGAGCTCTTTGCCCAGATCGAGCCGACCAACGACCTGGTCAGCATGAACAAGGAGCGTCAGAAGATTTACACCTCCATCGAGGTGGATCCGGAATTCTCAGATACCGGCGAAGCCTACCTGGTAGGTCTGGCCGTCACCGACTCCCCAGCGTCCCTCGGTACCGAGATGCTTCAGTTCAGTGCCAGCGCCAAAACCAACCCGCTGAACGACCGAAAGCAACGCCCGGAAAACCTGTTCACCGCTGCCCTGGAAACCGAGTTGGACTTCACCGAAGAAGCCGGTGGCGAATCCGGCAGCGACCCGGAAGAGCCCAGCCTGTTCGAAAAGGTGAAGGCTCTGTTCACCAAGCACCGGGAAGCCGGCGCCGCCAAATTCGCCGACTTCAAAAAGGATCTGGAGAGCACGCTGGGCCTGTTCGTATCCGAAGCGCAGGAGCTGCGGAGCGAACTGGAGAAAACCCAGGGGCATTACAGCCAGCTGAAGAAGGACCACGAAACGCTGGAACAGCAGTTCAACGAACTGAAGGCCCAGCTGGAGAAATCCCCCCACAACCACAGCCAGCGTCCGCCCGCCACCGGTGGCGAAAACGCAATCCTCACCGACTGCTGAAGGAAGTCAGACTATGCGTAATGAATCCCGAGTACAGTTCAACAAGCTTCGGCAGCAGATCGCGAAGCTGAATGGCGTTGAATCCGCAGCGGAGGCCTTCGCGGTCACTCCGACCGTCCAGCAAACGCTGGAACGCCGCATGCAGGAGTCCAGCGACTTCCTGAGCCGGATCAACATGATCGGTGTGGACGAAATCAAAGGCGAGAAGGTTGGCCTAGGCGTTGGCTCCACCATCGCCGGCCGTACCGACGTCAGCGCCAACGACCGGACCCCGTCCGACGTCAGCGATACCACCGGCAATGGTTACGAGTGTTTCCTGACCGAGTTCGACACCGCTGTGCCCTACTCCAAGATCGATGCCTGGGCGAAGTTCCCGAACTTCCAGGCCATGCTGCGCGATGCCATCGTTCGCCAGCAGGCCCTCGACCGCATCATGATCGGCTGGAACGGTACCAGCGCGGCAGCCGCCACCAATCGCTCCACCAACCCGCTCCTGCAGGATGTGAACAAGGGCTGGCTCCAGCATTATCGCGAGCAGGCTGCCGAGCGAGTCCTGAACGAAGTGGTTGCATCCTCTGGCCAGGTAACCATTGGCGACACGGGCGACTACAAGAACCTCGACGCTCTGGTCTTCGATGTTCTGAACAGCATGGTTGATCCGTGGTATCGCGAGAATCCAGACATGGTAGTTTTGGTCGGCCGCACCCTGATGTCCGACAAGTACTTCCCGCTGATCAACCAGTCCAACGCCCCGACCGAACAGCAGGCACTGGATCTGCTGGTGAGCCAGAAGCGCATCGGCGGCCTGCAGGGGATTCAGGTGCCATACATCCCGGACGGCACCCTGATGATCACCACCCTGGAGAACCTGTCTATCTACTGGCAGCAAGGTGGCCGCCGCCGTCACATCATCGACAACCCGCGCCGTAACCGCATCGAGAACTTCGAGTCATCAAACGATGCCTACGTGATCGAGGACTTCGGTGCCGGCGCAGTCGTTGAAAACATCACGATGGTGTAAGGGGGACGTAATGGTCAGCCCAGCGAAGAAACGGTTTGAACAGGTCCGCGCCGCCCGTGAGGCGGCTGCGGCCGAGGATTTGGAAAAGGCCCAGCAGGAAGCCAAGGCCAAAGACAAGGAACGGGCAGAAGCCTCGGGCAAGGAACGGCCCAACCCCTACAACCGTGGAGAGGGTGGAAAACCCCGGCCGAGCCCTGCCCGCAAGCACTTCGACCGTGCCCGGGCGAAGGCAGAGGCATCGCAGGCCACGCCGGCCAGGCCTCAAGGTGATTCCTATGAGCTCCACAAGGCCGCGATCGTCGAGGATATCCGGCGCCTGTCCGACATCCAGAGCATTGAGCGAAAGATTGAAGCGAAGCGGGAGCTCCTGCCGAACTACGAAAGCTATGTTCAGGGTGTTCTGGAAGGTGGCAAAGGCCAGCAGGACGATGTGCTGATGACCCTGATGGTCTGGTACCTGGATGTGGGCGAGCTCTCCACGGCAATGGATATCGCCGAGTACGCTGCAAACTATGGGCTGGAAACGCCGGACCGGTACCAGCGCAGCACCGCGGCTCTCGTCTCTGAGGAAGTGGCCGATTTTGCCCTGAAGCTGGATAAGGAAGCCGAGAACCAGGAAGAGGTTCTGGAACAGCTCCAGCGTTGCCTGGCCCTGTTCGCGGATGCGGACATGCACGACCAGGTAAAGGCGAAGCTCTTCAAGGCAGAAGGCTCGATTCTGGATAACACCGGGCACACCGAAGCCGCAGTCGCCGCTTATGAGCGGGCGCTGAAGCTGAACGACAAGATCGGCGTGAAAAAGGAAATCGAGCGCCTGAGAAAGGAACTCAAGAATTCCGGACAATAACCGGATCCGAGTCGGCACCCCGACGCCAGGCGGCACGGGGCCCTGAGCCAAGGCCACGCCGGAAGCTCTACGGCCCCGTCCACCGCCTTCACCCGGAGGCAGTATGAGCCTGATCGCAGCCGGTGGCACCACCGAGCCCGTCATCATCACCAACGCAGCTTTTTTCCCGGACCTGAACCTTCAGGAATTCCGCGATTCGATGCGCCTGGACGGCACCGTCACTGACGAGCGAGCCCAGCACGCCCTCGAGGCCGGGATGTTCGATGCCAACCGCTCTCTGGCCGATTACATGAAGTCTCAGAAGGATCTCGGCTTCGACAGCTTGGAAAACGTGCCAGATGCCGACTGGCAACCATCCGGCACAAACGTGCGCCTATACCTTCGGGCAGTCTGGTGTCTGGCAAAGGCCAACCTGATCGAGCGGTACCGGGATTACGACTCCACAGGGAAAGGAGAAGCGAGGGCCGAGGCCATGGATCTGACCGGTGATGATCTCAGGCGTGATGCTGCTTGGGCGTTATCCGATATCCGGGGCGCCAATCGCACCACCGTGGAGCTGATCTGATGGACGAGGTTCGAACCATCCAGGGCGATACCGTTGACTGGGTCTGTTTCCGCTATTACGGCTACACCGCCGGCGTCACTGAGTCAGTTCTTGCTGCGAACCCTGGCCTCGCCGATCTGGGGCCGGTACTGCCGATCGGCACCGTGATCAAAATGCCAGAAGTCGCAGCCAAACCCACCCAAGCGACCGTCCAGTTGTGGAATTAGGGAGACGGCATGCCGCCAGAAAAGGCTGAATCTATGCAACTGCAAGAGATGGTCGCCCTAGATTGGGCGGCAAGGCTGAGACACCTGGAGGATCTTCACCCACGAGTGAATGCGCTGGAAAGCGCTGTCGCCGGGTTGCACAAAGACCTTCAGAACCTCGCTGAAGACCAGAAAGAGAACCATAAGGAAACCCAACAGGCGCTGAAGGATTACCTGGAACACAGCCAGCAGCGAATGGAAAAAGGTGAATCTGCCATGCAGGGCGCCATTAACCGCCTGGATAGGAACGTGACCGGATTGGCCAGAAAGGTATGGTTCTTCGCTGGGGCTGTCTGGGTAATCATCGGTATCGCTGGTATCGCATTTGCCATGCGTAAAGAGCTGTTCAGCGCTGCAGCCGCAGTCATAGGAGCCACGACATGATGATCAAGATCGGAGACGTAGGCCAGCATGTCTCAGAGCTGCAAGCCAGCTTGAATAGTTCTGGAGCAGCTATCGAGGTGGACGGCTGGTTTGGTGAATCGACAGAGAAAGCCGTCATCCGCTTCCAACGCAAGAACGGCCTCATGGTTGACGGCATCGCCGGCCCGGCCACTCTTGCCCGCCTGGATCCAGCCAACATCATCAGCCCAGACAAGCTGCTGAGTGAGGATGATCTGAAAAATGCCGCACGACGGCTGGGCGTGCAGCTCGCCGCGATCAAGGCGGTGACCGAGGTAGAGAGCAAGGAATCCGGGTTCCTGCCCTCCGGCAAGCCGGTGATCCTTTTTGAGCGGCACATCATGTACCGACGCCTACACCCTTCCGAGCGGGGGCACAACGCCGCCAAGGCGCCTGGCATCGTAAACGCAAAGCCAGGCGGGTATGTTGGCGGTGAGGGGGAATGGCGACGCCTGAGCCGGGCACGAAGCATCCACGAACCTACCGCCATCGAGTCAGCCAGCTGGGGCCTTTTCCAGATTATGGGTTTCCACTGGCAGGCCCTGGGCTACTCGTCCCCGTTCGATTTCTGGGCAGCCATGCACCGCAGCGAAGGTGAGCAGCTGGAGGCGTTCCTCCGGTTCATCAAAAAGGACAAGGCCCTGCACCAGGCGCTGAAGAACCGTGACTGGACAGCCTTCGCAGAGCGTTACAACGGCCCAGCCTACGCCCGAAACCAGTACGACACCAAGATGGCGGCCGCCTATGACAGGTTCCGCGCTGTGGGGCGAATTTCGTGAAACTGACACCTGAACAGCTGGACGCTTGGAGAGTCGTCCCAAGACTCCTGGTGATCCTTTACGGCTGGCTCTGTTTCGACACCCACCAATGGTTCATCGCCCTGGAAGTTCCCACCACAGCTCAGCAATTCTACGCGAACGTGATCTGGACCGGCGCGGCCGCATGGTTCGGATTCTACGTCAACAGCGGGAGAAAACAGGAATGAAACTATACCTGGTCATTGGGCTGGTCATTACCGCGCTTTGCGGGTCCCTTTGGGCCAGCATCGAGCGGAACATGGAAACCAGCGCGAAACTGGCATCAACCGCCCATGCGTTGAACCTGCAGAAACAAGAAGCAGAGCAGACACAGGCCAGACTCACGGAGATGACAGAGGCCCGAGACCGCCTGGCTGAGCGGATTGAACGAATCGAGTCGAAGGGCTCCGACCTGGAAGCTGCCCTCGAGGCTGAAAGAGCAGCCCGGGCCCAACTGGAGAAAGAGAATGAAGTCTATCGTAACTGGGCTCGCACTGAGCTCCCTGATGTTGTTGTCCGCCTGCTCCGGAAAGGTCCGATACATCCAGACAACGGAATACCTGGTGTGCAGCAACGTGAAGGCACTGGCGATTCAGGAGCGTCACCCGGGCCGAGAGTGGATGAACCAGAACGGCGACCTGCTGGATCTGATTGACCGGTACAGCATCAAACTCACCACCCAGAACGATCGCATGACTGAAATCTGGGACGAGATCGAAAGCTGCGAACAGAGAGCCCAGCAGATGAGCACGCAGGAGCCAGAATGAAAAAACTTGCCGATCTCCGAAATCACATACTGGCCAATGTATCGGACCTCAAGCGGAACCCGGATAAGCTTCTGAGTTTCATCGAGGATGGAAACATCGAATTCTGGCAGGGCCCGAACCTCAGCCACATGTATACCCTGCCGATCAGGATTATCGTCACCGATTACAGCGGCGATCTTGACCACCTGATACTGCCCATTCTCTCCTGGCTGGCATACCGTGAGCCTGGCGCGGATCCGCAACGCTCCATCAGCTTTGAGGCCGAGCTCCTGAACAACAACAGCTACGACATCAGCATCACTGTGAACGTGACCGAGCGGGTGATCGTGACCGCGCTGGAGACTGGTTTCCAGACCGAGCACGTATTGCCTGAGCCAGAGATGCAAATGAACCCGGATGCCGAGTGGCAGATCATCATGGACCTCCACGGCCTGACCGAACAGGTACCGGGCGATGACTGACGACATCGACGCCCTCGCCGGCTGGGTGGAACCGCTGCTGCGGAAGATGGATCCAGCCGAACGCCGCAAGCTGATGAAAACCATTTCCCGGGATCTCCGGAAAGAGAACCAGGAGCGGATGAAAGCCCAGGAAGGGCCCGATGGACAGAAATGGGACCCGAGAAAGAAAAGGAACCTACGCAGTAAACGCGGCCAGATTCGCAAAAAGGCTATGTTTACCAAGTTGAGGACAGCAAAGTACCTCAAGATCAGAACCAGCCCGGATTCCGCCGGCCTGGCTTTTGCCGGACCAGCAGCCCGAATCGCCGTGATTCACCACTTCGGACTGCGTGCAAAGGTGGACAAGAACGGCCCGATCTACGACTACCCTGCTCGCCGCCTGATAGGCTTTGGTCGGGGCGACCTTGAACTCATCGCCGACCGCGTCCTGGAACACATCCAGCCCTAAACCCTGCTTTTTGTTCCGCTGGCCGTTACAACGTCAACGGCTTCTTATTGTTGGGTCCAAAAATACAAACTGGCCCCATGAATACTCTCGCTGAAGCCTTCCGCCTGATCAACAACATTGTCCGAATCGGCCAAGTGGCCGAAGTCGATGTTTCGCGCGCGCGTGCCCGCATCCAGGCTGGAGACAACCTCACAGGTTGGCAGCCATGGGTATCTGCGAGAACCGGTACCAGCTTGGAATGGGATCCACCCACCGTTGGGGAACAAGTAGTTCTGCTCTCGCCGTCTGGCGACCTGGCACAGGCAATCATTGTGACCGGGCTATACAAGCAGAACGCACCCTCCGACAGCGCCGACGAGCATAAGCGAGTCTACCCGGACGGTGCCAGCATCACCTACGACCATGTGAAGAAAGAGCTGGTCGCCAGCTTTCCCGGAAAGGTGAACATCAACATAACCGGCGACGCCACAGTCAACGTAGGCGGAAACGCCACTACAGCGGTGGCCGGAACGTGCAGAGTCAATGCTCTGAAGATTCATCACAACAATGGCAATCCTGTCGTCACCACGGGCCACATCTGCCATTTCACCGGCCTTCCGCATGGTGATGGATCTAGCACAGTAACAGCGGGGAAATAGCCATGGCCCTAAGCAAGAGTCAGCTGAAAACCCGGATCATCAATGAAATGAAAGCTCAGGGCGCTAACGAAACAGGCCCCTTCAGCTGGGTTGAGAAAATGGCAGAGGCCATTTCCAACGCCGTGGTGGATGAGATTCAAGCGAACGCGCAAGTGCCAGTAACAGGCGGCTCCAGTGCCGGTACCTACAAGGTCGAATGATGGGAATGAATGCAGCGACGGGCCGTTACCTGTCAGGAACAGCACATATCAGTCAGAGCATCGGTACCATTTTAGCGACACCGTTGGGATCCCGCGTTATGCGCCGGGATTTCGGTTCGTTGATCCCTGAACTGATTGATCAACCCCTAAATCGTGCCACCGTGCTCAGGCTTTACAGTGCGGCCGTTGTTGCCATTCAACAGTGGGAACCAAGGGTTCGCGTTGGCAACGTCAACCGCTCCATGGGCGAGGACGGCCGCTTTACCCTTGAGATTTCTCTGACCAGGACTGACACCGGTGAATCCGATCAGATCCGCGTGCCGGTAGGAGGTACGCTGTGAGCGGCCCCATTGATCTATCCAGACTCCCCAAGCCCAAGGTTATCGAGGAGCTGGATTACGAAACCATCCTGGAACAACGGAAACAGAAACTGCTTTCCCTGGTACCTGAAGATCGTCGCCAGGAGGTGGAGGAAACGCTCGCCCTGGAATCCGAACCCCTCACCATTCAGTTGCAGGAGAATGCCTACCGTGAGCTGGTATGGCGTAAGCGGGTAAACGAAGCGGCAGTGGCCAACATGCTGGCGTTTGCCGAGGATGAAGATCTGGACAACCTGGTTGCCAACTTCGACACCGAACGGTTGATGGTGGATCCAGGCGATCCGAACTCCATCCCGCCGATACAGCCCACCTACGAATCCAACGATAGCCTGCGGCTGCGCTCACAACAGTCCTGGGAAGGTTTGAGTGTGGCCGGACCAACCAAAGCCTACGAGTTCCATGCCTTGTCGGCTGATGGCCGGGTTTCTGATGCCAGGGCGATCAGTCCAAACCCGGCCTATGTAACGGTCACCCTTCTGTCATCTGAAGGCAATGGCACAGCCAGTCAGGAAATTATCACCAACGTCGACACGGCCCTCTCTGCAGAGGATATCCGCCCGGTCGGCGACCGCCTGACCGTTCAGTCGGCGACCATCATTAACTACCAGGTAGAAGCTACCCTATACGTCTACCCTGGCCCGGAACAGGAACCCATCATCGAAGCTGCCCGAGCCTCACTCGACAACTATATCGGCACCCAGCGCCGTATTGGTCGGGATATACGCATCTCAGCTCTACACGCAGCCCTGCACGTAGAAGGCGTCCAGCGAGTGGAGCTAACTTCACCCGCGTCGGACGTGGTGCTGGACGAGACCGAGGCAGCCTACTGCACCAGCGTTAGCGTCGTAATTGGTGGTTCCGATGAGTGACGACCGCACTCCTCTGCTACCCAGCAACGCGACGCCGCTTGAACGGGCTGCCTCTGAAGCTCTGGCCGATATCCAGCGGGTACCAGTGCCATTGCGCACCCTATGGAACCCGCATAGTTGCCCGGCGCGACTGCTGCCTTATCTGGCCTGGGCCTTCAGCGTCGATCGCTGGGACCCAACCTGGACGGAAGCGGCCAAACGCGACGTGATCGCCACCAGCTTTTACGTGCACAAGAAAAAGGGAACGATCAGCGCCCTACGCCGGGTCGTCGAGCCGCTTGGGTATCTGTTGGAGGTAACCGAATGGTGGGAAACCACACCAGTGGGCACGCCGGGGACGTTCGCGCTGCGCATCGGTGTACTGAACACCGGCATCACAGATGCCATGTACCAGGAACTGGAAAGGCTCATCGATGACGCAAAACCTGCCAGCCGCCACATCACGGGGCTGGACCTTGCCGGCGAGACGTTCGGCACTTTCTACGCTGGTGCAGCTACTTACGATGGCGATGCTACAGCAGTCCTGCCCTATCAGCCTGGCACCATCGCCGTAAGCGGACCTTTATTCGTCTGCATGGCAACTGACAGCAACGATTCAGCAACGGTTTATCCGCAATAGGAGAGCGCATGCCAAGCTTCTACACCATCCTCACTGACGTAGGCCAGGCCAAGCTGGCGAACGCGATCGCCCTGGGGCAAACCATTGAAATCACCGATCTGGCAGTAGGTGACGGCAATGGCGCCCTGCCAACGCCCGAAACCTCCCGTACCGCCCTGGTAAATGAAGTGCGCCGTGCACCGATAAACCTGAGTGAAGTGGATGGCCAGAATCCCAACTGGGTAGTAGTTGAGCAAGTACTACCTCCAGACGTAGGCGGTTGGACGATTCGAGAGATCGGGGTTTTCGATATCGATGGCGATTTGATCGGGTATGGCAACTACCCAGAGACCTACAAGCCAGTATTGGCCGAAGGCTCCAGCCGAACTCAGACAATCCGCTTCGTGATGGAAGTTTCCGACACCGAGGCAGTGACACTCAAAGTAGATCCATCGGTGGTTCTCGCTACCCGTGGCTATTCGGATAGCGCTGTGAATTCTCACAACGAAAAAACCGGTGGAGTACACGGAATCCCAGAAGGCCAAACTGCCCTTCATTCGGGACAAAAAGCATCCACATCCGAAGCCAAGCAAGGCACGCCAGGAAAATTCCCCGATGCTGCTGGAGTGCGTGAGGCGTTCGGCCAGTTTGGTTTAGGCGGTGGATCTCTGAGGTCTGGAGATATCAACGAAGTAGTCGCCTCAGGCTTTTACTATTCAACAGGCAATCCGGCTGGTGAAAGCAATCGGCCAGCAGACGCTGACGAGAATGGATATCTCTATGTCGCAAGGCATGGGAGCAATGGTAGTTATGCTTGCCAAATCTTTATCCCCTATGACCAAAACAGAATGTTCTTCCGGAGATTGAATGGCGTTAATGGATGGCAGCCATGGGTAGAAGTCGCCCACACCGGAAATATGCCAGCAGTGAAAGCCACCAATGGGTATGAGCAGCTTCCCAACGGCATGATCCGTCAATGGGGTGAAGTCACGGTTACCACCAACACTCAAAGCGTGATTTTTCCAATCGCGTTCCCAAACGAGTGCGTCTCTTTCCAGCCTACGCACGTTAGCGAACTGACGAATCGCTATGTCATCTCCCAAGCCACCGGAAAAAGTCAAAACGATGGACAGCTGGCTCTTTACTCCGCCGAACCCGGTGCGGCGCCCATAGGTAACAACATAAGCTTGACCGTCGGATGGTCAGCCATTGGATACTGAGGACTAGCCATGTATTACCAAAGCAGTAAAAACGCGTTCTTACCTGACGACATGATTGAGCTCTACGCCCTCAAAGAAGGCTGGCCAGAGGACGAATTGCCCGCTGATGTAATTGAGGTCACCGATTCCGAATGGCTTACCTATGGTCTGAGTTCACCCCCTCCTGGGATGCAAAGAGGTCCCGGTGAAGATGGTCGTCCAACCTGGGTACCAACTCCATCAGAAGAAGACTCCGTGCTTCGAAACCGAGCGATTGTCAGCATCGATACAGCAGCTGGCAACGCCAGATCTCGCTATGTAAGTGCAGGACAATTAGTTGAACAAGAGTATCGACTCGCGTTGCAACAGGTAGAAATGTGGCGACAGGAAGGCAGCCCCTCAGAAAATGTGCCGCCCGCCGTCAAAGATTGGGCAGAGGCTGAAGGTATCAGTTTCGAGATAGCTGCAGCTAGCATCGAGCAAACCGCAGCAGACTGGGAACAGGTATTGATCACTATTCGAAGAATCCGACTTGCAGGCAAGGCCTCCGTCAAATCAGCACCTGACGGAAGCGACTTTTCCGGTATAGCTCAACCCTTTATTGATCAGTTGAATGCAATGGAGCCCACATGATCACACTCCAGTTCTCGACCACAAAAGGGGTCGGTAGCCAAGTGATCCGCTGGGCTACATGGTCACCCTACAGTCACGTGGATTTAGTGCTGGACGACGGGCGACTACTAGGAGCGACGGCCCGCTATGGTGTCTCTATTCGAGATCCCGAACCCATCCAGACCTACGCACGATTTCAAGTGTCTGGTTCGGTGGAGACGATCGAGGCAGCCCGCAGCCAGATCGGTAGGCCCTACGACTGGCCGGGTATTCTCGGCTGGGGTTTCCGCCGAAACTGGCAGGACCAGAATGCCTGGTTCTGCTCTGAGCTGATCGCCTGGGCATTTGAGCAGGCCGGCTGCCCGTTGCTTCGTGGTGATAGAAGCCACAGAATAACCCCAAGGGATCTTCTCCTGTCCCCGGCGCTCATTCCTGTGAGCTAAACCTGCCCGTTTTTTGTATCGCTCCCTGCCACAAATCCACAACCTAGCCTCTCAGCCTTCAGCGTTCATTATGGCAGTTAAAACACCGCCATTGAGATGACCAGGAGGCGTCATGCCCGACCAATACCACCACGGCGTCCGGGTGCTTGAGATTAACGAAGGCACCCGTACCATTCGCACTGTTTCCACCGCCGTTATCGGCCTGGTTGCGACAGCCCCCGAAGCCTTGCCTGGCGTGGCGGCTGAAGCCGTTGTTCCGGCCATTGCCAACAATGCTGATGTGCTGATCACTGCAGCGGCCGTAGGTACCGCCGGCAACCAGATCCGCGTCCGCTACGTCGATCCAGCGGCGAATTCCGAAGCGTTGGCCGTGAGTGTCAGCGGCAACGATATCACCGTAACACTGGCCACCGACGCCTCCGGCGTGATCACCAGCACCGCCAACCAGGTGGTTACCGCCATCAACGGCAGCGCCGAGGCCTCAGCCCTGGTCACCGCTGCCAACGATGCCGGCAGCGATGGTTCCGGCCTGGTCAATGCCGTGGACTTCACCAGCCTGGCCGGTGGCGAGAACGAGCCCTTCCCGCTGAATACCCCGGTTCTGGTCACCCGAATTGACGAAGCGATCGGCAATGCTGGCACCACCGGCACCCTGCCCAAGGCCCTGGATGCGATCGGCGACCAAACCTCACCGATCATGGTTGTCGTTCGGGTTGCCGAGGGCCAGACCGAGCAAGACACCGAAGCCAACGTGATCGGCACTACCAATGCCCAGGGCAAGAAAACGGGCATGAAGGCACTGCTGGCCGCCGAGCAGAACCTGGGCGTAAAACCCCGCATTCTGGGTGTTCCCGGTCTCGACACCGAGAACGTCACTGCTGAGCTGATCACCATTGCCCAGCAGCTGCGGGCATTCGCATACGCCTACGCACACAACTGCCAGACCATCTCTGAGGCCATCCTCTACCGTAACGGCTTTGGCGCCCGGGAACTGATGCTGATCTGGCCGGACTTCACCGCGTTCAACGTCAACACCGCAACCGTGGAACAGGCCGCCGCTGTAGCTCGCGCCATGGGCCTGCGCGCGAAGATCGACCAGCAGGTGGGCTGGCACAAGACGCTGTCTAACGTGGCGGTAAACGGAGTAACGGGCATCGATAAGGACGTGCACTGGGATCTGCAGGACCCGAACACCGACGCCGGCCTGCTCAACGCCAACGAAGTCACCACCCTGATCCAGCGTGACGGTTTCCGTTTCTGGGGTTCCCGGACCTGCAGTTCGGATCCGCTGTTCGCCTTCGAGAATTACACCCGCACGGCCCAGATCCTCGCCGACACCATCGCTGAGGCGCACATGTGGGCCGTGGACAAACCAATGCATCCATCACTGGCCAAGGACATCCTGGAAGGGATCAATGCCAAGTTCCGCGAGCTGAAGCTCCTGGGCTTGATCGTGGATGCACGCGCCTGGCTGGATCCGGAGATCAACACCAAAGACACCCTGAAGGCCGGCAAGCTGTACATCGATTACGACTACACCCCGGTACCACCGTTGGAGAACCTGCTGTTCCGTCAGCGGATCACCGACCGGTACCTGGCCGACTTCGCCGCCCGCGTGAACGCATAAGGAGCTGAGCAATGGCACTTCCCAAGAAGCTGAAGCACTTCAACCTGTTCGGCAACGGCGATAACTGGCAGGGCCAGATCGCCTCCCTCACCCTGCCGCCCATGGTCCGCCAGATGGAGGAGTTCCGTGGCGGCGGCATGAACGCCCCGGTGGACATCGACCAGGGCATGGAAAAGATGGAGTTCCAGTGGACCCCGGCAGGCCTCATCCCCGGCCTGTTCGACAACTTCGGTACCAGCCAGCTGGACGCCGACCTGCTGCGCTTCTCCGGCAGCTACCAGCGCGATGACACCGGCGAGACCCTGCCCGTGGAAATCGTGGTCCGTGGCCGTCACCGAGAAATTGCCATGGGCGATGCCGAGCCTGGCAGTGACAACACCCTGTCCGTCACCACCACACTCAGTTACTTCAAGCTCACCATCGGCGGTGAGGAAGTGGTCGAGATCGACGTGCCCGGCATGGTTGAGCGAATCCGAGGCCAGGATCGCCTGGCCGAACACCGCCGCAACATTGGCCTGTAAGGACCCTGATTCATGAGTAAGCCCGTAACTTCAACCGTCGAACTGGATACCCCGATCAAGCGCAACCAGGAGGAGGTGGCCAAGCTCACCCTGCGCAAGCCGGCCTCTGGCGAACTGCGTGGCCTGTCCCTGGCAGACCTGATCAACATGGACGTGGACAGCATCACCAAGGTGCTGCCGCGCATCAGCAACCCCACCCTCACCGAACAGGAAGTGCGTGAGATGGACCCGGCCGATCTGGCCGCCTGCGGTACCGAGATCGCCGGTTTTTTGCTGCCGAAGCGGTTGAAGGGGTAATCCCACACCGCGTAGACGAAGCCATGGCTGACATCGCCGCCATCTTCCATTGGCGGCCGTCAGACATGAACGACATGCCCCTTTCTGAACTCATGGAGTGGCGGGAACACGCCCGCAGGCGAAGCTCGACGGAGGAGTAATGGCCAAGAACCTCGACCTGCAGGTGGTACTCGCCGCCAGAGACAAGCTCACCAAACCCCTCAAGAAGATCGACGCAACCACCACCGGTACCGCCCGAGCGCTGAAACAGGCCCAGGCGGAAACGAAGCAGTTGCAGAACTCACAGCGTGACATCTCATCCTTCCGCAGGATGGACGATGCCCTGGGCAAGAATGCCAAGGCCCTGGCTGAATCACAGGAGCGCGTTCGCCGCCTGGGCCACGAGCTCCGAACAACCAGCAAGCCGACCGCCAAACTTCGGAATGAGTACAACAAAGCCCGGCAGGAGGTGGAGAAATTCACCCGCAAGGGACAGGACCAGCGGAAGGAGCTGGGCAAAGTCCGCAAGCGGCTGAGCGATGCCGGCGTGGACGTGCGCAACCTATCCGGCGAGCAACGGCGCCTGGCCGATCAGATGCAGGCTACCAACAACCGAATCCAGCGCCAGAGGAAGTACCTGGATCAGCTGGGCAAGGCCGACATATCCGGAAAGTTCAGCAACATGACCGGTGAAGTAGGCCGGTTCGGCCGACGCACGGCCATGGTTGGCGCCGGTGCTGCCGCTGGCATCTTCGGTATCGCGAACTCCACGGCCACCCTGGGCGACCAGGTAGCGAAAACAGGCGACAAGATCGGCATCGCACTCGGCCCCTTCCAGGAACTACGCTACGCCGCTGAGCGCTCCGGCGTGTCTACCGAGAAATTCGATTCCAGTCTGGAACGGTTCATCAAGCGAATGGGCGAAGCCACCCAAGGCACCGGCGCTGCCCGCAAGGCCTACGAGGAGTTGGGACTTTCCGCTGAAGACCTGGCCAAGCTGACCCCAGAGCAAAGCCTGGAAGTAGTGGCCGATCGGCTCTCCTCCGTAGAGAACCAGTCACAGCGAGTAGCCATCGCCGCTCAGCTGTTCGGGCGCGAAGGTGTGGCCATGGTCAACATGCTGAAGGATGGCAGTTCAGGCCTTCAGGCGTTGAGACGCGATGCCCGAGCCACGGGCTATGTGCTCAGCGAACAGGCCGCCCGAGACGCGGAAGCCTTCAAGGATGCAATGCTGGACGCACAGCTGGGCATGGCTGGCATGAAGAACACCATCGGCGCCGAGCTCATGCCCGCCATCACCGACATGATGGGTGACCTCTCCGCCTGGATGCGGGAGAACCGGGACCAGGTAAGCGCGTTCGCCTCCACCTTCGGTACCAAGCTCAAGAACGCCATCCCGGTGCTGCGTGATATTGCTGTCGGTGCCGCATCCACGGCAAAGACACTGGGCATGATCACCAGTAACCTCGCCACCATGGTGGGCGGTTTCGATAACCTGGGGATGATCCTAGCCGTGGTTCTGGCCATGAAGCCCATCATGGCCATCCTCGCCTTCGGCAAGGCCATTTTCATGGCCACCAGTGCAGTCGTCGGCTTGGCCGGCGGTTTACCGGCCGTTGCGGCTGGCATCAAAGCGATCGGAGTAGCGCTTACCGCCAACCCCATCGGTCTGATCATCGCCGCTATCGCCGGCGCCGGTTACCTGATTTACAAGAACTGGGGCGCCATCATGGACTTCTTCAAGAGCCTGCCAGCCAAGTTCTCCGGCTTTGGCTCCATGATCATGGACGGTCTGGTGGGTGGCTTGTTAGGCGGCCTGAAAAAGGTGAAAGACACCATCGTGAACGCAGGCCAGAAAACTATCGGCTGGTTCAAGGGCGTTCTCGGGATCAAGTCACCGTCCCGGGTATTCATGAGCGCTGGCCAGGACACCCTCGAGGGATACCGGAAAGGTATCCAGAAACAGGAACCGGCGGCACTGAAGCAGGTCAGCGGGTTCGGCAAACGTGTGCGCAGTGTAGGGGCCGGCATTGCCATTGGCGCGTCCGCCCTGCCCGCTGCGGCCGGCGTCCAGTTCGACAACCGCCCACCGATCGCCACCGGCTCGCCTTCTGCAGCCACTGCTGGCGATAGCGTAACGATCAATGTCTATGCAGCACCAGGGCAAAGCGAACGAGAGATAGCGGCCCAGATCGATCGGATTCTCCAGGAGCGCGACCGCCGCAAAGCCACCCGTGCCCGCAGTGCACTGTATGACAGGGAGTAATCAGCCATGATGATGACCCTCGGAATGTTCGTCTTCGAAGTGCAGTCGCTGCCATATCAGCAGCTCCAGCGCAGCACCCAGTGGCGACACCCCAGCCAAAGCCGCGTTGGTCAGCGCCCCGCTTACCAATACCTGGGCCCGGGTGAAGACACTATCACCCTGAGTGGCACCCTTTACCCGGAGCTCACCGGCGGCCGCGTAACCCTGGACGACGTGCGCATCATGGCCGACGAAGGCAAGGCCTGGCCCCTGATTGAAGGCTCTGGCCGGGTGTTCGGATTCTGGTGTGTCACTGGCGTTGAAGAAACCAGTACCGTGTTCTTCTCCGATGGGGTACCCCGCAAGATCGACTTCACCATCAACCTGGTGCGGGTAGACGAGGACGACTTTCAGGCCTTCCGCGACCGTGCCGCCACCAGCCGGGATGCCGCGATCGGGCTCGGGCTTTACCAGCCCAGGCGCAATAGCGGAGGCATCGCCTGATGCAGCACCGAGCCCCTGATTATCGATTGGTGGTAAACGGCCGCAACATCACTCCAACGGTGAACGGCAGGCTGATAGACCTTACCCTGGATGAAACACCAGGGGATGAGGCTGACACACTGTCCCTCACCCTCAGCGACCACGACAATACCCTGGAGATCCCGCCCAAGGGCGCAGAGATCCAACTGGCTATTGGGTGGAGAGGCCAGCCGCTATTCGAGAAGGGCCTGTTCATTGTGGACGAGGCTTCGTACAGCTGGGCGCCCAACGTACTGAACATAACCGCCCGCAGCGCCGACATGCGCAACGGCCTGCCCACACGCCGAACCCGCAGCTGGGACCAGGTAACCCTCAGCGATTTGGTAACCACCATCGCCCGGGAAAACGAGCTTGAGCCCGTAATCGGCGGCAGCCTGGCTTCGATCAGCATCGAACACCTGGACCAGACCGACGAATCCGATCTGAATCTGCTCACTCGCCTGGGAGAACGCCACGACGCGATCGCCACCGTGAAAGCGGGCAGGCTGCTATTCACTCCTCGAGGAGAAGCGGCCACCGCCGGCGGTACCGCCCTGCCCTCCATAACCGTAAGGCCTCGCAGCGGCGACAGCGGTACCTACCGCGAAACCGATCGCGACGGCTACACGGGTGTCATCGCCTTCTGGGACGATGTCGACGCCGGCCAGCAGGTTCAGGTGCAGGAGGGTACGGAAGAACGGGTGAAACGACTGCGAGGTACCTATGCTAATGAGAGCGAGGCCAAGGCCGCGGCACAGGCTGAGCTTCGACGACTGAACCGTGGTGAGGCGGAGCTAACCATTACTCTGTCCACAGGTAGGCCGGATGTTGGGCCGGAGTGGCAGCTGCGGGCAGAGGGATTCAAGCGGCAGATCAACGGGCGGGAATGGGTGGTAACCAGGGCCAGTCACAGTTTGAGTGATGGGGGACTGGTCACAACGTTAGATACAGAGACAAAATCTTGAGATACTGGAAAACGGTTTAAGAATACACGCCAACTACGATAGAGATTTAACCAACATCATCGATATCAGATTGACCCCCTGATTAAACGCATCACGACCACCATTTAACTCGTAATATATAAAAGTGCCAATTAAAGCAGGCATCCATCCTAAGAAACGCATCCCAAACAACATGTTTCCTATCCAACGCTCGCCACGATCTAAACTTTTGTTCATTTCCTGTATTCTAGACTTTAGATCTTCGGGATAACGGGCGCTCTCACCTTCAAGCGAGTCAGAAACAATACGGCGAGCATGCCTCACCTGCTTAAATTGACGCTTTTGGTTAACAACAGAAGCTGCGACAATTAATGCCGCACCTACGAGGGCCAAAACAGAAAGAAATTGCTGAGCAATACCCTCTACTTTTAAAAGCGCAACCAAACCGGCAAACGATGCTGGAATGGCGAGAAGCTTCCCAGAAATATCCGATAGAACTTTGGAGTAACTTGCTGCAAGCTCCAACTCCGCATCAGCTACTTCCTTCTTAGCTTTCTGAAAAGCGAACCCGCTTAAATAAACCTCTAAGTTATTATGATATAACCGTAGGAATTCGTCCCATTCAACAACCAGTTTCTTAAAATTCTCGGCCTCATTATCTACTGACCTATTGCAGAACTCAGCAATTGACGTGTGGAACACACCAAGACGAGCAGTGTAATGTGGATCCTCGTACTGACTGTCGTCGCACAGAGATCTGACAATATCCAAACTTATCGCAGATGCGGCGTAAACCACCGAAGACACAACCTTCGTTTCTATAACGATAGGAATGTCATGCCTGTCACTTTCGTGTTTTACAAAAACCAACCTCTCACCTAGCTGAGCATTTGTCTTATCTTTATAGTGAGAAAGGTTGACCAAATAGCTGATAAGCTCGCAAGTCTTTACAAGGCCATTTGAAATTTCGGAATTATCATCTGCTTCGAGACTATAAAAGTCCTCTTGAACCAAATAGTACTCAGACGGCAATATTCCCTGAGATACCCTTGGCGATTTATTTAGCATGTCACAAAGGGACTGATAAAACCTACTATCAGTATTAGATGGAACCAATATCTCAAATTCCACCTTGCTGCCAGAATCTGGAAGGTCGACACTCTCCATCACAAACTGACCGTCTACCCGACAACTACGGACCGAGGAGCTGTTCTTTGCGTAGATTCGGGCAAGTAAATCCTTTGCACCCTCATATTCAATGGTTGCCGCAAAGCAGCCATCGACTAAACCAGGCTTGCCGGATCTCCTATATAAATCTACAAAAGTCCGTATGGTCATTGCTGCCTAGCATCCAGATCATTGATTATTTTTTGCTTTACATCGTCAGGCAATTCGGTGAATGTCAAAGAGCCAGTTTTCCTATCATAATATACTGTCGCCCCAGGTTCATCCCCCAAAACGCTATACTCCACATTAAATGACCACGCCTTAGTTTTTGCGGTGACCTGAGAAAATGCATTGGTACTAGTTTTGTTAACATTAAACTGAAACGGAACAGCATTTGACTCGTCATTCAAAGTATCGATATATTTCTGAGTTATTTCTTCAGCCTCATCCGAAACACTTAACGGCAAATGTTTTTGGAATATAGCTGAAACTTCATGTAAGTTTACTGGCTGTTGATTCTCAGCTTTATCTTTTAAAAAACTGACCATTTCAGCGCGCATGTCATGTGCGTGATGCTTCAGTTTACCGTTATCGCTATAGATAGCAAAAGCTTCGCGAATTACAGCTGTCGTTGCACGAGATGTGGCTACGCCGGGTATACAATCCAGCGCCAGAATAAAATACGTGGAGGCCCCAGCCGATGCCGCTGGGCTAAGGAAGTTAAGGTAGCTAATCTCTTGCTTTTCTTCGTCTGTAGCCGAATTGTACTCTGAGAATTTCTGAAAATTAATTCTCGCGGCCTGATGTAGCTTATTCGTTTCCACCTCAGTCACCAGCTCAGGAACCATTTTCTCTGTAATTCTAAGTCCAGGCCGCTGCTTTACCATAGCTACCATGAAGAACCTGACACCATCTCTCAGATAATCATAAAACACAATATAACCACCGGTAGCCGCAGACGCTGAATGGGCCGTTCGCATCAGTTCGTTAATGGCTGTTGTACTCAAGTCTTCAAAATTCTGGTCTTCAATAGAATGAAGCTCGTAATAAGACATGAAGTGATCAGCAAATTTTCCTCTCCTTGACGGTTCGCAGAAAGTGCCGTACTGAACCCGATTGTGTTTTTTTCCATAGGCATCGAGTATAGCTTCTAACAATCGAACGACACCTTTGTTTGTCGTATCAAGTATGCTGCCCCAATCCGGATCTTCTACCGGCCCATTCTTATCTTTGTTGAATCCATGGATAATAACTTTGTTTATAGTTATACCGTTCATTATTTTTGCGTACCTCCTTTTTAATAATTATATCCAGCGCGTTTTTATTAGTTATTTATTCTGCTAAAACACCCGGCCCGCACGCCAATAACAAAGCCCCACAATCTCAATATTCCCGAAATTCTCCGGATGAATAGTCTCAGGTTGATACAGAGCGTTATCACTGGACACTCGCAGGCTGCCATCAGCCATGGTCTGCAAACGCTTTATTCGGAGTGCATCCCCAATCCGAATAGCAAAAACACCATCTGGCTTCTTCCTGGAACAATCGATCAGAACCGTATCGCCATCAGAGAGTGTGCCGTCCATCGAATCTCCAGAGACTCTAATAGAAGCCAGGTCTTTTGCATGGAGGCCCTCACGGGCGAGCCAGTCATTGCGAAATTTGATGTAGCTAATCACTCGCTCATGACTGAAGAAGGAGCCATTGCCAGCGCTTGCTTCCACGTCATAAAGCGGTACTTCGGTGTACTCAACATCTTGAGCGACTGGAAAACTGTCAACCTGACCGTCTGAGTCTCGGCCAATAATCAGCCAATCGAGACTAATACCTTTATCCATAGCGAGCTGGACACACTGATCGTATGGAACCGTCCCTCGCTTGCGCCAGTTATGAACACTTGCCTGCTTAATATCGAAATATGCCGCGACATCCTTGTCCATCGTGACACCAAGAACACTTTTCATTCGGCTTAATATGCGTTCAGCCAAAAGACTTTTATCAGTCAGATAGTTTTCCATAGTTAAATTTCATCCGTCATTTGGTTGATTGTTTATCCAAATGGCGTTTATCCTTCTGTGTAATTCAGCGTTACACAGAGGATACACCATGCAAGGTGCAAAAAAACCCAGTCCCAGCCACCGCGCACCCGTCGGTGTTTTAACTGCGAAGCCGATCGCGCTTCGCCTTCTCACGGAAGAACGTTCCGCCCTGGAGCAGGCCGCCCTGGCGGAAGGCCGTTCCCTGGCATCCCAGGCCCGCATCTTCTTTCTGCAAGGCCTGAATGACTACCAGCGCAAAACGTCTGCCTGAAGCACTGAAGGAGTAGCCGCATGTATCAGGACCCCAAACGCATCCGCAAACACCGTGTGAGCCTCAATCTGGACGACTACGAGGCTGCCGTGATCAACGCACTGGTGGATTACACCGGTACCGACAGAGCCAGCCTGCTACGCCAGATGCTGATCGCTCAGGCTGAGGCGGCACTTCTGCCCACGTCTCCAAGCATGGCCGGTGGTGCGCCACTTTCCGAGGCCCACATTCGCACCATTTGAGGTCCTCAAACGATGCCGGAAATCACCCTGGAACTGACGGACCAACAGGCCGAACTGCTGGACACCATTCGAAAACAGCAGGGCCTGGAAACCATGGATCAGGCCGCCGAGTGGCTGATCAAACAACGCATGCGAGGAGCCAGCCTGAAGTTGACCGGCAGAAACCGGGCGCTTCATGCCGTAGGAGGCCCCAGAAAGTGAAGCTCAACCAGATAACCCGCAATTACCTGACCATCGGCTGCCCGGCTTGCGGCGAATCCTGTTCGATCCAGTCCAGCAGGGCGATCCAGCAGAAGGGCAAAGATGCCTTCGTTCAGTGCCGGAACATCGAATGCGGATACCGCGGCTCCGTGGAGGTTTCCTATGGGCCGGTGCTGCAGGCCAAGAACCCGAGCACCCCAGATGCTGAAAATCAGCAGCGGCTCCAGTCCGGAGTCCGGAACAACTTCCTCCGGATACTCTGCCCCCACTGCGCCGGTGTCTGCCGAGTTCGCACCAGCGTGCAGATGATCTCGGCACAGCGGCAGCTTTACGTGTTCTGCCAGGACGCGGACCACTGCGGATACAAAGGCGTGGTGTTCCTCACCCATACCGATCGGCTTTCTCTGGACCCAGACGGCAATGTCCGCCAGATCCCCCTCGCTCCAGAAGTCCGCGAGCAATGCCAGCAGGAAATGGAGCTGGCCTACGAGAAGTACTCACCTAAAAAGAAGGACGCAACGCGATGAACGCAGTAGCTCAAAGCATGACTGACGCCGCCTATTCCCAGCTTCTGGCCCTTCGCAAAGGCAGCACAGATGCCCGGGAATGCATCGAAATGACCGTCGATAGCCTGATGGAGGAATACCAGTGCTCCCGCCGCCGGGCGTCCCTGCTGGTTATTCGTGCCTGGCACGATCTGGAAGGCACCAAACAGCCGAAGGCCTATGTCGACGTGAGTCTCACTACCGGCAACACGGTGGTGGTTCACGACCAGTCTGGCCGCACCAGCATCTTCTCGGTTCAGGAGCTGCTCAAGCTTCGGGACCAGGCCACAGCAATCCAACTCCCCGCCTGATCCGGAGCGCTCCGAATGCAAGACCAACTACGGGCCGACATCCTGCGCCGGCTCCAGAGCGACTTTGACGGAGTAGAACGGGGCTCATTCCTCCGCCGCCTGCGCTGCCCTTCCTGCGGAAAGCGAGAGGCGTTCGTGGGCACCGAGACCCCCTGGATGGTGAAGTGCGGCCGCGAAAGCAAATGCGGGGAGCAGCACCACGTCAAAGAGCTGTTCCCGGACCTGTTCGACAGCTGGACGGAGCGCTACGGCCGGAAGGATCGCAAAGCCGGCGAAAAGGAAACCGGTACCGAAGTGGCCGACGCTTACATGGTGCATGGCCGTGGCTTCGATCTGACCAAAGTCCTGGGCTGGTACACCCAGGAGCAATACTGGGACCGAGAGCGCAATATCGGTTCCGCCACGGTTCGCTTCAAGATAAACGATCGAGGCGACTACTGGGAGCGGCTGATCGACAAGCCGCACCGCTTCGGCAAGAAGAAGGCCCACTTCAACTACGGCAGCAAAACCAAGGGTCTCGCCTGGGTACCGCCCGGGCTGGATCTGGCTCAGGGCAAAGAGCTCTGGATCGTGGAAGGCATCTTCGATGCTACCGCGTTATACCACGCCGGTATCGCTGCTGTGGCTGCCTTCAGCTGCAACAACTACCCGGATACCTTCCTGGCCGAACTGCAGAAGGCCCGGGAGGAAGCCGGCGAGGAACTGCCCCGCCTGATCTGGGCCATGGACGGCGACGAAGCCGGCGTTCGCTACATCCGCAAGTTCGCCAACATCGCCCGGTCCCAGGGCTGGAAGGTAGGCGCAGCTGTCATCCCCCAGGAAGGCAAGCACAAACGCGACTGGAACGACGCCTGGCAGCGCGGCGAGCTGATCAAAGAAGACGGCGAGCCCACCACCAAGGAGTTTCTGTACCAGGGCGACCTGGTGATTGCCCGCAGCGCCCAGGAAAAAGCGAACCGGATGTATAGCCACACCGGGCGCAATGAATTCCCGTTCGGTTTCAACAACCGGCTGTTCTGGTTCAAGTTGAACATGGAGGAATTCCACAGGGCAATGCGGGACCTGGAGGACAGCGACGAGCCGCTGACAGACCGCCAGATGGTCGACCGGGCCCTGGAACAATGCAACGCCGTGGTGGAGATCGCCAACTGCTACCCCACCGCCTTGTACTACCTGGCCAACAAGGTGACGGACGAGTCCTGGTACTACTACCGCGTGGACTTCCCGCACGACGGCCGGCCCGTGAAGAACACCTTCAGCGGCGGCCAGTTGGCCAGTGCCAGCGAATTTAAGAAGCGCCTGCTGGGCATAGCCCCCGGCGCCGTATGGACCGGCTCCAGCCAGCAGCTGGATCGCCTTCTGAAACAGCAAATCAGCGGTATCAAAACCGTTGAGACCATCGATTTCATTGGCTACAGCAAAGAGCACGAAACCTGGGTATTCCCGGAACTGGCTGTTCACGCGGGCCAAATCCACGAGCTGAATAATGAGGATTACTACGACATCGGCCGAATGTCTGTGAAGACGCTCTCCGAGTCGGTTTCTCTCTCCATCAATAAAGATCGCGGCGACTACCAACGCGGATGGGCCCGGGATCTGGCCGAGTGTTTCGGCCCGAAGGGTGTGATTGCCCTGGCCTACTGGCTGGGCAGCCTCTTCGCCGAGCAGATCCGTAAGGAACACAAGAGCTTCCCGTTCATTGAGATCGTCGGTGAGGCGGGCTCCGGTAAGTCCACGCTGATCGAATTCCTGTGGAAGCTGGTAGGTCGTCAGGATTACGAGGGCTTCGACCCGAGCAAGGCCACCCTCGCCGCCCGGGCACGGAACTTTGCCCAGGTATCCAACCTGCCGGTGGTGTTGATCGAGTCAGATC
Source organism: Marinobacter sp. bablab_jr008 (assembly GCF_016464145.1). Classification (NCBI taxonomy): domain Bacteria; kingdom Pseudomonadati; phylum Pseudomonadota; class Gammaproteobacteria; order Pseudomonadales; family Marinobacteraceae; genus Marinobacter; species Marinobacter sp. bablab_jr008. The sequence continues at coordinate 94,907 of NZ_JACDWW010000077.1, forward strand.
GGGACCAGGAAGCCGGCGCCAAGCAGAAGCAGTTCGACTGGGACGAACTCAAAACGGCCTACAACGGCCGCAGCGTGCGCAGCCGTGGCCAGAAGAATGGCGGCAACGACACCTACGAGCCACCCTTTCGTGGCGCCATCGTGATCAGCCAGAACGCCCAGGTGAACGCCAGCGACGCGGTGCTGCAGCGGATCGTTCACGTGAGTGTGACCCGCGAAAACCACAACGAGACCACCAAGGCCCTCGCCGAGAAGTTGGAGCGCTGGCCCATGAACCAGGTCTCCGGCTTCGCCCTGCATGCCACCACATCGGAATCACAGATCATGCGCCTGGTGTGCGAGCGGGCGCCCCAGTACGAAAAGGCCCTGGCTGAACTTCCGGAAATCCGCATCCACCGGATTGCCAAGAACCACGGCCAGATGACCGCCCTGATCGATTGCCTCGGCCCGGAAGGGCTGAATCTTCTGCCCGAATCTTACCTGGAACCAGCCCGGGAAATGATCATCGACATGGCCAAGGAGCGTCAGACCTCCGTGAACGCCGACCACCCGATGGTCCAGGAATTCTGGGAAGCCTACGACTTCATCGAGGGCCTGAACGGCACCCCAACGCTGAACCACTACGGCGAGAACGAGAAGCTGATCGCCGTGAACCTGAAGCATTTCGAGCAGGTGTGCGCCGAAGCCAAGCTGCGCATCCCCCCGATATCGGAATTAAAACGCCACCTGAAGACCAGCCGCAGCCGGAAGTTCATCGAAAGCAGCCGCACCGTGCGCTCGGTCATTCGCGAGAGCCTCAATTCATCTGCCAGCACGTCGGTTCGGTGCTGGATCTTCGAGAAAGAAGTGTAAGGAGGAAGCAGCCGTGGAATACACCTTCGACCAAGCCGCCGCCCTGCTGAACATGGGCCGAAACACCCTGATCCGCCGCCTGCGCGAGGAAGGAATGCTGGGTAGGGACAACCTGCCAACGGGCCGCTGGCGTGGCCGGGGCGTGTTCCGCGTGATTACCAAGATGTACCGCCACCCGGTGGCCGGCTACAGCCACTACGGCCGCACCGTCATCACTGTGAAAGGGCTGAATGCCGTAAGCCGGAAACTCGGCATCGCCCAACACCAGCCGGAAGGCACCAAACACACGGCGAGCTGGGTTAACTGACCCCTCTGGGGTTGCATTCTGAAAACACGTGATAGGACTGGGGTTACCCATTCTTCAAAAGACAGGAGAGCAGTATGGAACAGGCAATCACAACACAGACCACCCCGGAAGCCCGCCTGCATGACGTTGGCGAGCTCACAGTGATCAACGAAGACCACGGCCGCTGCCACCACCGCGTGGCCATGGTCCTGATCTTCGATTCCCCCGAGGAAGCCGCCGCATGCATGGAAGCCGGCCTGGTGCGATTGGTACCGGCCAACGATCTGAACCCCGAAGCCACGGAGCACCTGAACCATGGATAAAGCCGACATCGCTGGCGACTACATCGAGCAGTCCCTGGAACTTGCCCTTGAGAACCAGCGCAACCGGACCACCGCGACCAGTGACGACCCTCACTGCGAAGAGTGCGGTGTCGAGATCCCGGCCAAACGGCGGGAAGCGCTGCCCGGCTGCCCCACCTGCGTGGACTGCCAGCAGCTGCTGGAAGCAAGAACTCGGAACTACCGATAAAGACAGGCCGGAAAGGCCGAGGAGAAATAATGAAAATGCTGACGCTAACCGAAGAAGAAATGATCGAAAACCTGCACCTGGCCACGGAGGAAGTGCTGCTGCAGTGCATGGTGCTGAACCGCCGCGGCATTGTTCAGGCTCACCTGAATATTCACGGCCACACGCACAGCACCGATATCAGGATTATGCCGGCCAATACCGAATGGAGGGACGAAATTGAGCTGCCGGACAAGCTGGCCGAGATCGATATCAGGCTGACGTTTTACGACTGGCTCAATAAGAGCGAGATGAACGACGAATACCTGGCGCGCATGGCCAGCCTGGAACAGTTCATCCGCTACCTGGATCACCTGATCGCACTGAACAAGCCCATCGAAGTCGAGCTGAAGGAGACAGCGGCATGAGCATGCAAACAGTCACCAGACAGGAATTTGAAGAAGGTCTCCGGGAGGATGAAGCACGAACGGCGGTTCGCGCATCTTACGGAGGGCTAATTGAAACCACCCAAGAAAAAGAAATGACCGCCCTAATCGGCACCAGCGCCGACGATTGCGCCATCAGCATCACCAGCCATGCCGAGACCGAACCGGTAGAAACGATTCGCAAGGTGATCAGAGTTCTGGAACTTATGAACTCTCGCGGCATTGAAAAGAAAAGCCACCGCCAGGCCATGCTCCGTGCCGGGCGCAAAGCGCTGAACAAGATTGGGGAGTTCCAGCAGTGAGCAAGAAGCGAAACCGCAGGAAAAACCATAGCGCGATCGCCAGAGACCAGCGCCTGTTCGCCAACTCCCGGGTGTGGACCTGGGAGGGCCTGACAAGCCCGGTGGATGGCAAGCAATACACCACCGCCGAGCGGTGGTCCCCGTTCGGCTGGATCACCATGGGCGAAGACCTCGCCCACCACCTGGTAAATCGCCCGCGTAACTGGTTCGTCGGAGTGAGGGCCCTGTGTCGCGCGCCAGACGGCAAGAGCTGGATGGAAAGCCGGCTGTTTGATCTGCCCAGCTACAACATCCAGCAGGTAGAGGACCTGTACCACCAGCTCCGCGCCGATGCGCTCAACGCCCAGCGCACCGACCAGGTGTATGACCTGGGCTGGATCTGCCAGACCTGGCACGGGAAGAAACCCGAGGATCCGCTGGAGCTCTGGCACTACCAATACGCCCCGGCGGAAGTCATCCGCCGGATCACCGACAACGAGAAGATCATCACCCGAATGGCCGGCCCAGGCTTCAGCCAGGAGCGATACGACCGGTGGCACCAGGTAAACCGGGAATACCTGGAAGACAGAAAGCGGGTTTTGGAACAGGAGAACGCAGCGTGAAAGAAGCAATCATCGACATGATGTTTGAAAACAACATCCGGGCAGAGGGGATTATCCACATCCCCACCATGCTGGCGCAGGACGCCTGGCCGGACATTGCCCGGGAAGCGTTCATGGAAGACGAGCCAGACCGGATCTGGGAAGAGATCGGCATCGAGCCGCCCTACGACCTGGACGACGAAGGCCTGATCTTCGAGCACCTCACCGACAACCAGAAGTTCGGCTACCTGGTCAAGTTCGCCACGCCGGTACCGCAGGACATCACGGCTGATTCCCATCGCCTTTCCTGGGGCTACTACAGCATTAAGTGGATCTATGCCGAGAGCTACGAGCAGGCCTGCGAGAAGGCGCTGGACTGGCGCCAGGAGTTCATCGATCGGAGACGGGAGAAGGCATTGAAAGAGCAGGCCGACGGTGAAGAACAATTGAAAGGGTATGGCCCAACGTGTCCGGAATGCGGCGAAGGTCCAATGTCTCCCAAGAACCCCGCGGACCCGGACAGCGACGAATACTTCTGTGGCGAGTGTCTTTTTAATGATGCGGATGAAGGTGAGGAGGCACCGTGAGCAACAAAACCGAGACACTCCGACGAGCATTAAAGGATGGCCAACCCCGATCATCTGCTGAGTTGGAAGCGCTGACCGGAATTCCTCAGAAGCGTGTGGTTGCGCTTTTGAGCTGGGATATAGAGAACGGACGAATCGAGCGCTTAAAGGATGAAGGCCAGCCCATGCGGCTGCGCAAAGTCAACGAACGGTCTACCCAGATAGAGCGTTCTATCAGGTTTCTCGAATCACTCGGCTACGAGATCACACCACCGAACGGCAAGAATATGGAGGTTCATAATGTCCGGTAATGAAGTGAAAGGCGGCCACCTGGCCAGATCCGCCGCCATGCTATGCCAGGATCCGGAATTCCGCCGCTACCTGGATCGAGCCCAGAGCCACAAAGGCGGCGTTCACATTCCGGATGGTACCCACTCAGAGGAAGACGCCCGGGACCTGATCCTGACCGCCTGCAACATCGGTAGCCGGGCGGAACTGGACCATAACGTCCAGGCCGCCACCCGGTTCCGGCAGATCAAAGCACACTATCAGCGCTGGCGCGGACGGCAGAAACGGCGCGAAGGAAATCAGCAACACGAAATCACGACAGGAGCCTGATCATGATGCAAATAGAGACCAGCAAGCGGGAGGCGCCACCGGTCAAACGGTTTGATCCGAAGTACGTTCAGGTCTCACGGAAGGAGGCGGCCGCGATCATCGGCAGAAGCCCCACCGAATTCGACCGTCTGCGTAAGCGTGATGATCGCTGTCCGAAGGGACACAAGGCCGGAAACGGCCGCATGGCGCGGGTTATGTTTCGGCTTTCGGATGTTTATCGGTACAGCGAGCAGCTGATTGAAGACGCCGAGCAAGCGGATGACAGGAGCTAGCTTCGTGTATACCTATTTGTATACCTGAGCCAAAAACCCATGTAAGCACCTGTTTTTATTGCCTCCGAAAACTCCCTCATCAGGAGCTAAAAGCTCTTTTAACAGCCTCACCTTTTGGTGGGGCTTTTTTTTGTTTCAGCGTCGGTATCGACGAGGAGGCATGATCGCCGCCATCGCCAACCCGGCCAGAAAACCGCCCAGGTGTGCCTCATTGGCCATGCGACCCACGCCAATCATCTCCGGCACTGGCGTAAAGCCAATGATCATCCACACCAGCGCAAAGGTCACCAGTGCCGGCGGGAATTGGAAACGCGGCAGTCTTCGCTGGCTCAACCAGCAATAACCGAGAATGCCGTACACCACCCCCGAGAGCCCGCCGAACAGCGGGCCGGACACCAGATACTGTAGAAGATTGGACGCCAGACTGGTGGCCAGAAACAGTCCTACCAGCCGTGCCCGGCCGTCCATCCATTCGATCTGACTGCCCAGGAACCAGAGCATCACCGAGTTGAAGATGATATGGGTCCAGCTGAAATGCAGGAAATCCGGCGTCAGCAGCCTCCAGACCTGGCCTTCCGAAAGGGTGATAGAGAGCGCTTCCAGGCGCCCTGCCAGTGTGCTGAAGGTATCCCAGCTGAACGGCCGGGGGTCGACAATCATCATAGCGGCGGCAAAATTGCTCTGCCCCATGCCGGTCAGCCATACCATCACCACGGCAACCACGATGACGCCAATGACAAAAGGGGCATGACGGGGCGCCGGCTGCCAGCGGCCGCCAGGAGTGATCGGAGAAGACGACGGACTATCCAAAACTACCTCTCTGGTGTTAGCGGGCGACACTATCTTCGCTGGTCGGGTAATCGGGCTGCTCCGGCCGGTCAACATCAACCCAGACAAATTTGTCCGAAGAGAGCACCTTTTCCCCATCAAACCGATAGGCCACCAATTTGCCATACTTCACGGCGCTGAAATCAATACACGCCACATTGTGCTTGAGCGGAGCAGGGGCACCCTCCATCCAGTAATGCCCGACAAACACCGGCGGTGCGTCCAGTGGATAGGTAATCAGCTGCTTGCGCTCCTCCTCGCGCAAAGTCCTGCTGGCCACCTCCGGCGGCAGCGGGTCCGGCTGGAACACCACATCTGCATAGGTTTGCGGGTCGTCTGCCCAGAACTTGGTACGGAAGAACTGCCGGACGTAGCCATCCCGGCCCGTAATGGACATCCCTTCCGGCAGGCGCAGGTCAGTTCCGCGCAACAGGGTATCCATCACCTGCCCGGCAAAGGATTCGATGGCCGCCGAGGCGTGCAGGAAATCCTCGTCGATACAGGCGCCGCCCTGGCTCTGGCGGAACTGATCAATCAGGGTCTGATCCCAGCAGGCATGCACCACGCGGAAGCCATCCTCATCAATGAACAGCGGAATGCTATAAAACCACTCCAGAAATTCGTTCCATTCGTGTGGATACGCATCAAACTGCTCAAGGGTTTCCTTGATCAGCCGATCGTGGCGGGCATTGTGTTCCCTCAGAAATTTCTTGCCGCTGCCTGGCCGTGCCCGGGTGCAGTAACCCAGTGCGTTGTACTCGTGGTTGCCCATGACAATTCGGGCAAAGCCGTGCTCCACCATGTCACGCACCAGGTGCAACGCTTCCCGTATTCTCGGCCCACGATCAATAATATCGCCGATAAAAATGGCCTGTCGGCTGGGGTGCTGGTATATGCCGTTCCGCTTCCGATACCCCATCTGCTCCAGCAATCGCTCCAGGGTATGGGCGCAGCCGTGGATGTCACCAATAACGTCGTAGCCGCGATGTGCGGTTGTCTTGATTGCCGCCATGATCAACTCGCTGCTATTTCGCTTGCCCAGCCCAGCTTGTCCCGGCAGGTCGCGTAAAAATTGTGATCGGTGGGATGAATCAGACGGATCTTGAATGGTTTTTTGGTGATTCTGATGATATCCCCCGGGGCACAGGCAATGTTCATCTGACCATCGAAGCTGACCTGTGGATAGGTCTCATTGGTTTCGCCGATCACCAGTTTGATCTCGCTTTTACCATCCACCACGATCGGCCGACTGCTCAGGGTGTGGGGGAACATGGGCACCAGCACCACCGCATCCAGCTTGGGATGCATAATCGGGCCACCAGCCGACAGAGAGTAGGCTGTAGAGCCGGTCGGCGTCGCCACAATCAAACCATCTGAACGCTGGCTGTAGACGAAATGACCGTCGATAAACAGATCAAAGCCAATCATGCGCGTGGATTTGCCCGGATGCAGAACCACGTCGTTCAATGCCGAGCCATACCCCAATGGCTGGCCATTACGCTCAACATGGCCATCCAGCAAAAACCGGGATTCTTCGATGTAATCGCCCTCAAGAACCCGGGCCAGGCGCTCTTCAAGATCTGACGGCGAGATATCGGTCAGAAATCCCAGTCGACCGCGGTTCACGCCAAGAATCGGAATCTTGGACTTGGCCAACTCCCTGGCGGCGCCCAGCAGGCTACCATCACCCCCGACCACGATCACCAGATCACAGATCTCACCCAGGAGCTTCTTGCTGGCCACCTGCAAACCATGACCAGGAATCATGGTGGAAGTGTCTTCCTCGATGATCACATGGTAATTGTTGGCGGTAAGGTACTGCTTGAGCTGCCGTAAAGACTCCACCACCTTGACGCTGCCCATGCGCCCGACGATGCCGATATTCCTGAACTGGTCCATGAAGTGTCCCGTGGTCTCTGAATGAAACAGGAAACAGTTTAACGAAACTCGGGCAGATTCTGAAAAAAGATACCGATCAGGCCTTGTGCTGGTCGCAGCGATCGTCCTGTCCGGGCTCGAATTCGGCAGGCTGGGTCACGCGCATGATGGGCTCGCCACAGGCTTTGCCTTCGTCATCAACATGTTTGCATACGGGGTGTTCATAGTGGGCAAGCCATTCCCGATAGGCTGGCTCATTCATGCCACAGCGCTCTGCGGCATAGGCCAGTGGGTTCCCGAAGTAAGTGTCGATGTCTTCGTAGGGCAAAGTAATATGCCCGACACCGGGGTGGTAGGCCACCAGGAATACCGCCTGGGTGCGCAGCTGCTCCAGCAGGGAATCTTCCGGAGGCTGGCGATGGCGGAGTTCATGGTTCTCCTGCTCCAGAGCCACGATCTTGTCGTCACGCAATTCCAGCTCCCGCTGTTTGCGCTCCAACTGTTCCCGCAACAACACCGTCTCGGCATTGGCGTTGGCATCTTCCCTGCCTTGTTCGGCACTGCCCTCCGCCATTTTCTCCTGCATGCTCAGGTATTGCTCATTGCGCTGGGACAGGCGTTTTTTCAACTGCTCGTTGGTCAGTTTCAGGCGTTCGTGTCGCTGCTCCAGGTCCGCCAGCTCACTGCGCAGCCCCTGCATTTCATTGCGATGCTCACGCTGAAGGTCAGCCAGTGAATCCCGATGGACGCTCTGGAGCGTCTTGATTCTGAGCCGTTGCTCGCGGAGGACCTGAGCCAGACGCGCGCGGTCACGGCTACCATCGTCACTGTTCGATTGCGGGGTCGGGGCAGTGAGTACCGGGATATTCTCTTCTTCGGGCTCGATCTTCTGAAAACGGAGAGTATTGGCGTCAACCGCCTTGCGAATGGCCTGAAAATGGTTGTTTCCGGGGGTCATGTCCGGGTCCCAGAGTTCATTGGCAAACTCTGGATCCGGACACTGACTACGACACACCAGCCTGATAGGGCCGCCCCCCATGTTGGGGCCTTTCGCGCCCTGCTCTGCCAGCGCTTCAATGGGGACATTCCAGTGGCTGTCTGCGCGCCCCTCCTCATCAAACCAGATGCGGAAGAACACCAGAGAACGCACATTCAGATCGGTGCTGAGATTGACGAGAACCGCCCGGACATCAGTCTCGGCCAGGTCTGACAGACCAACATAGCCATCCAGGAAAGCGCCAAATTCCGACAGTCTCATCTGCCGGGCAACCTGGCTACCGTCCATAAAAAATACCGCCGAATAACCTTCAGCGGCCTGGCTGGCATTTACCATCAACCTTCTCCGTGCCCCGGGAATCTCAGTTCCGGACGCTCGCCAGCGCCCTTTGGTTCCAATTCAAACACTTTCCGACATAGTCTAGCCAGACAAGTGCCGAAGCACAGAGAAAAACTGCAACGATTTGTGATCAAATCTCCGCAGCGAGCCGGCTGCCCTGGTTAATGGCCCGCTTGGCATCCAGCTCCGCCGCCACATCGGCGCCACCAATCAGGTGTACCGGAATGCCCGCTGCCTCAACACCGGCCTGCAGTTCGCGAAGCGGCTCCTGACCCGCACACACAATGATGGTATCCACCGGCAGGATCTTGTCCTCACCCTGCTCTGCGCCTTTCGGCGTAACCGTGATGTGCAGACCTTCATCGTCGATCTTGCGATAAGTCACCCCCGGCACCATCTGAACATGGCGATTCTTCAGCGAGGTTCTGTGAATCCAGCCTGTGGTCTTGCCCAGATTCTTGCCCACTTTGGAGGCCTTACGCTGCAGCAGATAGACCTCGCGAGCCGGTGCCGGCACTTCCGCCGTAACGCCCTGGATACCGCCGCGATGCTCGACCGACAGGTCCACGCCCCACTCCTTCATGAAGTGTTCGGTATTCAGAGAGGGAGAATCGCCCTTGTGGACAATAAACTCGGACACATCAAAACCGATACCACCGGCACCGATCACCGCCACTCGCTGGCCCACCGGCTTGCGCTCCAACAGGGCGTCGAGGTAACCGATAACGTTCGGGCGATCAATGCCCTCGATATCCGGAGTGCGGGGTTCCACACCAGTAGCCAGAACCACTTCATCGAAACCACCCGCTTTGAGTTCCTCGGCGGAAACCCGGGTATTCAGACGTACATCGACCCCGGTCTTGTCGAGCATTTTCCGGAAATAACGCAGGGTTTCGTAGAATTCCTCCTTGCCCGGAATACGCTTGGCCACGTTGAACTGGCCACCGACTTCGCTGCCGGCATCAAACAGGGTCACCTTGTGACCACGCTCCGCGGCCACGGTGGAAAACGCCAGGCCCGCAGGGCCGGCACCGACTACCGCGATGGACTTGGGCTGCGCCGCTTTAACGTAAGCCAGCTCGGTTTCATGGCAGGCCCGCGGGTTGACCAGGCAGGAGGTCAGCTTGCCGCTGAAGGTATGATCCAGACAAGCCTGGTTACAGCCGATGCAGGTGTTGATCTCGTCGGCACGATCCTGCTCCGCCTTCAGCACCAGCTCAGCATCGGCCAGGAACGGCCGGGCCATGGAGACCATGTCGGCATCGCCGTCCGCCAGGACTTTCTCGGCGACATCCGGCATGTTAATCCGGTTGGTGGTCACAAGAGGAATGCTGACCTCGCCCTTCAGGCGCGCTGTTACCTTGGTAAATGCGGCCCGGGGCACCGAGGTGGCAATGGTCGGAACACGGGCTTCGTGCCAACCGATACCGGTGTTGATAATGGTGGCTCCGGCTTTCTCGATTTCCTTGGCCAGGTGAACCACTTCTTCCCAGGTGCTGCCGTCTTCAATCAGGTCCAGCATGGACAACCGGTAGACGATAATAAAGTTCTCACCCACCCGCTCACGGACCCGGCGCACAATCTCCAGCGGCAGACGGATACGGTTCTCGTAGCTGCCGCCCCACTGGTCGGTGCGGTGGTTGGTGTGAGCGACGATAAACTGGTTGATGAAGTAACCTTCAGAACCCATGATCTCGACGCCGTCATAGCCGGCCCGCTGCGCGAGAGCGGCGCAATTCACGTAATCGTCGATCTGCTTCTGGATACCGGCTTCGTCCAGCTCCCTGGGTTTGAAAGGGTTGATGGGCGCCTGAATAGCAGAGGGTGCCACCAGCTCCGGAGAGTAGGCGTAGCGGCCAGCATGCAGAATCTGCATACAGATCTTGCCACCTTCGTCGTGAACCGCCTTGGTGATGACCTTGTGCTTGTCGGACTCTTCCTCGGTATTCATCTTGGCCGCATGCTGGAATACCGCACCTTCCGTATTCGGGCCTATACCACCAGTCACGATAAGACCAACGCCGCCACGGGCGCGCTCAGCGTAGAAAGCAGCCAGGCGCTCAAAACCGTTTTTCACTTCCTCAAGGCCGGTGTGCATGGACCCCATCAGGGTACGGTTGCGTAACGTGGTAAAGCCCAGATCAAGAGGCTTCAGAAGATTCGGGTATTTGCTCTCGCCGGAAGCAGTGGTCATGAAATTCTCCTCATCTGATCAGGTATCGGGACATCCGCCCATTTGTTATGGGCATAACACTACCGACCCTGCTCTGCGCCAACAATATCCAAAAATAACATTTGATTATCCCTGAAAAACATCAATAATAGGCCCATGATCAAATCCCGAACGCCGGCCCGGAATGCTCTGGGCGATATCAGCCTGCTCTATGTCTCCGTGCTACTGCGGGCCGTTGCTGCCGAAGGTGGAGATGCGGAACAGCTGAAAGCACGGTTCCATCTGAGCGCTCCGGAACAGGCGGCTGTCGATGCCCGTATCAGCATCCCCAGATTCATGCGACTGGGCCACGCCGCTATCAATGCCACGGGGAATCCGGCGCTGGGGCTGCGCATGGGGGCGCTGTCACGCCCGGTCGACGCCGGCATGGCGGGGCTCGCCGCCGAAACCGCCGGGACAGTCGCCGGGGCACTTGAATTGCTGGTGCGATATTCGCTCCTCACCAGTCATAATTCCCGCGGGGCTCCCAGCTTTCAGCGCGCAATGAAAACCGTGAGCTTCTATTCCATTCGCCCCTATAACCAATACAACTATTTTGTCGTGGATTCTGTGCTGGCCGCCTGGACCCAACTGATTCGACACATGACCGGCCGCTACGATGTACTGGAGCGTGTCCGGATTGAGTACCCATCCATTGGTCAGGACGACCTGTTCGAGAGCTGGTTCCGATGCCCCGTGGAATTCGGGGCTCCGGCAAACGATATCCGGATCAAGGACACAATCTGGGAGCTGGTACCGGCGCAGGCGCAGAGAGGCATGAATGAGAAACTGGTGAGCCTGTGCGAACAGGAACTGCAGCGAATCCAGCGAGGGTGGAGAATTACCGATCGCGCCCGCCATCACATGGCGCCATTACTGGTGGGTGGCAAGGTGTCGGTGGACGTTCTGGCCGCAAAAATGGGCCTGACGCCCTGGACACTGCAACGACAGCTGGCCGAAGAAGGCAGTGGATTCCGGCAATTACTGGACACTACCCGCCAACAACTGGCCTGGGATTACTTGAAGGAAACCGACAGCTCGCTGGCAGAAATTGCCTGGCTGCTCGGCTTTGCCAACCCTCCGGCATTTCACAAGGCATACCAGCGATGGCATGGCATCAGCCCGGGCGAACATCGAAAGATTCTGAGGATCAAGAAAAACTGAGAAGACTTCAGGGGAGGTAAAAAATGGCGGAGCGGACGGGACTCGAACCCGCGACCCCCGGCGTGACAGGCCGGTATTCTAACCAACTGAACTACCGCTCCGCGTAGCTGCCTGAGCTGTCTTGCGACTGCTCTGTGACAACGAGGGCGCATTATAAAGAGGCCCTCGTTTATGTCAACGATTTTGCCAAACTTTTTTCAGATTTGCCTGAATCGCCACTTACATGGCATCAACCATTGCATCCTTGCCCTGGGCGGTCTTGCGGTATTCAATCGGTGTCATGCCAGACCAGCGCTTGAACGCCCGATAAAACGTACTGGGTTCTGAAAAGCCGGTCAGATAGACAATTTCATCAATGGATTCATCGGTGGTGGCCAGTAGCTGCCGTGCTAGACGGTAGCGGAAATCCGCCAATACCTGATTAAAACTGGTCTCGGCCTCGGTCAGCCGGGTTCGCAGGGTCCGGGGCTTGATCCCCAAACGCTCAGCCACGGCATCAAGCGTGACTTCGCCGCTATCAAGCAATTCCGCGATGATGCGCTCCACCTGGCCAACAATGTCCTTCTTCTCGAGCCGGGCCACCTGCTCACTGGCGAAGCGTTCATGCAGGGCCAACAGTTCGGGTTCCGCATGAGGCGATGCATGGGACAGCAATTCGGCGGGGAAATAAAGCCGGTTCTCCTCGGCACCGAACACCACCTCACACCCCAACACCTCACGAACATGGTCCTGACCCTGCTCCCGATCATGCTCGAACTCAATCCGGGATGGGTAGAAATTGCCGTCGGTAATGGATTTGAAGAAGGTAATCAGGCCTTGAACAAAACACTCATTGAAGTGTTTCAGACGGCGAACATCGTCTGAGGCGGTATCAAGAACCATGCAGGCTTCATCGCCAGCCACGAAAAAATCCGTGTTGGCGGCATCGCTGAGCAAGCGCTGATAATTCTGGGCGCGGCGCAAGCCCTCGCCAAACGTCGGACTGCTCAGGAACAGGTATTCCAGTACCTGCCCCTTGTAGGCGGGGAGCAATGGCCCAAGGTGCAAACCAACATCGGGGTCACCGGATACATCCTCCACCGCCTGCCAGAAATAGAGCTGGGCGCTGTGGGGAGTCCTAAGCTGATCCGTGTATACATACTGCTCGTTAACGCCAAGGCGGCTGAAGATGGCGTCGGTATCAATACCTCTTCGCTTCATCGCCTCGTATATCAGGCGTAGCATCACGCCTGCATCACGTAGTTCCTGCATAGTATCCCGCTTTTTTATTTATTGGTTACTACTTTGACCCGCCGGACAGGGCCCGGAGCACGCCAGGTCAATGCCAGATCTGGCCGGGTTTGCCAGACTTTCGTCGTACATTAGAGCATATCAGGCCACAAACGCACAGTTGTACCAGAAATTGGCAATGCCCAGAATAAAACCACATTGCCATCAAGACATGCACATGGACGCCGGCCCCGGGCCGACCAAGGAGAACGCTACGATGTCCGCGCCACTGGTTTATCACCACACGCCTCCTGCCCTCTTGCCTCTGTACGGCAGGGCACTGCTGCCGAAATCCGGAACGAACAACCCGGAAGCGGTGCAGATTCCAAGACTGGAGGCCAGCCTCCTGGGCGTTACCACGGACACCCCTGCACTCCGTGATTATCTGAAAATCTGCAGTTTTCATCCGGGAACCCGGCTGCCTGTGACCTGGCCGCATATCCTGGTGTTCCCCCTGCATCTGAAACTGCTGACCGAACCCGCATTCCCGCTGCCGTTGCTGGGCCTGGTGCATCTGAGAAACAGCATCACCCAGCATCGCCCTCTGGCCGCAGGCGAAAACCTGGACCTCAGGGTTATCCTGGGCAACCAGCAACGCACCGACCGGGGGCTGGAATTTGACCTGGTGACGGAAGCGAGGGCCTCAGGGCGCCTGATCTGGGAGGAAGTCAGTACCAACCTGTTCCGGATAACCAACGGCCCTGGTAAAACCAGCACCAAACCGAAACCGGAGCTGGAAACCTACCCATTCTCCGAAGCGATCAAGGCCCCGGAAAACCTGGGCCGGCAATACGCCAAAGTCTCGGGGGATCGAAACCCGATCCACATGCACGCCCTGAGCGCCAGAGCCTTCGGCTTTCCACGGGCCATTGCCCATGGCATGTGGAGCAAAGCACGGGCATTGGCGCTGCTGGAGAATCAGAAGGGATGGAAGGATGGCCCGGTGCGGGCCAGTTGCCAGTTCAAGAAACCCCTGCTGCTGCCGGGAAACGCGATGCTCAACTGGCAGACAGGAAAGGATGGCTGGGATTTCCAGTTACTGAATGCGAAAGGCGATGCCCCGCATCTGACCGGGCGCATCGACTGGCTGTAGCGCTTATTCCTCCGGAGCGCAGAGTTCTCCTTCGGCTCCGGAAACAGGCAGGGTGAACCAGAAACAAGCGCCGCCATCGTCCGGGCGCTCGTATCCGATTTCGCCGCCCTGGGCCTGAATCAGGGAGCGGCAGGTGGCCAATCCGATCCCCATACCCTCGTCCTTGGTGGTATGAAACGGATGAAACAGTTTCTCTTCGGCCTCTTCGGCGACTCCGATGCCATGGTCCCGCACCTGAACCCGGACACAGTGGTCGCCACAACGGCGGGCACTCACTTCAACCGGCGTTGCCGCGCCGGCACTGCGGGTGGCTTCCAGGGCATTGCGTATCAGGTTCAGGGCGACCTGCTGCACCTGTATGGGGTCGGCCAGCACATCCGGCAGCGAATCCTCTACCTGTACCTCGATGCCACCTTCGTTGTTGCGCATGTCGACTTCGGCAAACTGGCGGGTATCCTCCAGCAAACCGGGAACCGAGAGTATTTCCTTACCGGTGGCGGGTTTTTTCATGAATCGCCGGATCCGGCGGATGATTTCGCTGGCGCGATGGGACTGAGCCTCGACCTTGTCCAGGGTTTCCTGCAGCAAACCCAGGTCGGGTTGCTCCTTGCCCATCATACGCTTGGCCACTCGGGCGTAATTGGTGATTGCCGTCAGTGGCTGATTGACTTCATGGGCAAATCCCGCCGCCATCTCGCCCATGGTGCTCAAACGGGAGGTGTGGGCCAGCTGATCCCGCTGCTCCTGAACCATGGCCCGGGCATCCTCCAGTGCCTGCTCGTTTTCCAGCTCGGTAGTGATATCCCGGAACACCACCACCGCGCCGTGGAGTTCTTCGTCATCCAGCTTTGGCGTTGAGCGATACTCCGCGGGGAAACCGGAACCGTCGGCCCGTAGCATACGGATATCGCGCTGGTTCTCGGCCACGCCTTGCCGGCAGGTAGCCATTACCGGCAGGTTGTCTTCCGAATCTGACGCGGTGGAAAAATGCAGATCAAAAAAGCTCTTGCCGATCAGGTCTTCAACCGGGCAGCCCATGATCATGCCCGCAGCGGGATTGGCGAATTCAATGATGCCATTCTCGTCGAGGCCGTAGATGCCCTCGCTGATGGAATTGAGAATCCGGGCCTGATCACCCTGGAGTTCGCGGTTCCGGGCCTGCAATTCACGCTCAAG
This sequence comes from Marinobacter sp. bablab_jr008, assembly GCF_016464145.1. NCBI lineage: Bacteria > Pseudomonadati > Pseudomonadota > Gammaproteobacteria > Pseudomonadales > Marinobacteraceae > Marinobacter > Marinobacter sp. bablab_jr008. Next base: position 110,292 of record NZ_JACDWW010000077.1, read on the forward strand.
GCGAATCACCTGGGCATGGGTTTTCACCCGCGCAATCACTTCCTGGGACTGAAACGGCTTGGAAATGTAATCCGCGCCGCCAAGAGAAAAACCTTTTACCTTGGCCTGCAGATCATCCAGTGCCGACAGAAACACCACCGCGCAGTCGGCCGTTTGCGGGTCGGCTTTCAGGCGCTCGCAGACCTCATAGCCGTCCATTTCCGGCATCATGATATCCAGAAGGATGACTTCAGGGTGGTGTCGGTGGGCAAGGTCCAGTGCTTTCTCGCCTTCGTTGGCGATCAGCAAACGGTAGCCTTTGTCTTTCAGGGTCTCGTAGAGGACCTTCAGGTTCTGCGGGTTGTCGTCCACCAACAGAACCGTCACCTCGGAGTTCTCACTGACAGTTTCAGTCATAGAAATACGGCCGGTTAAAAACGTTCGGACATGATGACGGTGCCGGCCGTCCTAGTCGATAAGGTCCTTTACGGACAGGACCATACGTACCAGATGGGCCAGGGAATGGGTGCCCATTTTGTGCATTACGCGGGAACGGTGAATCTCCACGGTACGCTGGCTGATTTCCAACTCAATGGCGATGACCTTGTTGGCCTGGCCGGCAATCATGCGGTCCATGATTTCCCGCTCGCGGGGCGTCAGGCTCTTCACCCGGCGGATGATTTCCTGTTTTTCGTCCAGGGATTTACGCTGTTCCTGATCCTGCTCCAGGGCCGCCTCGATCTTCTCCAGCAGAGCCTCTTCACGGTAGGGCTTCTGGATGAAATCCACGGCGCCCTCTTTCATGGCGTCCACCGCCATCGGCACATCGCCATGGCCGGTCACAAAGATAATGGGCAGGATCGAATGCTTGTCGTTAAGCTTCTTCTGAAGCTCCATGCCATCCATCCCGGGCATACGGATATCCAGCACGATGCAGCCGGCCATCTTGTCGGAATAGTCCTTCAGAAAGGCATTGGCGCTTTCGTAGGTTTTCACCGGCTTGCTATCGGATTTCAACAACAACTCCAGTGAATCACGAACGGCTTCATCGTCCTCTACCACGTACACAGTTTGCTGGATCTCAGTCATGGATCTGTACTCTCCTGTCCGTTTTATTATGGTGCCGGTCAGTGAATGGACGGATCTTTATGATCGTCCCGGGCGTGCTCCTGCCGCTCATGCTCGCGCATTTTTTCGAGCCGTTGCTGAATAATGCCAAAAACACTCTGCTTGGGGTACCTGCCTTTCTCATCGGCTTTGCCCGCCGGCTTGCCCAGTAACAGTGTAATCGCCTCTTCCACCCGGGCAACCGGGTACACGGCAAACCGCCCTGCCCGGGCCGCCTGCACCACTTCGCTGTCCAACATCAGGTTCTGGACATTGGTGGTTGGAATGATGACACCCTGGCTGCCGGTCAGACCACCTTTAAGCTCACAGGTGGCATAGAAGCCTTCCACCTTTTCGTTCACACCACCAATCGGCTGAACCTCGCCAAACTGATTAACAGAGCCGGTAATGGCCAGATCCTGCCGCACCGGAATGCCGGACAAGGCCGAAATCAGCGCACAGAGTTCCGCCAACGAGGCACTGTCGCCATCCACCTCGCCATAGTTCTGCTCAAAGGTCAGGCTGGCAGACAGGTGCATGGGATCGTTCACGGCAAAATGAGAGGCCAGCCAGGAACTCAGAATCATCACGCCCTTGGAGTGGATATTGCCTCCCAGCTTCACATCGCGCTCAATGTCCATGACTCCGCCATCTCCATAGTAGCAGCTTGCGGTCACACGATTGGACAAACCAAACTCGAAGCCACCGGTGGACAATACCGAAAGCGCGTTTACCTGACCTACGCAGGTGCCCGTGGTGGTCACCAGAGTGGAACCGTCCCGGATGGAATCATAGAACTGATCACGGATGCGACTGCTGCGGTAACGGGCGCTCTCCAGCGCACGTTCCACATGTACCTCAGAAATCAGCTTGGCACCAGCCTGGCGGGCCCAGAAATCCGACTCTCGCAACAGGTTGGCGATGTCGGCGGCATGCAACGACAGCCTGTCCTGATGGTCAGCCATGCGGGCACTATGCTCGATAATGCGAGCCACCGCCTTGTTGGTGCAATGCAACAGCTTCTTCTCAACCACAAGGCTGGAGATGAACTTGGCGTACAGCAACTGGCTCTCTTCGGTGCGGTACATCTCGTTTTCGAAATCCGCCGTTACCCGGAACAGCTCGGCAAACTCGGAATCGTATTCCTGCAGCAGCATCCAGGTTTCCCGATCGCCGAACAACACAATCTTGACGTTCAGAGGAACCGCCTCCGGCTCGATGGAAATGGTGCCGGACAGGGTCAGCTCCCGCTCCAGGGAGTTGATCTGGATAGATTTTGATCGCAATGCGCGCTTCAGACCATCCCATACGAACGGCTGCTCCAGCACCTTGATGGCGTCCATCAGCAGATAGCCACCGTTGGCCCGGTGCAGGCTTCCGGCCCGAATCAGAGAGAAGTCGGTAAAGACCGTGCCCTTGTAGGTCACGTTTTCCACATAGCCGAACAGATTGTGATAGGTGGGATTATCTTCCACCACCACCGGTACTTCATTGGTTTTCTGATGCACCAGCACATTGATGAGGTAGCGCCGGGGCATTCTCTTGTCCAGTGCGGCCCAGGCAATGGCAGCCTGCTCCTCGTCGTCTTCCAGGAAGATATCCAGGTTATCCACCAGGTCTTTGCGAACCGCCTCCAGGTATGTAACCACATCGGGCTGTTCACGGTATTTCTCCACCAGCTCGTCAATCTGATGGCCGGAGATACCCTCTAGGGTCTCCTGGTTCAGAGCCTGCTGTTTGTCGGCATATTCCTGTTCCCAGTCCGCCATTTTCCGCAACGCCTGGCGCAACTTCTTCTCAAGCTTGTTGATCGAGTCCTCAAACTTGTCCCGCTGCTCCTCGGTCAGAGCCTGGAAACTTTCCGCCGTGTGAGGCTCGTCGCCGTTCATGGCGACCAGGCGATAGCCACCGGGGGTGGTTACCGTCAGGCTTACCTTTTTCCGTTTGGCCTGGGCAGCCACTTTGGCCAGCTCATCTTCCTGCCTCTTGCCGTAATCATTCTTCAACTGCTCCGAGCGTTCCAGAAAGCTGTCGCTGTCAAAAGTCTGGGGGATCGTTTTCACCAGCCGGGTCATCAGCTTTTCCATGTCCTGCTTCAGCTGGGTCCCCATACCTCCCGGCAGCTGCAACAGCTTGGGATTACGCGGTTCCTCGAAGTTGGCGACATAACACCAGTCATGGCTTTGCTGCAGCGTGTCCACATGATGCTCAAGGTAACGCAGCATCATGGTTCGCTTGCCCAGCCCATTCCGACCCACGGCATAGACGTTGTAGCCGCCATGGGGCATGGCCAGGGCAAAGCGCACGGCCTCCTGGGCACGGTTCTGGCCCACGATTTCGGCCAGGGGCTCAAGTTGCCTTGTGGTCTTGAATGGCAGGTCTTTGAGGACGCAGGCTTTATACAGCTGATGCAGGGGCAGAGACTTCAAATTGGCTTCCCGTAACGGTCAGTTTTGTCGGATTTCAGGCCCGCCATTGTAGTGCCTGGGGCCGGGTCTGTCGCGTACCTCGTCCGGTTTTATCGAAAGGGGCCAGAGCCGACCGCAAGTGCCAACTTGGTCACAAATCCGGCCGTGGTCATTTTTCATGCAAGCCGTCGATTACTACACTTCATCTCCCGGACGGAATCCGGCCACAACAAGTACAAGACACGTGATGACTGAAAACATGACGAATAATTCCGCAGATCGCCGCATCAAGGATCGTTTTCCGGCGTCCTGCCTGAGGGTTCAACTGCGTGAGCGCGGTTTCTTCGGCCGTGGCAAACAGCCTGTGGCAGTTACCTGCCTGGACATGAACCGCTATGGTATGGCGGTTCTCTGCCCACGACCGGTGGATGTAGGTGTGCGACTGTTTCTTGATATCGAGGGCAAGTACATCAGTGAATCCCGGGTCGGCGCCCGGGTTATCGCCTGCCAGCCCTACCAGGCGGGATATCGGGTCAGTCTGCAGTTTGCCTATTGCCTGGACAAAAATGCCTACTCACGAACGATGGACAACGCACTGTCCCGTATTGAAGGCTTCTACAACCGCTACGCCAGTTGATCAAATCAGGCCGGCGTCAAGGCTGGCCGCCACTGCCATACCCAACTCGTAACACTGCCCTTCAAACTCGGGCCGGAATTCACCCCGGCATACCAGTGCATCCTGCACCAGCTTCCAGCGCAGCCCTGTGGTTATGGTCTCAATAGCTCGGCGGGTCCCGGTACCATCATGGCCGGCACGGATATAAAAGGCAAAAGGCAGGCCCTGGGTTTTCTCCAGGCAGGGATAGTAGCTGCGGTCGAAAAAGTCTTTCAGGGCGCCAGACATGTAGCCGAGGTTTTCCGTGGTGCCCAGGATGATGGCGTCGCATGCGAGGATGTCTTCGGGGCCAGCTTCGAGAGGCGCCTTTACCACCACCTCTACCGCTTCGATGTCCGGATTACGAGCGCCATTTTCGATGGCGCTCCGTAATCTCAGGGTATTCGGAGACGGGGCATGAGCCACAATTAGCAGTCGCTTCATGTCACGCCTCCCTATCTTTCTCTTTTTAGAATTTATAGCAGTTCGCCATTGGCTTCAGCAGGAGCCTCCGCCGTCTCTTTCTTGACCGGCTTGGGCATCAGCTTGTCACGCACTTTAGCCTCGATTTCATTGGCGATATCCAGGTTCTCTTCCAGGAACTTACAAGCGTTTGCTTTGCCCTGGCCGATTTTGTCGCCGTTATAGGCGTACCAGGCGCCGGATTTGTCCACAAAGCCTTCTTTCACGCCCATGTCGAGCACTTCCGCCATGTGGTAGATGCCCTTGCCGTACATGATCTGGAACTCCGCCTGCCGGAACGGAGGCGACACCTTGTTCTTGACGACTTTTACGCGGGTTTCGTTGCCCACCACCTCGTCGCCGTCTTTCACCGAACCGATACGGCGAATATCCAGACGCACAGAGGAATAGAATTTCAGGGCGTTACCACCGGTGGTGGTCTCGGGGCTACCGAACATAACACCAATCTTCATACGGATCTGGTTGATGAACACCATCAGGCAATTGGCGTGCTTCACATTACCGGTAAGCTTGCGCAGTGCCTGTGACATCAGGCGAGCCTGAAGACCCACGTGGCTGTCGCCCATCTCGCCTTCGATTTCCGCTTTCGGGGTCAGGGCCGCTACCGAATCGACTATGATCACGTCCACCGCGTTCGAGCGCACGAGCATGTCGGCAATTTCCAGCGCCTGCTCACCGGTATCCGGCTGGGAAACCAGCAGCTCATCAACGTTAACACCCAGCTTTTCCGCATAAACCGGGTCCAGTGCGTGCTCGGCATCCACAAAGGCACAGGTTTTACCCTGTTTTTGCGCTTCCGCGATAACCTGCAGAGTCAGCGTGGTTTTACCGGAGCTCTCCGGGCCGTAAATCTCAACGATCCGGCCGTAAGGAAGACCACCAATGCCCAGAGCAACATCCAGCCCAAGGGAGCCGGTGGATACGGCAGGAATCGCCTCACGGGGCTGGTCGCCCATCTTCATTACAGCACCTTTACCGAACTGACGTTCGATCTGGCTCAACGCTGCGCCGAGTGCTTTCTTGCGGTTATCTTCCATTCTTGCAAACCCTCGTTACCAGGGCCGCTCAACCTTGTTGGCCAATGCGGCAGAATCCGGAGAAAACCTGAATAGCCATCCAGTGTTTTCCTGTATATTTGAACAGTATTAAAACATATGGCCAGAAGGAGACCAACCCCCGGAAAGGTGAAAATCCTCACAGGGTTTCGACAAATCCGGTAACTCCTTCTAATACATACAAAACCGACTGCCGTCGCACCTGATCCCGATCGCCATCGAAATGCGCTACCCGGGCTTCGGTGTTGTCAGCCCGGCTGCCCCAGGCAAACCAGACCGTACCAACCGGCTTGTCTGCACTACCCCCACCCGGCCCGGCAACACCGCTGACAGCGACAGCGATATCCACGCCTGTGGCACGTATGGCACCTGTCACCATCTGTCGCACCACCGGTTCACTGACCGCCCCGCACTGCTCCAGAGTATCAGCTTGTACGCCAAGGATGGCCTGCTTCGCGGCGTTACTGTAGGTCACCAGACCCGCCATAACATAGGCGGACGAACCCGCCCGGTCAGTCAGCACCTTGGCCACCCAGCCACCGGTGCAGCTTTCAGCGGTAGCGATGGTCATCCGCCTGCGCTCAAGCGCCGCCGCCAGCGCGTCACCAGCCTTGGCCAATTGTCCGTCGGTCACATTCATACGGTTCTCCCGTTTCCTATAATGCCCGTCGCCAGTCTCAGGCTCCGGGAAAACTGTCAACAAATCCGCGATCAATGCGGTCTTTCCACTTCCAGACCCAGGCGCCCGAAAACGTCAAGGGGCCATAACTACCAATCGCCGTGCAGTCTCCCGCCGCCAACAGGTACAACGAAAACCTGCGCGGATAGAAACGCACCAACGGTTTACCCGATGTCGCAGCCGCAAGATTGCGGGCCAGTATCGGCCCGGCACGAACCGCGTGTACCCCGGAACGGTCCAGCCGTTGGTCAACCCGGCTACAGGCATCTCCGGCCACAAACACATTGTGGTGAGACGTGCTGCGATGGCTGGCGTCTACCCTGACAAAACCGGCTTCGTCTACGGCCAGGCCGCTGGCTTCCAGAAAGGGCAGAGCCCTGCCACCGGTAGATACCAGAACCGCATCGGCCCGCATTCGTCGCCCACCAGCCAACCGGACCCCATCAACCACCGGTTCGCCATACTCCTCAACAATCTCGACACCGCAGCGCATCAGCGCCCGCCGCACCAGGCGGCGAAAGCGGGGACGAAAGCCCGGCACTACACCATTGCTGCCGGCCACCAGAACAACGCCCGCCTGGTCGCAGTCCGCTGATCGCCGGGCCAGGGCCATAGCGATCTCCGCACCTCCAGCGCCTCCACCAAGAACAACAATGCGCGGGCGCGCTCTGGCGCGCAGGGATCTTTCGGTTGCCGGCCAGTCTTCAGCAAATCGTTCGACGGGCTTAACACCGAGGATCATGCTGTCCGGCTCGTTCAGCACGGCACTGTCACTGGCCGATCCAACATCGACAGAGAGCAGATCGTAGGGCACCCGTTCACCACTTGCCAACACGACCTCCTGCTCGGCTGCCCGCAATTCAACAGCCCGATCGAGCACCAGCCTGCCACCGGCGGCGATCACCGTGGGCTCGACCAGGACACGACACTGATCGAAGCGATAGTGCCCGGCCAGCCAGCCCGGGATCATCCCGGAGTAGTACTGCCACCGGGACGGTGACACCACCACCAGCTCAGCTTCCGGCAACGGCTCGCGCGCGAACTGACGCAACGCCACCATGTGAGCGTGGCCGGCACCCAGCAAAACCAGTCGTTTCATAACCTCATCTCCCGCCTGCCATGCTCACCACCCCGAGCTCTGATATGCTCCTCTCAGGAGGCCACCAAAATCCATGTTGCGACACCCAATACGCGAAGAAGATCCCCGGATGGCGATCATCGTCCCCGTTCTCAACGAGATCGACGGTATCGAATCACTGCTGAGCCACCTGGAAATCTGGCGTCAGCGGGGCGCCGAAATCATTGTGGTGGATGGCGGCAGCGACGACAAATCGGACAGTCTCATTGAAGCGAGGGGGTTTCCCCTGATTCGCTCTGCCCGCGGACGCGCAACCCAGATGAATGCTGGAGCACGCAGCAGCCAATCGCCTTTCCTGATATTCCTGCACTCGGACACCCGGTTGCCGGAGCATGCGGACACGCAAGTAATGACTCACCTGGCACGCTCAGAAACCAGCTGGGGCCGTTTTGATGTTCGTATCGACGGCCGTTCCCGCCTGTTGCCGATCGTTGGCGCCATGATGAACCTGCGCTCAAGACTGACCGGCATCGCCACGGGCGATCAGGCCCTGTTTATGACTCGAACCCTGTTCGAGCAGGTCGGAGGCTTTCCGGAACAACCACTGATGGAAGATGTGGAAATCTGCAAACGCCTGAAACACATCACGCCCCCGGTGTGTCTGAGTGACAGAGTGGTCACCTCCGGCCGGCGCTGGGACCAGCGCGGCGGCTGGCGGACGATCTTTTTAATGTGGCAGTTGCGCTGGGCCTATTGGCGCGGCGTTCCCGCAGACCAACTGGCAGCCCGTTACCGATGAACCAGACACGTATTATTGTTATCGCCAAAGAACCCCGACCTGGAAAGGCAAAAACCCGCCTGATCCCGGCGTTGGGCGAGGCCGGTGCCGCCCGGCTGGCAGACCGCATGCTGCGGCACACTCTAGCGCAGGCCCTCGACGCCAATATCGGCCCGGTGGAGCTCTGTGTCAGCCCGGATCCTGCGGCAGAATACTGGCAACAGTTGGACCTTGGGGACCGAGCCATCCTGTCTTCCCAGGCTGAAGGTGACCTGGGCCATCGCATGGCGGAAGCCGCCAGACATGCCCTGACAGCCGGCTTACCGGTGATCCTGATCGGAACAGACTGCCCGGATCTTGACGCCAACCGACTCAGGCAAATGGCCGGCGACCTCCTGAACCACGATGCCTGCCTTTGTCCGGTCGCCGACGGCGGCTATGCCCTGCTGGGGCTCCGGCGTTTCAGCCCGACCCTCTTCACGGATATACCCTGGAGTACCGAACAGGTGGCCGCCATCACCCGACAGCGTCTGGCGGCCCTGGGGTGGCGGCTGGCGGAGAGCGAAACCCTGAACGACGTCGACGAACCGGCTGACCTGCAAAGGCTGGCGACAGACTATCCCGGACTGATGATGCCCTGAGTGACTGACCGGCTGCCGACACCTCCGGACCGTGGTACCATCGCGGGTTTTGGTATCCCGAACGGCGTGCCACCACCCTTGCCGATGTTTACCCGGAAGAATTGAGGAACTATGACGGACCTGTCCAAGCACACCCCGATGATGCAGCAGTACCTGAAAATCAAGGGAGAACACCCGAACGAGATGGTGTTCTACCGCATGGGGGACTTCTACGAGCTGTTTTACGACGACGCTAAAAAAGCCGCAGAGTTGCTGGACATTACCCTGACCGCACGTGGCCAGTCCGGAGGTAATCCGATTCCCATGGCAGGGGTACCCTTCCATTCGGCCGAAGGCTACATTGCCCGCATGGTTCGCGCGGGCCAGTCCATCGCTATCTGCGAGCAGATTGGAGATCCTGCCACCAGCAAGGGCCCGGTGGAACGCAAGGTCGTGCGCATTGTCACTCCCGGCACACTGAGTGACGAGGCGTTTCTGGAAGACCGCCGCGATAACCTGCTGGCAGCCATCTACCATCACAAAGAGCAGTTCGGTTTTGCCTCACTGGATATTTCCAGCGGCCGGTTCGCGGTGTCGGAACTGGAGAGCCTTGAAGCCCTGCAGGGTGAGCTTCAGCGCCTGCGACCCGCTGAAATCCTGATCAGCGAGGATTTTCCCTATACCGACATCCTTGAGGGTTTCACCGGCGTACGCCGCCAGGGCCCCTGGCTGTTTGAATCGGACACCGCCCTCCGGGTGATCACCCAGCAGTTGCAGGTACGCGATCTCACCGGCTTTGGCTGCGAAGACCTGACCCTGGCCGTTTGCGCTGCCGGCTGCCTGCTGCAATACGCCAAGGAGACCCAGCGCACAGCACTGCCACATATCCGAAAACTGACCCGCGAACGCCGGGAAGACGCCGTGATACTGGATGCCGCCAGCCGCCGGAACCTGGAAATCGACACCAACCTGATGGGTGGCCAACAACACACCCTGGCCTGGGTGATGGACCGCACCGCCACCGCCATGGGAGCCCGGGAGCTCCGACGCTGGCTGAACCGTCCACTTCGGGATGTTGAGCGCGTGCGCCAGCGCCAGCAGGCAGTATCTGCGCTGCTGGACGGTTTCCACTATGAGCCGGTGCACGATCTGCTGAAACGGGTGGGTGATATCGAACGGATTCTGGCCCGGGTTGCCCTGCGTTCTGCCCGCCCCAGGGACCTTGCGCGCCTGCGCGACGCTTTTCATGCCCTGCCAGAACTGCAGGAGGCACTGAAACCGGTCAACTCACACCATGTCGTGAAGCTGGCCACCGTCATCGGTGAATACCCGGAACTGGCCGACCTGCTGGAACGCGCCATCATCGACAACCCGCCCGTGGTGATTCGTGATGGCGGTGTGATTGCCGAAGGCTTCGACGAAGAATTGGATGAACTCCGCAACATCAGTGAAAACGCCGGCCAGTACCTGCTGGATGTGGAAACCCGGGAGCGTGAACGCACCGGCATTTCCACCCTGAAAGTGGGGTACAACCGGGTGCATGGTTATTACATCGAAATCAGCCGGGCGCAGTCTGACCAGGCGCCGGTGGACTATATCCGCCGCCAGACCCTGAAAAACGCCGAACGTTTCATCACCCCGGAACTGAAAGAGTTTGAGGACAAGGCACTGAGCGCCAAAAGCCGTGCCCTGGCCCGGGAAAAAGGCCTGTACGACGATGTCCTCGAAACCGTGGCCGAACAGCTGGCCCCGCTACAGGACGCCGCCCAGGCCCTGGCCGAACTTGACGTGCTGAGCAACTTCGCCGAACGAGCCACTTCCCTGCGCTTCACCGCGCCGGAATTTACCGACCAGCCAGGATTTGATGTGGAGGAAGGTCGGCACCCGGTGGTGGAGCAGCTGCTCGACGAGCCGTTTGTGCCCAACAACCTGTTGATGGATACCAGACGCCGCATGCTGGTGATCACCGGCCCGAACATGGGCGGTAAGTCCACCTACATGCGCCAGGCCGCCCTGATTGCCCTGCTGGCTTACACCGGTAGCTTCGTGCCTGCCAACCGCGCCGTGCTTGGCCCGGTGGACAGGATATTCACTCGCATGGGCTCCTCGGATGACATAGCCGGTGGCCGCTCCACCTTCATGGTGGAAATGACTGAAACCGCCAATATCCTGCACAATGCCACCGAACACAGCCTGGTGTTGATGGATGAAGTGGGCCGCGGCACCAGCACCTTCGATGGCCTTTCGCTGGCCTGGGCCACGGCCGAGCACCTGGCAAAGAACATCCGGTGTTACACCCTGTTCGCCACCCACTACTTCGAGCTGACCCAGTTGGCCGATGACCTCGAACATGCGGTTAACGTGCACCTGACCGCCACCGAGCACGACGACTCCATCGTGTTTCTGCACAATGTGCACGATGGCCCGGCAAGCCAGAGTTACGGGCTGCAGGTGGCAAAACTGGCCGGTGTACCCCAGGATGTGATCCGCAACGCCAAAACCCAGCTGGCGCATCTGGAAGGCCTGGAAGCAGGCAGCAACCCGTCGCCGGCGCCCGTGAGCGTTAATGAGCCGGAACCGGCTACGCCATCTGCGGCTAAGACCGCCAGTGTGGATGCAGTGTACCAGGGCGACATGTTTGCCGTGGCCGAGCCGAGTGTAGTGGAACAGGCTCTGGAGAAGCTCGATCTGGACGGCATTACCCCTAGAGACGCCCTGAACCAGCTTTATGAACTCAAGGAGTTACTGGCAAAATAACAGCATTCTGCGCCAAACTTGATCTGGGTAATAACGATATAGCAGGCCAACGCTTGCGGCAGTGTGGGGGGCTCCCTACAATATCGCTCCAAATTATAAACGGGGCCGGGTAACTGACAGGCTCCTGATGAGACTGAATCTTCTACGAACCAGGGATCTGACTATGGCGTTTATCGTTACTGATAACTGCATCAAGTGTAAATACACCGACTGCGTGGAAGTCTGCCCCGTGGACTGCTTCTACGAAGGCCCCAACTTTCTGGTCATCGACCCGGACGAGTGCATTGACTGCGCCCTGTGCGAGCCAGAGTGCCCGGCCGAGGCCATCTTCTCGGAAGACGAGCTGCCGGCAGGCCAGGAAGCCTTTGTTGAAATCAACGCAGAGCTGGCCGGCAAGTGGCCCAACATCACTGAAAAGAAAGACCCGCTGCCAGATGCCGAAGAGTGGGACGGTAAGCCCGACAAACTCAAGTACCTGGAGCGCTGAGGCCAGGCCGAGCGCAAACGAAAAAGGCCGAAGGCATCACCTCCGGCCTTTTTTGATTGGCCCTGATGCGTTTCAGCCAGCGGCCGCCAGCAGCTTTTTCGTCGCCGCCGAACGATAGAACGGTTCCAGCCTGCGCCGCAACAACGCTTCCAGATAGCCCTCCTGCCGGAGCAGATCCACCAGCGGCAAGCCCACCGCTTCAAGTTCCGTGACAATCACTTCCCGCGTGACGCCGATATCCGCGAGCAGGTTCATCACCGGTTGGTTACCATAACGGGCATACAACCCCTCCACTACTGCCTGAACGCAGCCCTCAAAATACGGGGTCTGGCGGAAATGCAGCCAGAAGTCATAGCCCAGCACCACAAATTCCTGCAGCTGAACATCACCCAGTCCGTCCTGCAGATCCTCGATGGTTCGGTCTTCGAGAGACACCCAGGCCGCCATGACAGTGTCACGCAGCTCGTCATCACTCAAAGCCTTGTGCAGGAACTGCTCACTTCGGGCAATCAGGCTCGGCAGGCTGTCCGAAAGCCAGGCCTTGATGCGGCGTTCAAAGGTCTCATCCAGCCCCGGCACCGCCTTGTTAGCCATTTTCTTGCCGAACTTCATCATCGAGCCCACCCCGGGTACTGAGCGGGTAATCAGATTATCCTCGTAGAGGTAGTTCACCAGGCCGTGATAGACCACATTCGACACCAGCTCCTGATAAACCGGGTGAGCCATAATCTCACTGATCACCCGTTCCCGCTGATGGCGCAACTCCAGGGCTTCCTCAACAAACGCACTGGCCTGCTCACGGGACAGAATATCGCCCAGTCTGGTCTGGCTCTGAACCGGGGCCTTCAACACTTCGGTTGCCAGGTTCGCTGCCAACTCCGGAATGCCGGCATCCAGCTCCATGCTCACCACCACCCGCCGGATCAGGCCCATAATCTGCTCGGCACTAACCACACGCTCCAGGGTCACGCTATTGGCATACTCCAGCAGTTCGTCCACTTCCTGATGCAGGAACTTTTTCAGTTTGGCGCCTTTCAGGGCATTCAGCTCGTGCCGAACGTGGGCTTCAAGTAATTGGTCCGCCAGGGTTGAGGTGGTCTCGGTCATAAGCCTGTTTTCCTTTGCCAGGTTTTCTTGTCTGGCAAAGAGGCTAACACGTTCCGGGGTAAGGCGGGTTTGCCCGAACTACACCTTCAGGCGTGATACAGGGCCAGTCTGGCGACCGGCCCGTTCGATTTACTGAAAATCACTGAACTCGTGAGGCTCCGCGGCCAACGCCAGGCAGATACTGCCCGGCCCCACATAAATGGCACTGGTAATACCCATCTGGGACAACAACAGCTCAACGCCGTTCTGCTCACACGCGTCTCGAAGGCGATTCAGGCCCGGCAGATCCTCGATCTCGGTCCAGCTCAGGCCACAGGAAAGGCTGACATACGGCGTCAGCAAACCCGCTTCCACCCGGGCGACCGCGTAATTCATCACCTTCTCTACAGCCATGTCGAAGTTACGGGTCTTGGCAACCGGTTTGCCTTCCACACCCTGCCCGAAAATCACCGGGATGATGTTCAGCGCCTTACCCAGGAAAGCCGCCACCGCAGACACGCTTTTGTCACCTCGGCGCCGGGCGCGTTCACGGATGTAATGCAGATCCCGGGGAATGACACAGGTGTAGATTTTGTCGGTGAAGGTTTCCACTTCATGGCGAAGCGCATTCTTCGATACTTTCTGGCCAATCAGCTTCAGCGTGTGAGCCGCCAACAGCCCCTGGCCGGCAAAGATCTGTTTGCTGTCGATCACCCGCATGGAAAATTTGCCATCCCGGCCTGCAGCCTTGCGCGCCTCTTCATAATGCGCCATCACAGAGTTCATGGCTTCAGATGCGTTCTGGTAAATCAGGCTCCGGCTGCGGGTAACAGTTTCGCAGATGGCGACATCAAATTCGGTGACAATTTTTTCCATGAAAAGATCATGAATCTGCTCGGCGCTGAACGCCTCCGTTTCCGCCTGGTGCCCCTTATCGAGCAGGCCGCTCTGATAGAACTCCTGGGTACGGACAGGATCGTGGTTATCGATGTAGGTCTGGCCATCAATTATGGCCGTGACGGGCAGCACAAACAGGTCGTGTTTGCGGGCGAATTCATAGGGTAGATCACAGGCGCTATCAACGATCAGACCAACTCGCATGCTGAATGTCTCCGGATTCGGGCGTGTCCTCTGGCGGGAGCGCCCTTTTTTATGATTATTTTGCAGCGCCCCAGTGTTACACAGGCTGATGAAAATTTCAGCAAACCGGGAACCGGATCAGGCTTCCAGTTCCCTCAGATTGGCTTCCAGCAAACCGCGATTGTCCTGCTGCCACGGGTGGAAATCCCGCCGGAAATAGGCCAGAAAATCCGGCAGGCACTTGCGCAGAACCCCCGGTTTTCCCCACAGGAAATTCAGCCCGCCCAACCAGGTTCTCAGGCTCCAGAGCTTGCCGTCGGTTTTCAGAAGGCTGCAGGTATTAAGGAAGGTGTAGCGGAAGAAATTCCAGGTTACGAACAGGAACACGATCCGGCGAAGCTTGTCATTGCCAATACAGGCACGGTATACGTCGAAGGCCACCGACTTGTGTTCGGTTTCCTCAATGGCATGCCAGCGCCACAGCCTCTTCATGGTTGGAGTCGCCCCTTCCATCCACTCCGGGTGACTGAGAATGGCGTTGGCCAGAACGGCCGTGTAGTGCTCAGCACCACAAGTCCCGGCCAGCTGCCGACTCGGCGGCAGGCGCCCGACCCACTCCATATGTTTGCGGAACCGTTCGTCCAGGGCATCAATATCGTAGCCCCGGGCTTTCAGAGCCTCGTTGTATTCCTTATGCTCGCGACTATGCAGAGCCTCCTGGCCGATAAAGCCCTTGATCTCCTCCTTCAACTTGGGATCGGTAATCTGATCCCGGTAGAGCCGGACTGCGTTGATAAACTGTTGCTCGCCATCCGGAAACTGCAGGGACAAGGCATTGAAAAAGGCCGTTCGAAAGGCATCGTTACCATGCCAGAGCGTTCTCAGTTCGGTACGAACATCGAACCGCAGGTGCCGGGGTTTGACCGTGACACCATCGGGGGTGGAGCTGATCGTCATGGCAGCCTCCTGTGGTCTGTTTGTTGTTATCGGGAGTTTGACTGCGGGTAATTTTTAACCAACGGAACCAGTTTACCCCCAGGTAACCGCAAACCGGAAGGCATACCTCAAGAATAAAAGACGCTTTGTCACAATATGACAACTTGTCAGAACCCCGACCAGAAACAAAAAAGGGAGGCGCTCAGGCCTCCCAAGGACACACAGTGGGTAGATGCCGCCGCCGAACACAGCGGCATCAGGTTCAGTGCTCTTTAACCGGCTCCACACCCGGTGCTTCCGGATCTGGGGTAAAGCCGAGAATGTGAGTGCGCTCAATCAGGAAATACAACACCGCACCGGTGGCCAGGCCCCAGCCTGCGCCGTAGACCGCAAGTACCACACCCATGGTACCGGCGATACCGCGCTCGGTGTTGTTCTCCAGCTGTTCCAGACCCACCATCAGGCAGATATAGCCGGTCAGCAGCAGTGTCAGCGACAGCGCAATCGGCAGCACCGGCTGGAAGAAGCTCACCAGCGGCAGCACAAACAGTGCGATAAAGCCTGTAATCCAGAAGGTGCCACCACCGCTGTAGATGGAATCCATGGCATTACGGCCGTACTTGTAGCGCTCGGCCATGGTGGCGGTCACCGCCGTCCAGATCGGGCCAGCCAGGCCAGGGTATGGCGCGAAGAATGCGTGGCCGCCGTTACGGATAGCGGTCACCAGGTGCACACGGTCCACGCTGTTGTCGATGTCTTCGTCTTTGCGCAGGTGGTCGACACGATTCATCAGGGACTGACCCACCACGATGTCACCGAAGGCAATGACGTAGGCAATGACTGCGGTCGGAATCGCATACAGAAATACATTCAGATCCGGGAAACCAACGCTAAACGGCAGGTAGTTCCACAACTGGTCGAACGCCGGCTTGGTGATCCCCCACTCCACGTTCGGCACATCGTATTCGCCGGTGGCAAAGCCCACCAGAATGGCCACCACCATGCCCGGCACCATGCCGTAGTTGGCAATCTTGCGGGCCAGCACGTTCTTGTCGACAAAGCCTTTGAACGAGACCGAGAACATCAGATACAGACACACCAGACCACCCACGATCAGGGAGATCGGCGTGTTGGCCAGGCGGCCGCCGGCCTCGATTTCACCCATCAATGCCGCAATACCGGCACCAATAATGATACCGCCCTTCATCGAGCGCGGAATCCAGTTAACCAGTTTGCTGCCCAGACGGGTCACGCCCAGAATCAGAAAGATCAGGAACACCAGGAACTGCAATGCAAACAGCGCCTGGATGGCCTCAGGGCCGGGTTCATAATCGGAAAGGAACAGCAGCACCACCGGAATACCCGGGGTAATCCAGCCGGGCACCAGAGGCACACCCAGCAAGGCTGGCAGCATAAAGCCGATACCGCAGATCACCACGTAAGCCAGGGCCACGTCGTAGGGAACACCGAGATATTTTTCCAGCAGCGGAATCATGGCCAGACTGACCACAAACATGATCAACGCCTGCACCATCTCCGCGAATTCCCAGCGGTAATGGACAAACGGCAGTCGGACTTTAAAGGGACCAGCAGGCCAGTACGGCTGCTCTTCACCATTCTTTCTGTGGAACATTTGCATAACGATACCTCCAGACACCGTATTTCAGATGCCAGCCTGTGTTGTTTTTGTGGAGAGGTTGGCTGCGCCAGCGGCGCAGCCGTTCAAGGAATCAGTTCAGCTCTTTGGCCTGGTCCCTCAGTACGAACTTCTGGATTTTGCCCGTTGAGGTCTTTGGCAGGTCGGTGAAGACCACGGTCTTCGGCACCTTGAACCGGGCCAGATGCTCCCGGCAAAAGTTGATGATGTCTTCCTCGGAGACATCGCCGGCCTCCGGTTTCAGGGTAACGAAGGCACAGGGTGTTTCGCCCCATTTTTCGTCCGGACGGGCCACCACCGCCGCTTCCATCACCGCCGGGTGACGATACAGCGTGTCTTCCACTTCGATGGTGGAAATGTTCTCACCCCCGGAAATAATGATGTCTTTCAGACGATCCTTGATTTCCATGTAACCGTCTTCGTGCCAGACCGCCAGGTCTCCGGTGTGGAACCAGCCGCCCCGGAAGGCTTCTTCGGTGGCTTTGGGATTCTTCAGGTAGCCCTTCATTACGGTGTTGCCGCGCAGGAAGATCTCACCGATGGTCTTGCCGTCTTTAGGCACCGGCTGCATGGTGTTCGGGTCTGCCACCATGGTGCCTCCCAGCGTGTGATAACGCACACCCTGGCGAGCCTTAACCTTGGCACGTTCCTGCAACGGCAGCTCGTCCCACTCGGATTTCCAGGCACAGACGGTGACCGGGCCGTAGACTTCGGTCAGGCCGTACACGTGGGTCACCTTGATGCCCATTTCCTCAATGGCACCGATCACCTGCGCGGGGGGCGCAGCGCCGGCGGTCATCGACTTCACCTCGTGGTCGATCCCCGCCTTGGCAGCCGGAGAGGCGTTCAGCAGTGCGTTCAACACAATCGGTGCACCACACATGTGGGTAACCTGATGGTCACGAATCAGCTGCAAAATCTTCTCCGGGTCTACCCGGCGCAGGCACACGTGGGTACCGGCCATGGCGGTAATGGTCCAGGGGAAACACCAGCCATTGCAGTGAAACATCGGAAGCGTCCACAGGTACACCGGGTGCATGTCCATGGACCACACCGTCTGGTTGCCCAGCGCGTTGATGTAGGCACCGCGGTGATGGTACACCACGCCTTTGGGATTACCGGTGGTGCCGGAGGTGTAGTTCAGTGAAATGGCATCCCACTCATTATCCGGGAAACTCCACTGAAACTGCGGGTCCCCTTCCTGCAGGAAGGCCTCGTAATCCAGATCGCTGACCTGAACGCCCTCACCATATTCCGGGTCATCCACGTCAATCACCAGCGGCTTGTGCTCCAGATGGCGCACCGCGTCCTTGATCACCTGACCGAACTCCCGGTCAGCAATCACCACCTTGGCTTCGCCATGCTCCAGCATGAAGGCGATGGCTTCGGCATCCAGGCGAACGTTCAGGGTATTGAGCACGGCACCGATCATAGGGATGCCGAAATGGCACTCCACCATGGCCGGAATGTTCGGCAGCATCACGGCAACGGTGTCGCCCCGGCCGATTCCACGGCCTTTCAGGGCAGATGCCAGGCGCAGACAACGGTCGTAGGTTTCAGCCCAGGTGCGGCGGATAGCACCGTGAATAATGGCCGGGTAATCCGGATACACACTGGCCGTGCGCTCGATAAAATCTATGGGGGATTGAACAGCGTAGTTCGCGTCCCGGGGCTCTAGGCCCTGGTCAAAGATCGACGTCATTGGCGTGGTCCTCTAACTCGGATGTTGTTCTTATGGCGTATTCAGAAGAATCGCTAAAGCAGCTATAATCAGCATTGCCGAAAATGGTAGACCACAGCAAAATTACTAGAAACTCTACCATGGTATTATGGGAATACTTCTATAAAACATGACAGATCCCAACAATTCTCGACAAATCAATCTCCTACTGGACAGCGACCCGCAACCCACGCTGATTCTGGCAGCCGACGCCACGGTATCCGACTGCAACCGTGCCACCCGTGAGTTGCTCACTATCAGTAAAGCACAGACACCAGATGCTTTGTTACCGGTAAACACTCAGGCGCTGGTGCAGGCGGCCATCGGCCAGGGCCGGGCCATTGAGGATGTGGAGTCACGGTTCAGTGATCGAATCGTTCTGTGGAGCTTTATTCCCCTGCCAGAGGGCACGCAGGTTCTGGTGCGCGGGCGCGATGCCACCAACGACATTCGGGATCAGGAGCAGGCGGTCCGCTCCAACCGGCTTTACCGCCTGATCACTGAGAACACCACCGACCTGATCTCCCGCCATGCCCCGGATGGCCGTTTTATCGACGCCACGCCCGCTTCCTGGCGGCTGCTGGGATACTGGCCCGAAGAGCTGCGCGGCAAAGCCCTGGAAGACGTTTTCCAGGGGGAGAATCTGGCCGAAGAGCTGGCACAAACCCGCCACCGCCTGCGGGAAGACGGCTACGCCACCCTCACTCTGGAACTCCATCACCGGGACGGCAGCCGCCGCTGGTTCGAAATTGCCAGCCGGGCCATCCGCGAGACATACACCGGTGCCGTAGTCGAAGTGATCAGTGTCTCCCGTGATATTACGGCCCGGGTAGAATCGGAAGAGCAGAACCGCCGACTGGCAGACGAGCTGGCCCATACCGCCCGCCTGGCCACCCTGGGCGAGCTCGCCTCGAGCATTGCTCATGAAATGAACCAGCCGCTGGCCTCCATCGTCAATTTCGCCAGCGCCAGCCAGCGTTTTCTCAAGGAAGCGGACAAACATCCGGACCGTCTGCTGAAAGTGGACGACGGTCTGCAGAAGATCGTACATCATGCCAACCGGGCCTCAGAAGTCATCAAACGGCTACGAGCTTTCCTGCGCAAGGGCCAGAAGCGCATGGCACCGGTCTCGCTCAATGCCGTTATCAGCGACGTAGTGAAACTGTGCCAGTGGGAAGCTGAAAAAAACGGGGTCCGGTTACAGGAGTATCTGGCCGCCGATTCTCCCGTGATTACCGCAGACCCGGTTCTGCTGGAGCAGGTATTGATCAATCTGGTCCGTAACGGCATAGAAGCCAATGTCGAAGCCCGTGGCGAAACCGGCCGGCTGTCCCATATCGTGGTGACCACCTGCATCAACGATCAGCGCGAAACCCTGATCCAGGTCACCGACGAGGGCACGGGCCTGGATGACGAAGGCATACGCCAGATGTTTCAGCCGTTTTTCACCAGCAAACCCAAAGGCCTGGGGCTCGGGCTTTCCATGAGCCGTTCGATTATCGAAGGTTTTGGCGGCTTTCTCGACGCCATACCCGCCGAAACCGGCGGGCTGTCATTGATCTGTCGATTCCCGCCTAACCAGCACCGACTCGCCCCAAATCGCACCGCAGATTTCGCACATCCGCCAGGAGAAAAACCCTGATGCCAGACACGCACAACACGGTCTACGTGGTCGACGACGACGCCGGCATGCTTGAATCCACCCAGTGGCTACTGGAATCAGTGGGGCTGAAGGTGAAAGCCTACATCGATGGCCGCCAGTTTCTTGATGCGGTGGAAGACCAGCGCCCTGGCTGCGTGGTTCTGGATATCCGTATGCCGGGGCTGGGGGGATTGAACGTACAGGAAGAGTTGCAGAAACGAGGCCTGGACGTGCCGATCATCTTTGTTTCCGGCCACGCCGACGTGCCCATTGTGGTACGGGCCTTCAAGTCCGGGGCTTTTGACTTCATCGAAAAACCATTCAACGAACAATTGTTGCTGGACAGTGTGCAACAAGCCCTTCAGGACGCCGACGATCCTGTACCAAACGCAACGCCTGCTGCCAGTACCGAAGCATTGATTGCCAGCATGACCCGCCGGGAAAAGGATGTATTCCTGCCCCTGGCCCAGGGTTACACCAGCAAGGAAATTGCCGAGCAGCTGGATGTCAGCGTCAAGACCATCGACCTGTACCGGGCCCGGGTGATGAAGCGCCTTGGTGCGGAGCGTCTGCCAGACGTGACCGGCCTGGCCATTGCCGCGGGTCTGTTGAACCCGCTCGAACTCAGGCCGCCCGCTCAGCCAGAATGACGCTGGACTTCGTGGGCCAGGGAGCCAAGTCGTATCACCGCGGTCTCCAGCCGGTCTGTCCAGGGATTGCCACCGTTCAGTCGCAGGCAGTTCTCGAACTTGTTGGTGGTTGAGAACATCAGCCCCGGTGCCACGTTGATGTTTTCGGCCCGGGCGCGCCGATACACTTCAGTACCGGACACACCGTCCGGCAGCTGCACCCAGAGCACAAACCCTCCCTGTGGCCTGCTGACCGCCGTGCCCTCCGGGAACGACCGGGCCACGGACGAACGCAGCCGTTCGGTCGCCTCCCGGTAGTGTTGGCGGGCAGCCCGCAGATAGCGATCGTAACCGCCCTGCTCCAGAAAATGCGCCACCGCCAGCTGTGGAATGGACGAGGTTGCCAGGTTGACAAAATATTTGTGCTGGCGGGCACTGGCCATGTGCCGGCCGGGAATCATCCAGCCCAGTCTCAGGCCCGGTGAAATGGTTTTGGAGAAGGAGCTGCAGTAGATCACGTTGTCTGCGCGATCAAAGGCCTTGGCCGGCCGCGGTCGCTCACCGGTGTGGTACAGATCGCCATAGATATCGTCTTCAATCAACGGCACATTGGCAGCCGCCATCATGGCCACCAGCTGCTGCTTGCGCTCGTCCGTCATCCGGGCGCCCATGGGATTACTGTGGTTCGGCACCACCACACAGGCTTTCAGGGGCCACTGCTCCAGGGCCAGCTGAAGCCCCTCCAGGCTGATACCATCGGAGGGATGGGTTGGAATCTCAATCACCCGGAGCCCCACCACCTCCAGAGCCTGCAGGATTCCCGGAAAGGAAGGCGATTCCACCGCCACAATGTCGCCGGGCTGGGTGACCGCTCGCAGGGCCAGGATGATGGCCTCCTGAGCACCATTGGTGGCGAGCACATCGTCTGGCGAAATCGGCACGCCGAGGCTGGCCATGCGTTGGGCAATCTGCCGGCGAAAGGATTCCTTGCCGGGGAAGGCGTAGTCCAGGGTTTCCAGGCCCCGCCGGGCAGCCCACAAGGTGCTCTGCTGGATCTGCCGCAGCGGCAGGTAATCCGGGTGCGGTATGGCGGTTGCCAACGGCACCATGCGCTTTTGCTCGTCCGCGCACAGATCCAGTGTCATTTCCCGGGCAGACACCGGCAGCGGCTGGCTGCGTTGTTCCGACATTCTGGGTTCCGGCACGTCCCTGGCAGGCAACTTTACGAAATAGCCACTGCGCTCCCTGGCCTGCAGATAGCCACGGGCTTCCAGCGTCTGGTGGGCCTGAAGCACTGTGGAAATGCTGACACCGAACTGGCGGCTGAGCACCCGAACCCCGGGCAACCGCTCACCCTCCCGGTAAACGCCATCACGGATCAGCCCCTGCAGCTGATCTGCTACCTGATTATAAAGCACACCCATGGTCTTCTCCCTGTTTGCAGTGGCCAATCAAGGTCTATTGCAGCAGATCCGGCGTCAATTCAGGCAGTACAGATTGGCTACTTTTCGGCCAGCACAGTTCAGATTACAGGTTATCTGTACCGATTCAATGCCTGGCTAACTGAATCTGTTATGGCAACACGGATAAGCGAACAATAGAGCCATCCACTGAAGAGGGAGTTTCACCATGGCACACGCACAGCAAGCCCACGAGTGTTTTAATCAACAACCGGATAGACCCAGAGCCAGTCGGAAGGATCTGTTCAACCTTGCCGGTGCAGACGCTACGACAGGCAACGGTCTCCACCTCAAAACCATACAAGGGCTGGCCCGGGATGGTATCCGGGTAATCCCGGCCGGCCACAACCACTGGATTCTCACCGGCAACCGCCCGCTGCCGGAAGTCCACTGCTACAGTGAGCAGGAATTACAGCGCTTCGCCCGTTCGCCAGCCAGACATTATCTGACCAACCTCAACAGGGAGAACCTATGAACACCACACCGATTTATCAGGTCGATGCCTTTACCAACACCCTGTTCGGCGGTAATCCGGCGGCCGTTATGCCGCTGGACCAATGGCTGCCAGACGAGCGGATGCAGGCAATAGCGCTGGAGAATAACCTGTCGGAGACTGCGTTCCTGGTGCCGTTGCCAGAGTCTGACCGGGCGGATTTTCACATCCGCTGGTTCACCCCTGCGGTGGAAGTACCGTTATGTGGCCATGCCACACTGGCCTCGGCGTGGGTGGTGTTCAACCGGCTGAGCTGGCCGGCCGACACCGTGAATTTTCACTCCAGAAGTGGTCCATTGGCTGTTACCCGCCGGGCAGAAGGCTGGCTGGAGCTGGATTTCCCGAACCTGCCCTTCGAGCACAGGCCAACGCCGGCGCTGATTCTGGAGGCTTTGCCTGGGGCACCTGGCGAGTCTTTCTACGTGCCTAACGACACCAATTACATGGTGGTGCTGGATTCCGAAAACGAGGTGCGGAGCGCAACTCCGGACAACCGCAAACTGGCCGAGCTGGGCAACCAGGGCCTGATTGTGACCGCGCCGGGAACGGACTGCGATTTTGTCAGCCGCTATTTCGCTCCCGGCGCCGGTATCGACGAGGACCCCGTGACCGGTTCCATCCACAGCGTGTTGGTGCCCTACTGGGCTGAGAAGCTTGGTAAAACGGGACTCAGGGCTCGCCAGGTTTCTGCCCGCGGCGGCGAACTGCGCTGCGAGCTCCGGGGCGAGCGGGTCGCCATCTCTGGCCAGGCAGCCTTCTACATGGAAGGCTCCGTTCACCTGCCGTGAGGCTGGTATACTGCCCGGCGTTTTTCACCAACGGCGGGTAGTATCATGGCAGGTTCATCCTCAGCGTATGACGTAATCATCATCGGCGCCGGCGCAGCAGGGCTGATGTGTGCGGCAACCGCCGGCTACCGTGGTCGGCATGTGCTGGTGCTGGACCATGCCAACAAACCGGGCAAGAAGATTCTGATGTCCGGCGGCGGGCGCTGTAATTTCACCAATCTGAACAGCACACCCGCCAATTTCCTCTCGGACAATCCCCATTACTGTATCTCGGCGTTGAAGCGGTACACGCCCCAGGATTTCCTCGAACTGGTGGATCGACACGGCGTCGAGTACGAAGAGAAAGCGCCCGGTCAGTTGTTCTGCCGGGACAGCGCCAAAGATGTCCTCAATGTTCTGCTGACCGAATGTGAATGGGCGGGCGCGGAGATCCGGCTGAAGACCCAGATTCAGAAGGTACGGGAGGTGGCCGGTGGCTATCAGGTTGTGACCGGCAGCGGCGTGCTGAGCTGCGAATCTCTGGTGGTTGCCTGCGGCGGCCTGTCCATTCCCACCATGGGCGCGACCGGATTCGGTTATGAGCTTGCCAGAAAATTCGGGTTGAACATTCTGCCGACCCGGGCCGGGCTGGTGCCCTTTACCCTGCAACCGGAGCTGAAACAGCAACTGGCACCACTCTCGGGCGTCAGTTGCCCTGTGGATGCCCACTGCCACAACCAGCATTTCCGCGAGCCCATGCTGGTGACGCACCGGGGGCTGAGTGGCCCGGCCATGTTGCAGGTGTCCAGCTACTGGCGGCCGGGGGATGAGGTGCACATCAACCTGTTGCCCGGCCTGCGTATTCAGGAGGACCTGCTGGCACTTCGCAGGCAAAAGCCGCAATCCACTCTGGCGCAGTATCTCAACCAGCATCTGCCCAAACGTTTTGCCCAGGCATTTAATGAACTTCAGGGCTGGCAGGGCCCACTTCAAGGCTGCAGCAATCAGGACATCGAGCAGATTGCCGACACTCTGGGCAACTGGACGGTGAAACCTGCCGGCACCGAAGGTTATCGAACGGCAGAAGTGACCCTGGGCGGAGTTGATACACGCCAACTCTCCTCCAAAACCATGGCGGTTCTGGATCGGCCGAACCTGTTTTTTATTGGCGAAGTGGTGGACGTGACCGGGCACCTGGGTGGTCACAATTTCCAGTGGGCCTGGGCGTCCGGTGTGGCTGCCGGCAACGAAGCCTGAGCCCCGCTACAGGTATTTCTCGATAGGCAACCACGACAGCATCCGCGACATGGCCCGGCGCCAGAAACCCACCTCCGGCTCGTGCTGCACCTCCTGCCCCTCTGACCGCCAGACCAGTTCATCCTGGCCATTCAGCTCAACCCGCCAGCTGTTCCGGGGCTCCATGGCGTAACGGATATCGTCCGCCACGGCACCGGCGAGCTCCGGGCTTTTGATCACCAGCACCGTCTCGCCATTGAGATAAATGGAACGCAGATTCACGTTAAAGGAACCGATAAACAGGGTTTCCCGATCAAACACCACCGCTTTGGAATGAAGGCTTACCTCACCGCCGTCACAGGCCGCGCTGGCGGCCACCCAACGTTGGCAGGCAGGGGCATCCGATCGCAATTCGTGCAGCTCAATACCCTGTTCCAGCATCGCCCGGCGCCAGCGGGCATAACCCGAATGATTGGTCACCAGATCATTCGTCGCCAGGGAGTTGGTCAGTGCAGCGACCTCCAGGCGACCGTTGCCAATTCCGTCAACCGCTTTCAGCTGGTTGTCGGTGAGGATCAGATACGCCGATTCAATCAAAATCTCGGAGCGAGCGTCCTCTACCAGTTCATACAGGGCTTGTGCGGTTCGCTGGGGAGCCTCTGCGGGGGCATCCGGGTCTTCGGGAGGCGGATCAAACACCAGTTCGGCGGGTGCGGAAACGGTGTTGGCAAACAAGGTCGCCAGATAGGTTCTTGCCGTTTGCCGGTTTCCTGGGGGCTCGATCTGGTAATGCCGCGAGGCGGCAGATTCAATCAGGACGCTGAGCTTCGGTTGTGCCTGTTCAGGCTTGGGATAAAGCTCTACCAGCGGCAAGGTCCAGGGACTGTCCCAGTAGGCCTCAAAATTGGCGGTCATGTCCTCCGCCAACGGCCCCAGCACCAGGACATCGCGGTCCCGGAAGTTCAGTGTCGGATGCTGATCGAAGTACTCATCCCCGATGTTCCTGCCCCCGGCAATACCCACAAGACCATCCACCACAAAGGTTTTGTTGTGCATGCGCCGGTTGATGCGATCAAAGTCAGTGATAAACGAGAGCCAGCGACCGAATCCATCCCGGGACCGGGATGGATTGAATATACGCACACGGATATTGGCATGGGCATCCAGCAGGGCGAACAGGGATTCCTTGCCAGCAACATTAATGTCATCCAGCAGCAGGCGAATCACCACCCCGCGATCAGCGGCCGCAACCAGACGGCTGGCCAGGTAACGCCCACTGTCATCATCGTTCCAGATGTAATACTGGGCGTCGATGCGCTGGTTGGCGGTCTCGATCAGAGCAGCCCGGGCCAGAAAGGCATCCTGGCCGGTATTCAGCAGCTTCACCGCCGGCAGCCCGGAGCCGACCCGCTCCTGGCTCTGTGACTGCAGAAAAGCGTCTGGCTCCGAGGCGACCGGTATTGCCGGCCCGTGTTCCATCGGCTTGATCCCTCCTGCACAGCCAGCAAGGACAACCAGGGATATCAGGGGCAATAACCTTCTGATCATCGGCTTCCCCTCTCGGCTGCCTGTGAGCAATGGTTGCTCCTTATCTGAGAATAACCAGCGGCTTGTGCGCGGTTTTCAGCATGGTGGTTGTTGTACTGCCCACCAGAAACTGGCGGATTCGCGAGTGGCCGTAAGCGCCCATCACCAGAATGTCGATGCTGTGCTCTTCCTGATAGGCGTGCAGCGTGGGCTCCACATCGCCAGCGCGGATAGCCAGCGTGATCTCAACACCGAGGCCTTCCAGCATTTTTTCCGCTTTTTTCAGTTGCTCCCAACGATCGGCCGTGTCGGCTCCAACCATCACCAGGTGCAAAGGCATGCCCCGTAACACCGGGCTGGCCGCAATCATCTCAATGCCCTTGAAGGCGGTCGCGGAACCATCAAAGGCCACCATGGCACTTTTCGGCTCGCTGTATTCATCTGGCACCAGTAGAATCGGACGATGCACACTACGGATCACGGTCTCAAGCTGGCTACCGATGTGCACATCGCGATCGGAACTGCTTTCACCGTGCAACCCCATCACAAATAGCCGGGTTTCTTTTTCCAGCGCGGTCAGAGCCTCGGCCAGGTTGTCATGGCGCTGGCGCTTGACCGTCTCGCCAATACCCGCAGTTTTTACCCTGGCCTCTGCTTCGTCCAGCATGTGGTGGCCATGCTCCAGGGCAAGCTTGGAGCGCTTACGGTCCAGCTCCGCCAGCTCATCCAGCAAATGCTCGCGGCTGCCAAGGCCGATGCTGCCAGCCAGATCCGGCTCGGCCGGATACCGTTCTTCATCCAGAACATGCAGCAGCATCAGCGGCGTGTCCATGTGGCGGCTGGCCCAGGCGGCAAAGTCGCACACCGCGGGGGCAGCCCGTGAACCGTCAATACACGCCACAATTCTCAACTTGTCTGCCGTCATAGCTGCCTCGCCTTGCGCCTGATTCTGGCTGTTATTATTGCTGCGAATGTCAGAGTTTTCTTTGGTCTGAGTCATATCAGTGCCCCATCAGCTGGTCAACGGCGTCGGGCTTGTCGTGCACCCCGAAGCGGTCAACGATGGTGGCACTGGCCTCATTCAGGCCAATCACTTCCACATCCGCACCCTCACGGCGGAACTTGATCACTGCCTTGTCCAACGCGCCAACGGCGGTAATGTCCCAGAAGTGCGCGCGGCTGAGGTCTATCACAACATTGTCCACCGCTTCCTTGAAGTCAAAGGATTCCAGGAATTTTTCCGAGGAACTGAAAAACACCTGGCCCACCACGGTATAGCGACGGGTGTCTGTTGCCTCGTCCAGCTCGGAGGTCACCAGCATGTAATGGCCAACCTTGTTGGCGAAGAACAGGGCCGCCAGCAGGACACCGGCCAGCACGCCGAAAGCCAGGTTGTGGGTGGCGACGACCACAATGACCGTAACCAGCATCACGATATTGGTGGACAATGGATGCTCCCTGAGATTACGGATGGAATCCCAGCTAAAGGTACCGATGGAGACCATAATCATCACGGCCACCAGGGCGGCCATCGGAATCTGCACCAGCCACTTGTCGAGCACAAGCACCAGAATCAGCAGAAAGACCCCGGCCGTGAGCGTGGATAAACGTGTGCGACCACCGGATTTCACGTTGATGATGGACTGACCGATCATCGCGCAGCCTGCCATGCCGCCCAGCAAGCCGGAACCGATATTGGCAATGCCCTGGCCCTTGCACTCGCGGTTACGGTCGCTGGTAGTGTCCGTCAGATCATCGACAATCGTCGCCGTCATCAAGGATTCCAGCAGCCCTACCACGGCAAGACCGAGTGAGTAGGGCAGGATGATCATCAGGGTTTCCAGCGTCAGCGGTACGTCTGGCCACAGAAAAATCGGCAAGGTATCCGGCAATTCCCCCATATCACCTACGGTACGAATATCCAGCCCCATAACCATGGAAACAATGGTCAAACCGACGATGCAAACCAGCGGAGACGGAATCAACTTGCCCACAGTGGGTATCAGCGGGAAGAGATAGATAATAGCCAGACCAGCGGCGGTCATGGCGTAGACATGCCAGGTCACATTGGTGAGTTCCGGCAACTGGGCCATAAAAATCAGGATGGCCAGAGCGTTCACGAACCCGGTCACCACTGAACGGGATACAAACCGCATCAAGCCGCCCAGTTTCAGGTAGCCGGCGGCAATCTGGATCGCACCGGTCAGCAGGGTTGCCGCCAGCAGGTATTGCAGCCCATGCTCTTTCACCAGCGTCACCATCAGCAGCGCCATGGCGCCGGTGGCCGCCGAGATCATTCCCGGGCGGCCACCTACAAAGGCAATAATCACGGCAATACAGAAGGAGGCATACAAGCCCACTTTCGGGTCAACCCCGGCAATGATAGAGAAGGCAATCGCCTCCGGAATCAGTGCCAGCGCAACCACGGTTCCGGCGAGTAAGTCGCCGCGGATGTTCGAAAACCAGTTCTGCTTGAGTGCGTTTGTCATGGTCAGGGGTGTCGCTTTCAATTCCTGGGGATATCAGATCGGGGCCGCGAAGGGTACCAGAAACCGTCCTGAAAGTATGGCCAGACTGGCCATCCAGACAGACCGGGGGTGCCGCCGGGGCCGCTAATTGCCTAGAATGCGTTTAAATAATCTTTGTGGTGACAAATACATGGACGATGTAGCAAGCCAGTTCCTAAACGCCAACCAGACCACCATCAATCTGGCCGTGGCCTTGCTGCTCGGGGCCATCATTGGCCTGGAGCGGGGCTGGGATGCCCGGGAGCAGAAATCCGGGGAACGCATTGCCGGTATCCGCACCTTCTCACTGGTCGGGCTGTTGGGCGGTATTGCCGCCGTATTGTCGGAGCAGATTACCCCCTGGGCCTTTCCGGTATTGCTACTCAGTGTAGTGGCCATGGGGCTGGTGGCCTACAGCGAGCGCCTGGAACACATCCGCAATTTCAGCATTACCGGCATGGTCGGCATGTTGTTGACCTTCTGTTTTGGCGCCGTTGCCGTGGCGGTGGATCCGGTGATCGCCACCGCTGCTGCGGTGGTCACCGCCATCATTCTGGACAACAAGGAAGAAATCCACGGCTGGGTACACAAGCTTCAGGCCAGCGAACTGGACGCGGCCCTCAAACTGCTCTTGATCTCGGTGGTGATGCTGCCTCTGCTACCAAACGAGGCCATGGGCCCGGGTGGCGTGCTGAACCCCCGGGAAATCTGGTGGATGGTGGTGATGATCGCCTCCATCTCATTTGTCGGTTACTTTGCCATCCGGGTTGCCGGAGCCCGCAAAGGCATTCTGTTCACCAGTCTGTTTGCCGGATTGAGTTCATCTACCGCCCTGAGCCTGCACTTCGCCCGGCAATCGGCGAAGAATCCCGACTTCAGCCCGCAGTTTGCTGCCGGCATCCTGATTGCCTGCGGCACCATGTTCCCTCGGATTCTGGTTTATTGCCTGGTCATCAACAAGGCACTGCTACCCAGCCTGATCTGGCCGGTCGCCATGATGACCGCCCTCCTCTACGTGCCCGCGCTGATCATTTGGCGCCGCAACGCCCGGCAACTGCAGGTGAGCCAGCCCACCATGAACCAGAACCCGCTGGATCTCTCTTCCGCACTGGTGTTCGGTTTCTTGCTGACCGCCATTCTGTTACTGGGGGAATTCCTCAAGAATGCCTTTGGCGATGTCGGCATTTACGCCCTGGCCGCCACCTCTGGCGTGGCGGATGTCGATGCCATCACCCTGTCTCTTACCCGGATGTCCAACGATGGCCTGGGCATGGATGCAGCCGTGCTGGGGATTGTCATCGCGGCAGCGGTGAATAATCTGGTGAAATCGGGCATCGCCTGGAGTATCGGCAACCGACAAACCGGTCTGCTGGTGGCTGGCCCGATGGTGTTATCTCTGGCCGCAGGCCTGTTGGTGGCCTGGCTGCAATAAGGTATCAGCCAGCCTTACGGAAGGTCAGATTGTAGCGGGCCGAGCCGGTCACCGGGTGTTCACCGGCTTTCAGAGTCAGGACGCCGTGGTAACGCAAACGGGCCGGGCCGCCCCAGACCACCACATCACCATGTTCCAGCAGAATACGCGCGGGGCGGTCGCTGCGCTTGAGTCCACCAAACTGAAACACAATGGGCAGGCCCAGAGACACCGACACAATGGGCCAGGCAAAGTCTTTTTCGTCCTTATCCTGATGCAGTCCCATTTTGGCCCCAGGCTGATAGCGATTAATCAGGCAGGCATCCGGGTCAAAGCCGGGAAATCCCGCTTCCCGGGCCGACTTGCGGGCCAATGAGACAAAGCTTTCGGGCATGGCCGGCCACCGAAGCCCGGATAACGGATCCTGGGGCTGGTAGCGATACCCTGTCTCGTCAGTCACCCACCCCAGGGGGCCGCAACAGGTCATGGCGGCCGACATCTGATGGCCACCCGGCGTTTTCATATGGCGGAACGGCGCGAGTCGCGTCACCTGATCTATATCTCGCATCAAGGCCTGCTGGTGCTTCACGGCATGACGCCGTAGCACAACCACGCCCTCGTCAAAGGCTTCCACTGTCGGTTGATCATTCAACCCGGAAAACAGATCTGGCGTCATAAGCCACCCGTTTATCTTCTGAAATCAGAATAACGCCCGCAGAGCGTCTACACTTAGAGAACCCTTCATCCGTCGCTGGATCCCGACGCTGTGAGACAGACAAAACTGCCACACAACAAACAGACCGCCCGGGTATCACTGGCATTCCTGATTGCGTCTGCCATCACCCTGGGAATGCTGATACTGGCCATAACACTGGTGGCCCAGAGTTATCGGGGCATGGAACAGGCCAAGGTCACCGCTGCCGCCGCCACTGCCCGACAGCTGGCTCTCAGCGTGGACGATCGTATCAATGCCATTACCCAACCGCCGGCTACGGCGCTGGCCTTGTTGCGGCACGACCCACTCACCCGGAGTTCCACCCTTGAGCAACGACGGCAACGCCTGCCGGTGATTGCCGATGTGCTCACCAGCAGCGATATTGTCAGTGCGGTATACGCAGGCTATGACAATGGCGATTTTTTCCTGTTCCGTAAGATTCGCAGTTCGGGCTCACTCCAGTTTCCGGACGCCCCCGCAACCAGTCGCTATCTGCTGCAAAGCCTGGAATACCAGGGCAACCTGCGCAAGGGCATCTGGCAATTCTATAACAGCGACCTGGAACTGCTCGAACGCCGCTCGCTGCCGGATTACGACTATGATCCCCGCCAGCGCCCCTGGTATCAGGCAGCCAGGGCCGGAGATTCACTGCAGCTATCAGCGCCCTATGTGTTTTTCACCACCCAGGAAACCGGGCTGACCCTGTCTCAGAGGGCCGCCAGTATCCCGGGTACCGTGCTGGGTGTTGATGTCACCGTGACCGACCTGGGCTCGCAACTGGCGGAGCTGAAACAGACCCCAGGCAGCCGGCTGGCCATTGTCAGCGCCTCCGGGGAACTGCTTGCAGACGCCGACGGTAACACCGAGCCCGATGCCGTGATCCGCCAGGTGCTTGAGCCTGGCACCAACCGGGAAATCCGCCGCTTTCAGCAGCAGGGCCGTGACTGGTATGGCATGGCCGAGCGACTTGGAACCCTGCCCGATGAAGCACTCTCCGTGGTTGTCGCCATTCCCTCGGATGAACTGCTGGCCGATGTCTGGGCCGCCCTTGCCCGCCAGACCGCGATCGCCGGCGCCATAGCGCTTCTGCTGTTGATACTTGGCTGGTTTATGGGGCGCCAGGTGGGCAAACCCCTTGAACGCCTGACCGACCGGGTCAGCAGCCTCTCCCGCTTCCGCTTTGACACGCCAATCCGTTCGGAGTCGCATATCCGGGAAGCCTCGGAGCTCAGCATTGCCCTGGATGACATGGCCCGCACCATCCGAAGCTTCCAGAACATCGCCACGGTGCTCAACCGGGGCCAGGACCTGAACCAGTTGTTACGCGACATTCTTGACCAGATCATCGCCATCGTCAGCCAGGAAAGGGGCGCGATTTACCTGTACAGCAGCCATGAACATAAGCTCGACCTGGCTGTTAACCGCGGACTTGAACTGCCCGCCAGCCTGCCAGCCATCAACCAGGCGGCAGACGATAACGAGATCATTCGCCAGCTAAGAAACCACATATCCGGCCACCCGGTGTTTGCCATCCTGCGTAATCGACGCAAGAAACTCATTGGTGCATTGATCATCGAAATGGAAGTGGGCGACCACACCCACCTCAGTGATGACCTGATTGTTTTCGTGGATGAAATTGCCGGCTCCGCCGCAGTTGCCATCGAAACCCGTGAACTGATCGAAAGCCAGCAGGCCCTGCTCGATGGGTTTATCCGCCTGGTGGCCAGCGCCATTGATGCCAAGTCGCCCTACACCGGCGGTCATTGCGAGCGGGTCCCCAAGCTCGCCCAGATGATCACGGAGGTGGCAGAGCAGGCATCGGAAGGGCCTTTTGCCCATTTCCGCATGAACGAAGACGAACGTTACGAATTTCACCTGGCGGCCTGGTTGCACGACTGCGGCAAGATCACCAGCCCGGAATATGTGGTCGACAAAGCCGTAAAGCTGGAAACCATCTACAACCGCATCCACGAAATCCGGGCCCGCTTTGAAATCCTGCACCGGGATGCCGAGGTCCGTTACCTTCAAGCCTGCCTGAATGGAGAAGACCCGACCCAGGCTGCCCGTTACAGAGATGAGGCCCAGGCAAAACTGCAGGCTGACTTTGGCTTCCTGGCAAACGCCAATGTGGGCAGTGAGTCCATGTCGGACGAGGATGTAGCGCGCATTCGCCAGATCGGAGCCCAGACCTGGCAACGCCATTTCAGTGACCGGCTGGGCCTCTCCGGGGATGAGCAGCAAGCCCTGGCGGATTCTCCGGAAGCGGCACTGCCCGCCACCGAGCCACTGCTGGCAGACAAACCCTGGCATATTCGCACCTGGGGCGACCGGGTGCCTCCGGTCCAGCGGGACGACCCGCGCAATCTCTGGGGCTTTGACATGAAGCTGCCTGAGTATGCCGATAACCGGGGAGAACTCCACAATCTGACCATCCAGTACGGCACCCTGACGGAAGAAGAGCGCTTCCGTATCAACGAACACATCGTGCAGACCATCTGCATGCTGGATGCCCTGCCCCTGCCAGACCGTCTGGCCCGTGTGCCCCGGCTGGCCGGCACCCACCACGAGCGTGTGGACGGCAAGGGCTACCCCTTCGGCCTGAGCGGTGAGGATATGAGCATTCCCGAGAAAATCATGGCCGTAGCTGACATCTTCGAGGCGCTGACCGCCGTGGATCGCCCTTACAAGCAGGGCAAGACACTGTCTGAAGCGCTGAACATCATGGATAACATGACCAGACAGGGCCATATAGACCGGGACGTATTCCTGCTCTTCGTGCGCTCCGGAACCTATCGGCGCTACGGTGCCCAGCACCTGAAGGCCGAGCAGATTGATGCCGTGGATGAAAGCCTGTTCATGAAGCCCTGACCAAAAACACGTATATTCTCAGGACTGTTTACTCAACGAAGGATAGAGAATGCTGTTCGCAATCATTTTTGGCGGTCTGATCGGTTATGTCTTTGGTCGATTCCCCGGCTTTCTGGTTGGCGCAGCCATTGGTGCGTTCCTGTTCCAGCGCATGAAAAGCCGACTGCTGGGCAAGCTTCAGGGGCTGCAGGCCGGTTTCATTGAATCCGTGTTCGCGGTGATGGGCGCCCTGTGCAAGGCCGATGGCGTGGTCTCACGGGATGAAATCCAGATGGCAGAGGCCATGTTCGTTCGCTTTCGCCTGAACGAATCCCAGAAAGCCATGGCCAAGGAAGCGTTCAACCGGGGTAAAGCATCGGACTTCGACCTGGATGCCGAACTCCAGCGCTTCATGCGGGCGTCCGGCCGCCAGCCGGTGCTGTTGCAGATGTTTCTGCAGGTACAGGTGTCTGCGGTTGCCGCAGACGGGCAGGTACATCCGGCCGAGCACGAAATGCTGGTTCGTATCGCCCGTGGGCTGGGGCTGCCGGAAAGTCAGGTCGACCAGCTCGAAGCTATGCTGCGTGGTGCCCATGCCGGCCAAGCGGGCGGTACCCGCAATTATTCCAGCAGCCAGCAGATCGATGATGCCTACAAGGTTCTTGGCGTCTCGCCAGAGGCCTCAGACGCCGAGATCAAGCGCGCTTACCGCAAACTGATGAGTGAAAACCACCCGGACAAACTCGCCGGACGCGGCTTGCCGGAAAGTATGCGGGAAATGGCGGAAGAACGAACCCGTGAAATCAGCCACGCTTACGACGTGATCAAGGAAGCGCGGAACAAAGCATCCTGAACCCGACAGTCAGAACCAGCGGGGCACCCGTTTGCAATAGGCCTCGTACTGTTCATCAAAACGCCTGGCCAGGGCTTTCTCTTCCTCCCTGGCCTGGCGCATGATCACCAGCACGCCAGTCACCAGGCACACCAGCGAAAACACGCTGGGCAACGCCAGAAAGAACCCCAACTGCCCCGTCATCACCGCCAGAAACAGCGGGTTCCGGCTGCGACCAAAAGGTCCATCGGTCAGAAGGTGCCCACTGCCATGCTGGTCATCAATGCCGGAACGCCAGTCCTCATGCATGTAGGCCTGCAGATAGTTCACGGCGGTGTAGGAAACCAGCAGAAGCACAGCCCCGGCCAGTAACACCGGCCAGTGGTACAGCAGGGGGAAAACGCCCAGCCAGGCGTCCAGATCAACCCAGATCCTGGCCAGGCAAACCAGCAGAATCGCAGCCCGGAACAGGTTAAAGGTGTGGCGATGCCACCAGGTAGCCGTACCGGCCCTGCCATAGTTGATGTGAGAGAAGCCTAATCGTGAATACAGGCCGAGCGTACGGGCTGCAAACTGCAGACCAATCATCAGGAAAAAAACGCCGAGAAAAACCCGGACAGCTGGCTCGATCAGATCCATTATTCATTCTGGTTCAGTAGGTTGGCAAACAGCTTACTGTGCTTGAGGCTGCATTGAAAGAGACACCGATCAATCCTTTGCTGCCATATTTTGCACCCATTTTGTGACGCCATACCTGAAATGACATAACGTCACGTTTAAGCCTGAGTTATGTTAGTAAGCCTCTGTTTTTGCTTTCAGGAGCCGCCATGAATCAGCCACCCAGTACCCGCTTCCATTGTTTCCGCAACGACGCGATGGCCGACAACGACGCTACTGCACTTGCTGAACGGATTCGTTCAGGCGAGGTTTCGGCGCAGGAAGTGACGGCGGCGGCGATAGAGCGGGCACAGCTGGCGGCGCCGGTGATCAATGGTGTAGTGGCTGAACGTTATCAGCCAGCGCTGACACAGAGCCAGCGACCGGACGCCCAGACTGGCCCCTTTGCCGGTGTACCTACTTATATCAAGGACAACACAGACGTTGAGGGTTTGCCCACCGGGCACGGGTCACAGGCGGTCACGCCCCGGGTGGCCAAAAGAACCAGCCCTTTTGCCGAACAGATGCTGTCCCAGGGCTATATTTGCCTGGGCAAGTCCACACTGCCGGAATTCGGTTTTAACGCCTCAACTGAGCCCGCCCAGGGAGACCCGACACGCAACCCATGGAACCTGGACTATTCCTGTGGTGCTTCATCCGGCGGTGCTGCCGCCCTGGTCGCAGCCGGCGTGGTGCCCATCGCCCACGCCAATGACGGTGGCGGCTCTATCCGCATACCGGCTGCCTGTTGCGGGTTGGTAGGCCTGAAACCTACACGAGGCCGAGTAGTGGATAACGATGCCGCCCGGGATTTACCCGTCAACATCATCAGTGATGGCGTCGTCACGCGTTCAGTGCGCGATACCGCCGGCTTCCTGGCGTACGCCGAGTCCTGGTTCAAGAACCGGAAACTACCCGCCATCGGGCATGTGCAGGGCCCCTCTGGCCGACAATTGCGCATTGGCCTGGTGCTGGACTCCATCAACGGCCACCCCACCGACCCGGAAACCCGGCTAACCGTGGAGCAGACGGCCCGCTACCTGGAAAAGCTGGGGCACATTATCGAGCCCATGGATGTGCCGGTCGCCAGCTCATTTCCGGATGACTTTGCGCTTTACTGGGGGATGCTCGCGTTCGGTGTAAAAGCCCGCGGTAAGAAGCTCTATCACCCGGATTTCGACAAATCCCGAGTGGACGGCCTGACCAATGGCCTCGACAAAATGTTCCGCCGCCAGTTCTGGCGCCTGCCCGCTGTCATCTGGCGGCTGAAACGCTCCTGGCACGACTATCAGAGGCACATGAATGATTATGACGCGGTGCTGACCCCCGTCCTGGGACATACCACACCGCCACTGGGCCATCTGAACCCCGGCGTACCTTTCGATACCCTGTTCGAACGGCTGACCCGCTATGTGAGTTTTACGCCGCTGGCCAACGCCACAGGTGCTCCGGCTATCGCCTTGCCTATGGGGGAAAGCAGCCAGCACCTGCCCATTTCGGTGCAGTTTATGGGTCGGCATGGCGATGAGCGAACGCTACTTGAAATTGCCTACGCGCTGGAAGCCAACCACCCCTGGCCCACTCTAAGCCAGGCAGCCCGGTCAAATCAGGCCTGACAGACTGCCTGGTCCTGCCCGGCCTGGGTATTTGCAATTACCCGGTTGCGGCCCTCCGCCTTGGCCTGGTAAAGCGCGCCATCGGCGCAGGCAAACAACGCTTTGGTGGCGTCCGCCCGGGCGGGCGCGCAGCTGCAAACACCGATACTGACGGTCAGATGAAGTACCTGATCGGAGACCCGGAAAGCTGTTTTCTGAATCTCCTCGCGGATTCTCTCGGCGACCCGAACGGCGCCCGCTTCCGGAGTGTCTGGCAACAGGACAACAAACTCCTCGCCGCCGTATCGCGCGGCCAGATCCTGCGGCCGGGTGACGTGACGTTTGATGCAGTCGGCGACCATTTTCAGACAATCATCGCCAACGAGATGTCCGTAGGTATCGTTAAAGCTCTTGAAGTGATCAATATCTACCACCAGAAGCGACAGTGTCTCCTCAAACCGATAGGCATGGACCACGTCAGCCTGAAACTTTTTGTCAAAGTGCCCCCGGTTTTTGAGTCCGGTAAGGGGATCCGTCGCACTCAGTTCCAGTAGTTGTTCGTTCAGGGATTCCAGGTCGCGGGTCCGCTCCTGCACCCTCTCTTCCAACAGGGCATTAGCCTCTTGCTGAACACGCAACGATTTTTCCTGGGCCAGTCGAGCTTTGCGTTCCTCACGCAATAACTTCTGCTGGGCCGCAAACGACTTCTTCTTCTCCCGGTTCAGCCTGTCGGCCAGCGCAAGCGATAACAGAATCACGCCAAGGGCCGAGCCAACCTGAGTGGCATTCTCAGTCAGCAGGTTCCTGGGCAGCATGGTAAATTTACTCAGCGCCAATACGATGCCCCCGAACAGCATAAAAACCCAGGCTACCGTGTAATACCGGGCAGCTGGGTCACGCTTCAGCCAGCGCACCACACTCAGCATAAGCATGGTGGAGCATCCTACAAAGGCAACCATAATCGTCGGAAGAATCATCAGCCTGTAGGGAATAAGAAGGCCCGCCAGAGCAAGCAGGCCGGCCGTCATGATCATCGCCATCGTCCACCGGTTCAGCCACGGGTGGTTTTTTCTTGTCACACTGATGAAGCGAATACTGAAGGCCCCCCCGAACAGCACCACCAGATTCAGGAACACAATAATGGATTGGTCGTTCCACCAGGTCGCCTCAGGCCAGAGGTACTGGAACGCCACACCGTGCAGTGACGCCAGGAAAAGCGGCATCGCTGCAATATAGCCCACGTAGTAGAGAAAACTGCGCTCTCCCACAGCCATGAAGACGAAAAGGTTGTAAAGCATCATCACCAGGACGATGCCGTAATAGATCCCCTCAAACAGGCTACGAGCCTGTTCAGCCGCGTAGAAGGCATCCTGCTCCCAGAGCGTCATGGGCACCTGCATAGAGCTGGTGGTGTCCACCCGAAGATAAACCGTTGTGGACGATTCCGGGGGCAGCACCAACGGGACAATGAAATTGCGATGGTGGATCGGCCGATCGTAGAAAGGACGCTTATCCCCAAGGATCAGCGGTTCAAGCAGCTTCCCCCTGACCTCACGGTAGATCTCAATATGGTCCAGGACAGGGTAACCGATCTCCAGAAAATTACTGGCTTCCGATTTCAGGGTATTGGTCAGCTCAACGCGGAACCAGTAGATGTCGTCGCCATAGCCGAGACTGACGCTGTCGCTCCCGTTCCCGGTCCAGGCCTGGGCCGGCAAACCACGAACGTCTTCGATCGACCGGGCGCCCTCTTCCTTCCAGTAGTCGACGAAACGGGAGAGCTCCAGTCGCTTGGAGAACTGGCCCCACTCCACCGATTCGGCACTCGAAAGAGACGGTGCCAACAAGCAACACAGCAGACTGAATAAGACAAAGAGCCTTGGCATATGAGTCTCTGGCGTCATGCGCCTTTCTTATTGGTTATAAGCTTACAAAGGAGTATGCACCAAGGTGAGCGAAGCGTCTGCCGAGGGTACTATTTGTCGCAAATTGACATAAAAAGCTACACAAGTTGGCCCGTTCGGAAACGCTCCGCTATTGCAGCAGAGGGAGGTCGTTCCCGTCAAAAATAGCCAGCACCTGCGCAAAACTGCTCTCCGGGTGGGCCTTCAGACACAGAGGCTCATCGGTTACCGGATGTCTCAGCCGCAACTCCGTCGCTGCCAGCATCAAGCGCCCCTGACCGAAACGCTCGGCGAAATACCGGTTGTGCCTGCCCCGACCGTGGTTGGCATCGCCAATGATCGGGTGGTTGATGTGTTTCATATGCCGGCGAAGCTGATGTTTCCGGCCGGTTTCGGGCTTCAGTTCCACCAGGCTGTATCGACTCGTGGGGTAACGCTCAATCGCCACCGGCAATTCGGTCGTCGCCAGCCGGCGATACCGGGTGAGCGCCTCACGAACCGGCTGCTCCTGACCTTTGAGACGTCGGTCTTCCGGCTCATCCCGGAGCGGGTGGTCGACCACCCCCTGCTCCGGTGCCCAGCCCCTGACCATCGCCAGATAGGTTTTGCTCACGGCCCCGGCCATCATCGCCAGACCAAGCGTACGCGCCGTCTCCGGATCCCGGGCAAACAACAAAACGCCCGAGGTGGGACGATCCAGCCGGTGCACCGGGTATACATGCTCACCGCCATTCATGGCCCGGGCATACTGCAGGGCAAACTCGGTTTCGTGCTTGTCGATGGGACTGCGATGCACCAGCAATCCGGCTGGCTTGTGCACGGCCAGCAGCCAGTCGTCCCGATAAATTTCAGTGAGAGGGTTCAGCATGTAAAATGGCAGCCGATAAACAGATCAGGAAAGCCGGCCGGCTTCCAATGAAGCGTTATCTTACCCCCACCCCCCGGATTAAAACAGGAACCCCACCCATGAACTGGTACTTCAAAAGTATCCTTAACCGGATCCTTACCATTATTGTGGTGTCCAACCTCGTGATTGCCGTTGTTGCAGGCATCTACTTTAACCGTTCTCTGGCCACCCAGAATGAGTATGATCATCTGGTGAGCGAGGAAATGGTCCAGGCACTTCAGGCCCAGGACATTCTCAGCGACTTCAAAACCCAGGTTCAGGAATGGAAAAACGTGCTGATCCGGGGCGCCGATACCGGCCAGCGTGAAAAATACTGGCAGCGTTTCCAGGCGGTGGAAGCGGATATCCAGCAACAACTGGGCGCATTGATTCCTGAACTGAATGACAACCAGGCACAATCCCTGATGATGCAGTTCCGAACCGCTCACCAGCGTATGGGCGAAGCCTATCGCAGAGGGTTCCGCGATTTTGTCTCCTCGGGTTACGACCACACCGCAGGCGATCAGGCCGTTTCCGGCATAGACCGGGAACCATCCAAACTGATTGAAGAGGCATCCGCCAGAATCCGGGACACCGCCGTGGCTCATTCCGCCGAGCTTCGTGACGAAGCCACCAGCACCACCTGGCTGATGGGAGGATTTCTACTGGCAGCCATTATTCTCGGCACACTGGCGTGCTTGAGCGTGCTGGTTCGCTCTGTGGTTCGACCAACCCAGGAACTGATCGGCAAGCTGGATCGCATCGGCAAAGGCGATCTGACCGGTCCGGTCACTCTGAAGCGCCCGGATGAGTTGGGCAAGCTGGCAGACACCGCCCGCGCCTTGCACCGGTTCCTGCAGGAAACCGGCGAAATGATGAAACACAACGCCGAACAACTGGCAGACACCGGCGCCATGATCCGGACCAACGCCGATGCCGTGTCGTCCCAGTCTGATCGGGCTCATCAGCGTATCGACCAGATCGCAACCGCCATGAACGAGATGTCCGCCACCGCTCAGGATGTTGCTCAGCACGCGGCCTCAGTAGCCAGCCAGGTCGATGAGACCACGAACCAGACCCGCCATGCCGACGAACAGATCAACGATGCCGTCAACAGCATGAATCGCCTGACAGATCAGATCCGGAGCTCGGCCACCACAGTGGCGGAACTGGCCAGGAGCGGTCAGCGCGTGGGTGATGTGATGCGAGTCATTCGCGAGATTGCCGATCAGACCAACCTGCTGGCGCTGAACGCAGCCATCGAGGCTGCTCGGGCCGGCGAAGCCGGCCGAGGCTTTGCGGTGGTGGCCGATGAAGTGCGCAACCTGGCTGCGAAAACCCAGGAGGCCACGGTCGAGATTGATGAGATTATTGCCAGCATTCAGGGCGGCTCCCGGGATGCCACAGAATATATGCAGGCGTCAGAAGTGGTGGCCCGGGAAAGCAGTGAATCGGTGGATGCCGTTCGCAAAACCCTGGAGGACATTACCCGGCGGATGGTCAGCGTGAATGATGCCACCACCCAGGTGGCCACGGCCGCCGAGGAGCAGACCAGTGTGAGCGAAGACATCAATCGCAACGTTACCGAAGTCGCTGAAATTTCCGAAGCCATGCACAGCGCTGCCGAGGATAACCTGCGCACGGTTCCGGAACTTGAAGCCATGGCCAGCAAAGCCAAAGACCTGGCCCAACGAATCCGCTACTGATCGCGCCGCGCAATGCGCCCGGCCAGCGCCCTGACCCGCTGGCCGGTGCGTTCTCCCAGAACCAGCAGTGCGGGCGTCAGCAGCAGTGTCAGCAGAGTCGCAAAGGCAAGGCCACCGGCGATGGCACTGGACAGCTGGGTCCACCATTGAGTGGATGGAGCCCCCAGGCCCAATGATGGCTCCAGCAGGTTCACATTCACCCCCAACACCATGGGCATCAGACCAAGAATCGTGGTGATGGCCGTCAGCAACACCGGCCGGAAACGCAGACATCCGGTCTCCAGGGCGGCCTCGTAGGCGGCTTTGCCCTCCCGCTTCATCTGGTTGAAGGTATCGATCAGGATGATGTTGTTGTTCACCACAATACCCGCCAGCGCAATAATGCCCATGCCCACCATCACCACGCCGAAAGACTGACCGGAAAACAGCAAGCCCAGCAGCACTCCGGCGGTGGACAATACAATCGCCGACAGGATCAGAAGGGTCTGGTAAAGAGAATTGAACTGGGTCACCAGAATCAGCAACATCAGGCCAACCGCAACCAGAAAAGCGGAGGTCAGGAAGTTGGCGGCCTGCTGCTGATCCTCGTTTTCGCCGGCAAAGCGCACGCTCACCCCTTCCGGTGGCTCAGGCATCTCAGCCTGCAGGGTCCGCAGCAGCTCGTCCATTCGCCTGCCCGGCGCAATATCCGATTTGATGGTGATCGTGCGCTGGCCATCAACCCGCACGATTGAGCCGGTCTTGTCGCCTGGCTCCAGGTCCACGAATTCCGACAGCGGCACCTGACCGCGAGGGGTGTTCAGTGTCTGGCGCTCCAGGTGATCCAGCTCCCGCCAGTTGTTGGGCACCCGCACCGCAATGTCCACCTCATCGCGAACATCTTCCGGCCGGTAGGTGGCCAGCACCAGGCCATTGGTTACCAGCCGAACCGCACTGCCGATGCTCAACACATCGGTACCGAATCGAGCGGCCGCCTCACGATCCACATTCAGGCGCCACTCGATCCCGGGCAAGCTCCGGTCGTCTTCAATATCGACAAAACCACCGAGTTCGCGCATGCGGTTCTCAATGCTGTCGACATAGCCATCCAGCTGTGTGCTGTCCATACTGCTGACCTGCAGCTCGATGGGCTTGCCTTCAGCCGGGCCGCCCTCCTGCTTGCGGAACTCCAGTTCAATACCGGCGATATCTGCCGTACGTTCCCGAAAGTCTTCCAGAATATCCGTGGCAGTGCGGCGGGTGTACCAGTCCGTGAACTGGAACTGCAGAACGCCGATCACATCCGGAGCCATCTGGGAGCTGGTGGTCACCATGGAGCGCGCATACAGGGCCTTTACCTCCGGCATATTCTGCAGCCGAGACTCCACTTCACGCACAATGGCATCCCGTTCCCACACCGAAAGATCGCCACGAGCCCGCACCTGAACCTGGGCCGAATCCGGCTCGACACTCGGGAAAAACTCGACACCGTGGTTAAAGCGCCCATAGGCGGCGTAGATCACAACAATCACCATCAGGGTGCCGAGCAAGGTCAGGCCCGGGCGCTGCAGAAGAGCGGCCAGCACCTGTCGGTAGCCCCGCATGAAACGCCCTTCACTGGCATCCTGGTGGTGCCGGCGACCTCCGCTCACGCCACCCAAAACCGGGAGAAAAACCAGCGCCATGGCCAGCGAAGCAATCAGGCAGATCAACACGGTCATCGGCAGGTATTTCATGAATTCGCCCACCACTCCGGGCCAGAACAGCAGCGGCACGAAGACCGCAAGCGTCGTCGCAGTGGAGGCAATAACCGGCCAGGCCATGCGCGAGGCTGCTTCCACCCAGGCGGCTTTGACCGGCTGCCCGTCCGACAAATTCCGGTCTGCCAGCTCTGACACCACAATGGCGCCATCCACCAGCATGCCCGCCACGAGGATCAGGCTGAACAGCACCACGATATTGAGCGTCAGGCCCATACTCCAGATCACCAGGATGCCGGTCAGAAACGCCCCGGGAATGGTGAGCCCCACCAGCACCGCAGAGCGGGGCCCCATGGCCGCAATCACCACGATGATCACAAGCACAATGGCAGTCAGCACGTTGTTGAGCAGATCCGAGAGGATATCGCGCACTTCCTCAGACTGATCCATGATGAAGCGGATATCGAGGGTCTCCGGCAACCGGGGCCGGGCCTCATCAATCAGGGTGCGAATCTGCTCAATGGTTTCAATAATGTTGGCGCCCGAGCGCTTGGAAACTTCCAGTACCAAGGCGGGCTCCCCGTTGATGCGGGCGAAGCCGGTCGGGTCTTTGAAGGTGCGCTGCAGCATGGCCACATCACCGAAGGTAACCACAGTGTCGCCGTCTACCTTAACAGGCATCGACATCACATCTTCGATGGTTTCGATTACTCCCGGCACTTTCAGCGCCATCCGACCATTACCCGTGTCGAGTGAGCCGGCAGCCACCAGCTGGTTGTTCCGGGTAACCAGGGAGGCCAACTGATCAAAATCGATGCCGTAGCTTTCCAGCACCTGGGGATCCACCACGATCTCCAGCAGATCCTCCCTGTCGCCACCAATTTCCACCTCCAGCACTTCGGGAATGGCTTCGATGGCATCCTGAAGTCGGCGCGCAATGGTGATCAGCTCGCGTTCCGACAGCGGACCGGACAAGCCTACCGACAACACCGGAAACAGCGATACGTTGATTTCATTGACCCGGGGTTCGTCGGCTTCCTGGGGTAGCTTGCTGCGGGCGGTATCCACCTTCTCCCGGACATCCTGCAGCGCCTTGTCCGGATCGAAACCGGCGTCGAATTCAAGCATTACCGAGGCATGGCCTTCTGAGGCGGTACCCCGCATTTCCTTGATGCCTTCCAGCGAGCGCAGCTCCTGCTCCATGGGCCGGACCAGCAGGCGCTCAGCGTCTTCCGGGCTGATGCCTTCAAGCGTCATCGAGACATAGATCATCGGGATGGTGACGTCTGGATTGGATTCCTTGGGAATCGCCTGGTAGGCCGCCATACCGCCCAACAGCAGGAACAGGAACAACAACAGCGTGGTGCGGCTTCGGTCCATGGCCGCGGCAATCAATGCTCGCATGGCGGTCAGCCCCGCTGGTCTGAGGTGTCGACAGGGCGCACCTGTTCACCCGGCGAGACAAACCCACCCCCTCGGGTAATCAGGCGGATCTCCGGCGGCAATCCGGCAACCCAGGCACCGTCGGTGGAAACGCTCAGCAGTCGTACGGTTTCGAACACCACCCGGTTATCAGCATCGACAAACTTCACGCCGGGGCGACCATCGTCATCCAGCCCCAGGTAGGCAGGCGATATGAATGTGGCCTGTTGCTCCGGCAGTTGAATGCTCAGGCTGGCGGAGCCGCCCGCGGCCCGCTTCAATTCCGGATTCTCCACCACCACTTCCACCGCAAAACTT
The DNA here is from genome assembly GCF_016464145.1 of Marinobacter sp. bablab_jr008. Classification (NCBI taxonomy): domain Bacteria; kingdom Pseudomonadati; phylum Pseudomonadota; class Gammaproteobacteria; order Pseudomonadales; family Marinobacteraceae; genus Marinobacter; species Marinobacter sp. bablab_jr008. Next base: position 155,090 of record NZ_JACDWW010000077.1, read on the forward strand.
CGGGTGTCCGAATTGGCAGCGCTGGCCACAAAACTGACAACGCCGGCCAGCTGGGAGCCATCCAGCAGTTGTATATCGACTGCCTGCCCCGGTTGAACCAGCGCCGCCGATTGTTGGGGGATCTGCCCGGTGGCTTTCAGGCGGTCTATCTGTACCAGTTCAAACAGAGGGGTTCCCACCTGTACCAGGCTGCCCTCGTCCACTTCGCGGCGATTCACAATGGCATCAAAAGGCGCCATCGGTTTGAGGTGGTTCAGGGCAAGCTCGGCCGCAGCCAGCTCGGCTCTGGCGGCTGCAAGCTCACTCTGGAGGCGCAGGATTTCGGTTTCCGCGGCCAGATTGCTGGAACGCAGCTTCCGGGCGGCGGCCAGATCCGCTTCCAACTTGCGAATACTGGCCTGCCAGCGCTGTACCACCGTATCCCGACCATCCGTCGACAAGGTCGCAAGCACCGTACCCGCTTTCACCTGTTGCCCCAGCTGAACGTTCAGTTGCTCAACGGTGCCGTCCACCCGGGCACTGACCTGAACCGACTGCCAGGGCTCCAGCTGGCCCTGAAGTTTCAGGGCTGGCTGATAAGTCCGGGCGCTGACCGGTGTTACCTCTACCCGAGTTATGGCTACCTGTTCGGAGGCCGGCTCCTCCGGCGCCTCATCACTGGCAACTTTTACCTCACCCGTTGCCATCCAGATAACCAATAACACGATGACCAGAAGGGATAATCCCAGGGAGCTCCATTTTGCTCTTGTCATGCACCACTCGCCGTGAACAGATTCGGTTTGAGAAAGCGGAAAAACCGGCACCGGTTGAATTTCCGGAAATAAGCCCTTGCATCCGCCTGAAAACGTGGGTTAGATTCTACACACATTGTTCAACTCTATTCAGAGCAGATTGTCGATTCCATGAATCTCAACGCAGTTATGGCCCTTGTGAAGCTAGTCCTGGTGGTCGTGGTACCGTCCGGGGGCTTTTGCGTGGACAAGCGGGTGAGATAGCGACAACCTGACAACGACACCAGAAACCCCCGGCACCGCAAGGTCCCGGGGGTTTCTTTTTTGCGGCAAAGAAAAAGGGAAAAACGACCATGAACGGCTCACAGCACATTCTTGCAGCGTTCCACCGCCATAACATCAGCACGGTTTTCGGGTATCCGGGTGGCTGCATCATGCCCCTGTATGACGCGCTGGTGGATGACGTGGGAATGGAGCATGTGCTGTGCCGCCACGAGCAGGCCTGCGCCCTGGCGGCAGACGGTTATGCCAGGGCCAGTGGCCAACTGGGGGTTTGTATTGCCACCTCCGGCCCCGGCGCCACCAACCTGATCACTGGCGTTGCCAATGCCTACATGGATTCCATCCCCCTGCTGGTGATCACCGGGCAGGTCCCCTCCGGATTGATTGGTACCGACGCCTTTCAGGAAACCGACATCCTTGGCATGACCCTGGGCATCGTCAAACACAGCTACCTGGTGGACGACCCCGAAGACTTGCCGGGCATTCTGGAGGAAGCCATCGACCTCGCCCAGGCTGGCCGCCCCGGGCCGGTGTGGATTGATATTCCCAAAGACATTCTGTTGTCCGAGATTGAGGCTCCAGCCCCGGCCTGCACGGAGGCACCGCCAGCGGATTGCCCGGAGATCGGCCCGGCCCTGGCCATGCTGAAATCAGCCAGGCGGCCCCTGCTCTACAGTGGTGGCGGTGTGTCTCTGGCCGGAGCCGAAGACCGTTTTCGTACCTTTGCCGAAGTCTCGGGGCTGCCGGGCGTGGTTACCCTCAAAGGCATAGGCAACGCCGGCCGAAACAACCCGAATGATCTGGGCATGCTCGGCATGCACGGTTCCCGGGCGGCCAACAAGGCGGTTGACGAGTGCGACCTCCTGGTCGTCATCGGCGCCCGGCTGGATGACCGTGCCACCGGCAAGTTGGACGGATTCGCGCCTAATGCCCGGATGATCCATATTGACGCCGATGCCGCCGAGATCAACAAACTGCGGCCGGCAGACCTGTCTCTGCGTGGTGACCTGAACGCCATTCTGGCGGCATTGACCGATGCCATTGCGGCTGAGCCACTGGCTATCGACGCCTGGCAGAAACAATGCCGCACCTGGCATACCACCGGAGGCTTTCGCGCCGCCGATAACGAGGAACCGTTGGCCCCCATTACCGGCCCCGCATTCATCCGTCAGCTTTCCGGCATCACCGGCGACGACACTGTCATCGCCTGCGATGTTGGCCAGCATCAGATGTGGGTTGCCCAGTACTACCAGTTCGCCCATCCACGCCACCACCTGACCAGCGGAGGCCTGGGCACCATGGGCTTCGGGCTTCCGGCGGCCATCGGCGCCCAGTTCTCGGACCGAACGCGCACCGTCATCAACGTGACCGGTGATGGTTCGTTCATGATGAACGCTCAGGAACTGGCCACCATACGGCGCTACAACCTGCCGTTGAAGCTGATCATTCTGGACAACCAGTGCCTGGGCATGGTTCGTCAGCAACAGGAACTGTTCTACAACAACCGCGAGAGCCAGATCGATCTGGACGACAATCCGGACTTTGTCGCCATGGCCCGGGCGTTCGATATCCCGGCCCTGCACATTGAGCGGACCGACCAGATCCGCCGCGGCATCGAAACCATTCTGGCTTACAACGGCCCGATGCTGCTGCACGTTGCCATCAGTCGTGAAGAGAACGTCTGGCCCATCGTCAAAGCCGGCGCCAGCAACAAGGAAATGATTGACGAACCCCGTAAAACCAACAGCCGCAAGGAGCAGGTAGCATGAAGCCGAATCATGAAAGCGCCAGTCAACGATATACCCTGAATTGCCGCATGAACCAGGAAGCGGCAGCTCTGGAGCGGCTGTGCCGGGTGGTGCGGGTACGCGGCTTCCGGATTTCCAGGATGGCCATGGAATCAACTGGCGATACCCTCGACATTGCCCTCACGCTGGAGGGTTCCCGGCCAGTTGCTATGCTTCAATCTCAGCTGGAGAAACTGCATACCGTTGCCGGAGTTGAACTGGTCTCCGATACCATGGCACGGTCGCGATCGGCTTGAAACGACGGAGAGGGATAACGCATGACAACCGATAAACGACGCCGACACTCGGCACCGGTGGTAGACGGTATCAATAAATCCGCCAGCCGGGCCATGCTCCGGGCGGTTGGTTTTACCGACGAGGATTTCCGAAAACCTCAGATTGGCATTGCCTCCACCTGGAGCAACCTCACGCCCTGCAACATGCACATTGACGGCCTGGCCCGGGAGGCCGCCAAGGGTGCCGACGGAGCCGGGGGCAAGAGCCTGATCTTCAACACCATCACCATCTCCGATGGCATCGCCAACGGCACCGAGGGCATGAAATATTCTCTGGTGTCGCGCGAGGTGATTGCCGATTCCATTGAGACCGTGGCCGGTTGTGAGGGCTTCGACGGACTGGTCGCCATCGGTGGCTGCGACAAGAATATGCCCGGCTGCATGATGGGCCTGGCCCGGCTGAACCGGCCCTCGGTCTTCGTTTACGGCGGCACCATCATGCCCGGCGAAAACCATACCGACATCATCTCTGTGTTTGAGGCGGTGGGCGCCCATGCCCGCGGTAACATGAAGCTGATCGAAGTCAAACAGATCGAGGAAACCGCGATTCCCGGCCCAGGCTCCTGTGGCGGGATGTACACCGCCAACACCATGGCCTCTGCCATTGAGGCCATGGGCATGAGCCTGCCAGGCAGCTCGGCCCAGAACGCCGTTTCCGACAGCAAACTGGCGGATTGCGAAGCCGCAGGCGCCGCGGTGCTGAAACTGCTGGAAGCCGATATCAAGCCCTCCGACATCATGACCCGGGAAGCGTTCGAGAACGCCATCACCGTGGTGATCGCGCTGGGCGGTTCCACCAACGCCGTGCTTCACCTTCTGGGTATGGCCAGTACCGTGGGAGTGGAGCTGTCACTGGACGATTTCGTACGCATCGGCAAACAGGTACCGGTCCTGGCAGACCTTCGCCCCTCCGGCCTCTACATGATGTCCGAGCTGGTGGCCATTGGCGGCATTCAACCGCTAATGAAGATGCTGCTCGACCGGGGGCTGCTGCACGGGGACTGCCTCACGGTGACCGGCAAGACCCTGGCAGAAAACCTCGAGACCGTGGTGCCCTACCCCGAAGACCAGCAGATCATCCACGCCTTCGACAACCCGATCAAAGCCGACAGCCATTTGCGCATTCTCTACGGCAACCTGGCTCCGGAAGGCTCGGTGGCGAAAATCACTGGCAAGGAAGGCACCCATTTCTCCGGCCGCGCCCGTGTCTTTCACTCGGAAGAGGAGGCCCAGGCACGCATCCTGGACGGCACCGTGGTGGCCGGCGACGTGCTGGTGATCCGATACGAAGGCCCCAAGGGCGGGCCCGGCATGCGGGAAATGCTCAGCCCCACCTCGGCGATTATGGGCAAAGGTCTTGGCAGCGATGTAGCCTTGATTACCGACGGCCGCTTCTCCGGTGGCAGTCATGGTTTTGTGGTTGGCCATATCACACCAGAGGCCGCCGTGGGCGGGCCAATTGCGCTGGTGGAAGACGGCGACACCATCACCATTGATGCCGTGAGCAACTCGATTGTGCTGGAAATCTCTGACGCGGAAATGGAAAAACGGCGCAAAGCCTGGACGCCGCCAGAACCCAGATTTACCCGGGGCGTGCTGGCCAAGTATGCCCGTGTGGTGAGCTCTGCATCTACTGGGGCCGTAACAGATCTGCCTTAGTGGGGCTTGGGTTCCCAGCCTTCTCGTCTAGGGGCAGGTACGGGGGTATGGGGTATTTTTCGCCGGAAAAAGGTGTCTGAGCGAAGCGAGTTCTTTTTACAAGAAAAATCCACCGGCCATCCCGCAAGCCCGCCCCAGAGCTGACAGGCTACAGGGAATATCAGCCGATCAGATCAACTCAATAGCCACAGCCGTGGCTTCACCACCACCGATGCAGAGCGAGGCTACACCACGCTTAAGCCCACGCTGTTTCAGCGCATTGATCAGGGTGACGATGATCCGGGAGCCGGAGGAGCCGATCGGATGCCCCAGCGCGCAGGCACCGCCGTGCACGTTGACCTTCTCCGCAGGAAGCTTCAGCTCATTGATCGCCGCGAGGGTGACCACGGCAAAGGCTTCGTTGATCTCGAACAGATCCACATCATCCATACTCCAGCCTGCTTTCTTCAGCACCTTTTCGATGGAGCCGATGGGCGCGAGTGTGAATTCAGCCGGTAAGCGGGCGTGAGTCGCATGCGCCACGATGCGGGCCTGCGGGGTCAGGCCCCGGGCATCGGCTTCGGCGGCGGAGGCCAGTACCAGCGCGGAAGCACCATCACTGATGGAGCTGGAGTTGGCGGCGGTGACAGAACCGTCCTTAGCGAACGCGGGTTTGAGGTGTGGAATTTTCTCCGGTTTGGCGTTGCCCGGTTGTTCATCGGTATCCACTTCGGTGTCGCCGCCGCGGCCCGGAACGGTTACCGGTACGATTTCGTCCCGGAACCAGCCGTTTTCGATGGCCGCCAGGGATTTCTGCAGGGAGCCGATGGCGAATTCATCCATGGCCTGGCGGGTGATGTCGAATTTGTCAGCCGTGCGCTGCGCGAATACTCCCATCAGCCCACCTTCGTAGGCATCTTCCAGACCGTCCAGGAACATGCTGTCGAGTACCTGGCCATGGCCCATGCGCATGCCGGCGCGGGCTTTCGGCAACAGATACGGTGCCTGGCTCATGTTTTCCATGCCGCCGGCGATCATGATGTTGTTGGTGCCAGCTTTGATCTGGTCGTGGGCCATGATGACGGCCTGCATGCCGGAGCCGCACATTTTGTTGATGGTGGTACAACCTGAGCTGTCCGGGATGCCAGAGGCCCTCGAGGCCTGGCGGGCTGGTGCCTGGCCCAGCCCCCCGGGCAGTACGCAGCCCATGATCACTTCCTGGATGTCTGCCGGCTGAAGGCCGGAGCGTTCAATGGCTGCCTTAATGGCGACGGCGCCCAGGTCCGGTGAACGTACCGAGCTCAGGGAGCCCATCATTCCGCCCATGGGGGTTCGGGCGGAGCCTGCTATTACTATATCGTTTGAGCTCATGGTGACTGTCCTCATTTTTTGGTGAGCGGTCGGGTGCGGGGAGGCCTTTCAGAAACACGCTGTAAATACATCCCTGTACGCTCGACAAAAGCCATCCATGGCTTTTGACGGTTCCTGAAAGGCCTCCCCGCACCCGCCCGGTCAACGTCTATATCTGTCCGAAAAAGTGATAGGGGATTAGCGACCTAAAACCGACCGGGCAATGATTTCCTTCATTACTTCCGAGGTGCCGCCATAAATCCGCTGCACCCGGGCATCAATAAAGTTCCTGGAAATCGGGTACTCCGTGGTGTAGCCATAGCCGCCAAACAGCTGCAAACAGCCATCAGCAACACGACACTGCATCTCGGTAGCGCTGTACTTGGCCATGGACGCCGTGGGGGCATCCAATTTGCCCTGTTCGTATTCCCGAATGCACTGATCCACAAACGCTTTGTTGATGCGGTAATCCGTTTCCATGCGGGCAATTTCGAAGCGTGTGTTCTGCAACTGACTGAGCTTTTGGCCAAACAGCTCACGCTCCTGGGCATACTGGATGGTCATGTCCAGCGAGCCCCGGGCCGCTGCCACACCCAGCGCTCCGATCACCAGTCGCTCACGGGGCAATTCGCGCATCAGGTAAACGAAACCCTGTCCTTCCTCGCCCAGCAACGCCGAGGCAGGTATGCGCATGTCGGAGAAAAACAGCTCGGAGGTATCGCCAGAGTGCTGGCCAATCTTGTCCAGGTTCCGGCCTTTGCTGAATCCTGGCAACGACGTATCGACCAGAAACAGGCTGATCCCTTTGGCTCCGGCTTTGGGATCGGTTTTGGCGGCGACGATCACCATATCGGCGTGTTGGCCGTTGGTGATGAAGGTCTTGGAGCCATTGAGGATGTAGTCGTCGCCGTCTTTCACAGCGCTGGTGCGCATGGCCTGCAAGTCGCTGCCGGCGCCCGGCTCGGTCATGGCGATGGCGCCTACCGCCTCACCTGATACCATCTTCGGCAGCCACTGCTGTTTCTGCTCTTCATTGCCGATATGGCTGAGGTAGGGCGCGACAATGTCGGAATGCACCATCACGTTGGTGGAAAGCGCACCGAATCCCAGCCGGGCAAGCTCCTCACCCACCACGACCGAGTACTGGAAGGGTGCACCGCAGCCGCCGCAGTCTTCCGGCACATCGACACACAGCATGCCTGCATCGCCCAGAGTGTTCCAAAGCTCCCGTGGCACAATGCCGCTTTTCTCCCAGGCCTCGTAATGCGGGGCCACTTCGGTTTCCAGAGCCTTGATCACAGACTCCCGGAAAAGAGCCAGTTCTTCCTGATCGACAGGGTTAGTCATATCACTCACCTGTGGTTACCGGTTCGCTTTTGGCGAACACCATTACAGAAACCTGCTTTTGGCAGGTTATTCCAATGTCACTTTGGCGCCATCCGCAGGGCACAATCAAGCCGGATGACTTCGCCATTCAGAATCGGGTTGCGCACCATCTGGTCCACCATCATCCCGAACTCTTCCGGCTTACCGAGGCGTTTCGGGAACGGCAACGTGGCTGCAAGGCTGTCCTGCACTTCCTGGGGCATACCCGCCAGCATTGGTGTCATAAACAGGCCAGGAGCAATGGTATTCACCCGAATCCCTTCACGGGCCAGCTCGCGGGCCGCCTGCAGGGTCAGGGACACCACACCGCCTTTGGATGCGCTGTAAGCCGCCTGGCCAATCTGGCCTTCGTAGGCAGCAACCGAAGCGGTATTGATGATGACACCGCGCTCGCCGTCACCGTTCGGTTCCCGTTGCGCCATATCGGCAGCCGCCAGCCGCAAGATATTGAAGGTGCCGATCAGATTAACCTGGACCACCTTGCTAAAGCTTTCCAGCGGCATCACACCTTCCCGGCCCAGAATCTTGGCCGCCGGCGCAATACCCGCGCAGTTCACGGCGACACCGCAGGGGCCGTGAGCCTCTCGCGCAGCAGTAACAGCAGCCTCAGCACTGTCGGCCGAGGTCACATCGCAATGCAGGAAGATACCGCCGAGCTCAGCCGCAACCTTTTCGCCCTGCTCCTTGTTCACATCAAGAATCGCAACCTTGCAGCCAGCCGCCGCCAGAGCACGGGCAGCGCCCTCACCCAGACCGGAGGCACCGCCTGTTACAATTGCCGGCACATTCTGGAATTCCATCGGGTACTCCTTATTAACAATGATCGAAGTCTGATCCGCGGGTATCCATTCGGACCACAAAAACACTTTACGTTTACGTAAACTTTAACTAACCTTGGTGAAAAAAGGAAATCCGTCATGAGCGAAAAACGAACTTTCAGCATCAGCGAGCTTTCCCAGGAGTTCGATGTAACCACCCGGAGCATCCGGTTCTATGAAGACCAGGGGCTGCTCAAGCCCACCCGGCGCGGGCAAACCCGGATCTTCAGCACCAAGGACCGCGTTCGCTTGAAGCTGATTCTCCGGGGCAAGCGCATGGGCTTTTCCCTGGCCGAAACCAAAGAACTGTTCGACCTCTGGGACGAAACGCTGACCGGCAATGAAAAGCAGCTGCTGAAGATGCTGGAAATCCTCAGCGCAAGACGGGAACAGCTGGAACAGCAGAAAGAAGACATTGCCATGGCAGAGATGGAAATGGACACCGCCGAAGCACGGTGCCGCGAGGCCCTGACCGAACTGCAGAAGAAAAAGGAAGAGCAGGGCCTGACGACGAACACCAAAGAAACCGCTGTCAGCAAATAGAACCTGGCAGCCAACGGATACCCGACGTTAAAAACAAAAAGGTAGCAAACGATGAAATCACAGTACTCAGAGCTCAATTTCGGCCTCGGCGAGACCCTGGACATGCTCCGGGAACAGGTGAATAACTTCGCCGCCACCGAAATCGCCCCGCGGGCCGAGGAAATCGACAAAAACAACGAATTCCCCATGGACCTGTGGCGCAAACTGGGCGACATGGGCCTGCTGGGCATTACCGTCAGCGAAGAGTACGGCGGCTCCGACATGGGCTATGTGGCCCACGTCATCGCCATGGAAGAAATCAGCCGCGCCTCGGCCTCCGTTGGCCTCTCTTACGGTGCCCACTCCAACCTGTGCGTGAACCAGATTCACCGCAACGGCACCGAAGAACAAAAGCAGAAATACCTGCCCAAGCTGGTCACCGGTGAACACATCGGCGCCCTGGCCATGTCCGAGCCCAACGCCGGCTCCGACGTAATTTCCATGAAACTCCACGCCCGCGACGAAGGCGACCACTACGTCCTCAACGGCAACAAGATGTGGATCACCAACGGCCCGGACGCACACACTTACGTTATCTACGCCAAGACCGACCCGAAAGGCGGTTCCAAAGGCGTCACCGCCTTTATCGTGGAGCGCGACTACCCGGGCTTCAGTCGCCACCAGAAACTCGACAAACTCGGCATGCGCGGCTCCAACACCTGTGAACTGGTGTTCCAGGACTGCAAAGTTCCCAAAGAAAACGTCCTCGGCGGCGTGGGCAACGGTGCCAAAGTCCTCATGAGCGGCCTCGACTACGAACGCCTCGTCCTCTCCGGCGGCCCGCTGGGCATCATGCAGGCTGCTATGGACGTGGTCGTCCCCTACATCCGCGAGCGCAAACAATTCGGCCAGGCCATCGGTGAATTCGAACTGGTACAGGGCAAAGTCGCCGACATGTACACCTGGATGAACACCGCGAAATCCTACGTCTACATGGTGGCCCAGTCCGCCGACCGCGGCGAAACCACCCGCAAAGACGCCGCCGGCGCCATCCTCTACTCCGCCGAAATGGCCACCAAACTGGCCCTGGACGCCATCCAGCTGCTGGGCGGCAACGGCTACATCAACGAATACCCGACCGGCCGCCTGCTGCGGGACGCGAAACTCTACGAAATCGGCGCTGGAACGTCTGAAATCCGACGGATGCTGATCGGTCGCGAGCTGTTCCTGAACAAGTAACGAAGCGCGGACTCCAGCTCCCAATGTACGACAAGGGGCTGGAGGGGGAGCCTTCCGAAAATGTCGGAGGCCATGGATGGCCGGAGAGAAGCGCACATGGATGTGCTTGTAGCGGTTTTCGGAAGGCTCCCCCTCCAGCCCCGCAGCAACAACACATGAATTGACGAGGTTGGACAAGGGCTTGGCGGAATGCTCGTAGCATTTCCCGGAAAGCACACCCCGCCAGACCCGGACGCCCCCAAACCGAGGGATACGAACCAATGACCGTGCTCCAAAGCAAAATCAACCCAAGGTCCGACGAATTCCAGGCCAACCACCAGGCCATGCAACAAGCCGTCGCCGACCTCCGGGAAAAAGTCGAAAAGATCCACCAGGGCGGCGGCCCCGACTACCAGAAGCGCCACACCGACCGAGGCAAACTCCTGCCCCGCGAGCGCATCAACACCCTCATCGACGAAGGCTCACCCTTCCTCGAAATCGGCCAGTTCGCCGCCTACAACGTCTATAAGGAAGAAGTGCCCGCCGCTGGCGTCATCGCCGGCATCGGCCGCGTCTCCGGCACCGAGTGCATGATTATCGCCAACGACGCCACCGTCAAAGGCGGCACCTACTTCCCGCTAACCGTGAAAAAACACCTGCGGGCCCAGGAAATCGCCATGGCCAACCGCCTGCCCTGCATCTACCTGGTGGATTCCGGTGGCGCCAACCTGCCCCAACAGGACGAAGTCTTCCCCGACCGCGACCACTTCGGCCGCATTTTCTACAACCAGGCCCGCATGAGCGCAGACGACATTCCCCAGATCGCCGTCGTCATGGGCCTGTGTACCGCCGGGGGCGCCTACGTGCCCGCCATGGCCGACGAATCCATCATCGTCCGTAACCAGGGCACCATCTTCCTGGCCGGCCCACCGCTGGTAAAAGCCGCCACAGGTGAAGTGGTCAGCGCGGAAGACCTGGGGGGCGCAGACGTGCATTGTAAAATCTCCGGCGTGGCCGACCACTACGCCGAGAATGATGCCCACGGCCTGGCAATCGCCCGGCGCTGCGTGGCCAACCTGAACCGTCGCAAACCAGTACCGGTTGAGGTCCAGAAGCCCCGCGCACCGCTGTACGATCAGGAAGAAATCTACGGCATCGTCGGCACCGACCTGCGCAAGCAGTTTGATGCGCGCGACGTCATCGCCCGCATCGTAGACGGCTCAGAATTCGACGAATTCAAGCGTTACTACGGCTCCACCCTGGTAACCGGGTTTGCCCACATCCACGGCTACCCCGTGGGCATCATCGCCAACAACGGCATCCTGTTCAGCGAATCCGCCCAGAAAGGCGCGCACTTTATTGAACTGTGCTGCCAGCGAAACATACCGCTTCTGTTCCTGCAGAACATCACCGGCTTCATGGTCGGCCAGAAGTACGAAGCTGAGGGCATCGCCAAACACGGCGCCAAGATGGTGATGGCCGTGGCCTGTGCCAACGTGCCCAAGATTACCGTTCTGATTGGCGGTAGCTACGGCGCCGGCAACTACGGCATGTGTGGCCGCGCCTACAGCCCGGACTTCCTGTGGATGTGGCCGAATGCCCGGATCTCCGTCATGGGCGGCGAACAGGCAGCCGGCGTGCTGGCGCAGGTGCGCCGGGAAGGCCTCGAGCGTAAAGGCCAGAGCTGGAGCGCGGAGGAAGAAGCCGAGTTCAAGAAGCCCATTACCGAAACCTACGAACACCAGGGCCACCCCTACTACGCCAGCGCCCGCCTGTGGGATGACGGCGTGATCGACCCGGCCCAGACCCGGGAAGTGGTTGCCCTGAGCCTGTCTGCCACCCTCAACCGGCCCGCCAAGCCAACGCGCTTCGGCGTGTTCCGCATGTAAAGGAGCGCAGCCATGTCACAGCAAGACACAGCGGTTCTGCTGCACCAACGGGGCGATGGCGTCTCGGAAGTGGTGTTGAACCGCCCGGACAAACGCAATGCCTTCGACGACGTGATCATCCAGCAGCTGATTCAGGCACTGGAACACGTGGACCGGGATGAGCAAACCCAGATTGTTATCCTGCGCTCAGAGGGCAAACACTTTTCTGCCGGTGCCGACCTGGGCTGGATGCGCCGCATGGCGGACAACACCCGCCAGGAAAACCTGGACGACTCCCGGGAACTGGCCCGTCTGATGAACACCCTGAACCACCTGTCCAAGCCCGTGATCGGCCTGGTGCAGGGCGCGGCCTTCGGCGGCGCGGTCGGCCTAGCGGCCTGCTGCGACATCGTGCTGGCCACTGAAAAAGCCAGCTTCTGCCTGAGCGAAGTCAAACTCGGCCTGATTCCGGCCGTGATCAGCCCCTATGTGGTGCGAGCCATCGGCGAACGTCAGGCCCGGCGCTACTTCCTGTCGGCGGAAGTCTTCAGTGCTCAGGAGGCGCAGCACTACGGCCTGGTTCACCTGGTGTGCGAAGACGAACAGGCCATGCACCAGCGTTGCGACGAGCTGCTACTGCAACTTGCGCTGAACGGTCCCGAAGCCATGAAAGCAGCCAAAGAACTGGTCTTTGCGGTCAGCCACAAGACCATCACCTCCGAAGTGATTGACGACACCGCGCAGCGCATCGCTGATATTCGTGTGGGCGAAGAAGGCCAGGAAGGGCTTAGCGCTTTCCTGAACAAACGAAAGGCCAGTTGGATTCCGGAGACACAATAATGTTTAACAAGATCCTGATAGCCAACCGGGGCGAAATCGCCTGCCGGATCATCCAGACGGCCCATCGAATGGGCATCCGTTGCGTAGCGGTCTATTCCGAAGCCGACGCCAACGCCCGGCACGTGGCCATGGCCGATGAGGCCTTCTACATCGGCCCCGCCCCCAGCTCTGAGAGCTACCTGCGGGCCGACAAGATTATCGAGATTGCCAAAGAAAGCGGTGCCCAGGCTATCCACCCGGGGTACGGCTTCCTGTCTGAAAACACCGACTTCGCAGAAGCCTGCGAAGCCAACGATATCGTCTTCATCGGCCCGCCCTCTTCCGCCATCGCCGCCATGGGCTCCAAGTCCGCGGCAAAAGCGATCATGGAAGACGCCGGTGTACCGCTGGTGCCGGGCTACCACGGCAAGGACCAGTCGCCGGACTTGCTGCGGGCTGAAGCCGAAAAATGCGGTTTCCCGCTGCTGCTGAAAGCGGTTGCCGGCGGTGGCGGCAAAGGCATGCGGGTGGTCGAAAACATGGCCGAATTCGACGATGCCCTGGCCGCGGCCCAGCGCGAGGCAAAAAATGCGTTCGGCAACCCGGACATGCTGATCGAGCGCTACCTGACCCAGCCACGCCATGTCGAAATCCAGGTGTTCTGCGATCAATCCGGCAACGGCATCTATCTGGCCGAGCGGGACTGCTCCGTGCAGCGCCGGCACCAGAAAGTGCTGGAAGAAGCGCCCGCCCCCGGCCTCAGTGAAGACACCCGCAAAGCCATGGGCGAAGCCGCGGTGCGGGCGGCCCAGGCCATCAACTACGTGGGCGCCGGCACCGTCGAGTTTCTGTACGACGTGGACGGTTCCTTCTTCTTCATGGAAATGAATACCCGCCTGCAGGTAGAACACCCGGTCACCGAAATGGTCACCGGCCAGGATCTGGTGGAATGGCAACTGAAAGTGGCCTGGGGTGAGCCCCTGCCGCTGACCCAGGACCAGGTAAAGACCCGTGGCCACGCCATCGAGGCGCGTATCTACGCCGAAGATCCGGATCAGGACTTCCTGCCAGCCACCGGAACCCTGCGTTACCTCAGCACTCCGGATGAGTCTGCCCACGTGCGGGTAGATACCGGCGTGACCGAAGGCGATGAAATCAGCATCCACTACGACCCGATGATTGCCAAACTCATCGTGTGGGACGAGACCCGCGAACAGGCGGTCAACCGCATGGTTCAGGCCCTGGAGCACTACCGTATCGCCGGGCTGAAAACCAATATCCGGTTCCTGCACGCGGCGGTGGATGCGCAGCCATTCCGCGAAGCCGAACTGACCACCAACTTCATTGCCACTCACAACGACCTGCTGTTCCCGAAATCCAGACTGGATCTGGACAAGGCACTGGTGCTTGCCGCTGGATTCATCCTGGAGCAACGCAAATCAGCGGAACCGGTTACCGGCGATCCCTGGTCGCCGTTCGGCCGCAAGAACAGCTGGCGCATGAACTCCGAATACGCCCAGCCTCTCACCCTTCAGGTGGGCGACGATAAACACGAGCTCAAGATCCTGGAACGGGATGACCGCTACCAGGTGTTCGTGGGCGGCAGCGTGTACCACCTGAACGCCAAACTGAATGACGATTACCTGCAGGCGGTGATCAACGGCCACCGGCTAAGCGTGCACGGCAACCTGCACAACGAAGAACTGGTGCTCTTCTACGAGGGCGATACCTTCAAGTGCACCGTATACCGGGAAACCTACGGGTTTGAGGAAATGGCCAGCGAAGGCAGCCTGGCGGCGCCCATGAACGGCTCCGTAGTGGCGATTCAGGCCCAGGTAGGCGACAAGGTAACGGCCGGCCAGACGCTGGTGATCATGGAAGCCATGAAAATGGAACACGCCATCAAGGCGCCCGCCGATGGTGTGGTTTCCGAGATTTTCTACGCCGAGGGTGACCAGGTGGCCGAGGGTGCGGAACTCATCGCCATCGACACCGGGGAGGCAGAATAATGGCCTTTCCGAAGCAGGCTCGGTTGGTGGAAATGAGCCCCAGGGACGGGCTTCAGAATGAGCCCGGCGATGTGATCGCCACCGAGGTCAAAACCGGCCTGATCGACCGGCTGGCCGATTGCGGTCTCAGTCACATCGAGGCCGCCAGCTTCGTATCACCCAAATGGGTGCCGCAAATGGGCGACGCGGCCGCAGTGATGGCCGGCATCACCCGTAAACCCGGCGTTCGCTACTCGGCCCTCACCCCGAACCTGAAAGGATTCGAGGGCGCCCTGGCGGCCGGGGCCGACGAAGTAGCGGTATTCGGTGCGGCATCGGAGTCCTTCACCCAAAAGAACATCAACTGCACGATTGCTGAAAGCCTGGAGCGCTTTGCACCGGTGGTTGAAGAAGCCCGCAAACACGGCATTCCCGTACGCGGTTACGTGTCTACCGTGATGGGCTGCCCGTACGAGGGCGATATCCAACCGGCACAAGTGGCCACCGTGGCCAAGGCCCTGTACGACATGGGCTGTCACGAAATATCCCTGGGCGACACCATCGGCGTGGGTACGCCCCTGAAAGCCAAGCGGATGCTCGAAGCCGTGGCCGCCCATGTGCCCATGGACAAACTGGCGGCGCATTTCCACGACACCTATGGCCAGGCCCTGGCCAACCTGTACGCAGTACTGGAAGAGGGCGTAAGCGTGATTGACGCCTCTGTGGCCGGTCTGGGCGGCTGCCCTTATGCCAAAGGGGCATCTGGCAACGTAGCCACCGAAGACGTGCTATACCTGCTTAACGGCCTGGGCATCGATACCGGCGTGGATCTGAACAAGCTGGTGAAAACCGGCGACTGGATCTGCGCGCAACTGAAACGTCATAACGGCTCTAAAGTGGGCCAGGCACTCGGGGGCCTGTGCCAGTAACTTTCCAGCCCTCAACTACAAAAACAATGGAGGCAGAGACATGAGCAAGACTCTCCCAAGTTACACCAGCGGTATCGCAGAAAAGCCACTGCTGGGCATGACCATCGGCGATATGCTGGACCGCACCGCCCAACAGTTTCCCGACAACGAGGCTCTGGTGTGCCTGCACCAGGACATTCGCTGGACTTACAAAGAGTTCGTCGACAAGGTGAACGAGGCGGCCCGGGCGTTCATGGCCATCGGCGTCAAGCGTGGCGACCGCGTGGGCATCTGGTCACCCAACCGTTACGAATGGACCGTTACCCAGTTTGCGACTGCGAAAGTAGGCGCCATTCTGGTAAACATCAACCCGGCCTACGGTGTGCACGAGCTGAAGTACGCCATGAATCTGGCCGGCATCAGCGTTCTGGTTACCGCCGACAGCTTCAAAACCTCCAACTACCGGGAGATGATCTACGAGCTGGCCCCGGAACTGAAGCGCAGCGCACCCGGTAAACTCAAAGCTGACAACGTCCCCGATCTCCGGGCGGTCATTAACGTACACCCGGATAACCACGAGGGTATGTGGACCTGGCAGGATTTCCTGGGCTTTGCCGGCGACGTATCAGAGGCGGACCTTGCCAAGCGTCAGGATGAGCTGCAGTTCGACGACCCCATCAATATCCAGTTCACCTCCGGTACCACCGGCAACCCGAAAGGCGCCACGCTCACCCACCACAACATTCTGAACAACGGCTATTTTGTTGGTGAAAGCCAGCGCCTGACCGAGAACGACCGGCTGGTGATTCCAGTGCCGCTCTACCATTGCTTCGGCATGGTGATGGGCAACCTGGGCTGCATCACCCATGGCACCGCCATGATCTACCCGAGCGAAGGCTTTGACCCGAAAACCGTACTCCAGGCGGTCCACCAGGAAAAAGCCACGGCCTTGTACGGTGTGCCCACCATGTTCATCGCCGAACTGGCCGACCCGGAGTTCGACAGCTACGACCTTTCCACCCTGCGCACCGGCATCATGGCAGGTTCCATCTGCCCCGCCGAAGTAATGAAGAAGGTCAACGGCAAAATGCACATGAAGGAAGTGCAGATTGCCTACGGCATGACGGAAACCAGCCCGGTTTCCACCCAGACCAGTTCCCTCGACCCGTTCGAGAAGCAGGTCACCACCGTGGGCCGCACCCAGCCGCACCTGGAAACCAAGATTGTCGACCCGGGCACCGGTAACGTCATGCCCCGCGGTGAGATTGGCGAACTGTGTACCCGCGGCTACAGCGTAATGCTGAAGTACTGGAACAACGAGGAAAAGACCCGCGAAGCCATCGACGATGCCGGCTGGATGCACACCGGCGACCTGGCGACCATGGACGAGGATGGTTACATCCAGATCGTGGGCCGCATCAAGGACATGGTGATCCGCGGTGGTGAAAACATCTACCCGAAAGAGATCGAAGAGTTCCTCTACACCCACCCCGCCATTGAAGAGGTGCAGGTAACCGGTATTCCGGACGAGAAGTACGGTGAAGAGCTGATTGCCTGGGTGAAACTGCGGCCCGATGCAGACCCGGTAACCGCAGAGGACCTGCAGGCCTTCTGCAAGGGCAAGATCGCCCACTTCAAGATTCCCAAAAACTACAAGTTTGTGGATGCATTCCCGATGACCGTGACCGGGAAGATCCAGAAGTTCAAGATGCGGGAAATCTCGATTGAGGAAATGGGACTGAAGCAATAATCGAATACCGCCCAACCCCAGGAAACCCGGCCACGGCCGGGTTTCTGCTTTCTGTTGCACCTAATGCTTGCCCATGCGCTTGTACCGGAAAGGCTCGCCCTGTTCGTTCTGAAGCTGGTAATCGTAAGCAGCCTGGAGCCCGGTTTCGTCTTCCGTCTCCTCCTCCGGTTCCTGCTCCAGATAGCGCGGGTATAGGGGGGAAAACATGGCCACCACAATGCCAATCGCACAGAAGAATCCAAAGGCATTGGCATACCCCACCTGCCCCACCAGCATACCGACCACAGGCGAGCCCGCTGCCTGTCCCAGAGACACCGCCATGAATGGCAGCACCGGCCCCATGGACAGCCGCCCCGGCAACAAACGAATCCCTGTCATCAGGTACAGCCCGGTCAGACTCATATAGGCCAGGCCGAACACCAGGGCTGAAAAAGCTGCCAGCGGCAGGTTGTCTGGACTGGCAGCCAACAGAGCCAGACTCGCCGCAAGCATCATCAACATCAATGCCTGGGTGATCGGCGGATTATTGCGGTCTGCCAGATCGGCAACCACGGCGCCACACAGGCCAGCAACCCCGACGCCAGCGCAAAACTGATCAGAGGGAGTGCACCGATGATACCGACCACATGGGGCGACAAAGACAGATCCGCACGAATGGGCGGAACGAACAGGCCGAATGCAAAGCGCGCAAAGCCGAAGCTGATCGCAATCAACCCCGCGCCCACTAATGCGAATGCAGTGCTTGAGGGAAACCTCATGCCACCTCCGCTGACTGAAAAGCATGGTGAACCATGTATTCAGATGTCAGCGTAGTCGCCAACCTCAGCCAGCGACAACTTTGAGTTGTTCACCCTCCTGCAAGAAATACTGCCAGCCCTATAAATGGCGATGAGTCGTGATCAAAAGCGATGCTGGCTGCTGGGTAACGGGATGGAGTGGGGGTTCTACCCCAGTACCGCCGACACTAGGTGCACAAAAAACCTATCCCGTTAATTTATTCGATACACCCGATGCCATACTCTCAACTATTCCGTAGCGCATAACGCTTGCAGCATGCGCGCCCACGGAATGGAGCCGAAGGCGCAATGTAGTGAGCATCGCCGTGCCTGCATTGGTTAGCACTTGTTGACGACTGCGTATATGCTGATAATATACTTTTATGATCAATTGGGCACAAGTTACTGGCTTTGACTGGGACGAAGGCAACTCCCGTAAGAACGCGGAGAAACACGGCGTGAACCAGTCTGAAGCGGAAGAGATTTTCTTTAATGAGCCGCTTCTGGTGTTGGAAGACTTCAAACATAGCCAGGCTGAGGCCCGCTTTCATGCCCTTGGTGAAACAGATGACGAGAGATTGCTCCACATCACATTCACACTGAGGCAGAACGGAACGCTGATTCGGGTGATTTCCGCTCGCGACATGCACCGAAAAGAGAGGGCTGTTTATGAGCAAACTAAAAAAGATGCCTGAGTTTAAAACCGAAGCAGAAGAGCGGGAGTTTTGGGAAACCCACGATTCCACCGATTACCTGGACTGGAGTCAGGCTAAGCCGGCTTCGTTCCCGAAACTGAAACCCTCAACCAAGACGATCTCACTCCGATTGCCGGAACCTCTGCTTGATCGGATCAAAATCGAAGCCAACAAGCGGGACATGCCCTATCAATCGCTGATCAAGGCTTGGCTTGCGGACGACGTGAACGACAGCCGTCGGACCTGAGGTGCTAACGCCCGGCTCACGCGCCGGTTTGGAGCCGCGAAGCGGCGGAAAATCGGTCGCTGTGCAGCCGATTGTTAAATCCTTTGGCGTACGGTAACCTGTCCATGACCAACATCCTGTACAGGAGCAACCTTATGGATGCCATTAGCTACACAGCCGCTAGAACCAATCTAGCAAAAACCATGGAGCAGGTCTGTGAAGACCATTCCCCTGTGATCATCACACGGAGCAAGTCGCAGTCAGTGGTAATGATCTCCCTGGAGGACTACGAGGCGCTGCAAGAAACTGCATACCTTCTTCGCGCACCAAAAAACGCTCGGCGTTTGCTGGAATCCGTTGCCGAGCTGGAGCAAGGCGACGGTCAAGAAAAGGAACTTCTTGAATGAAACTCATCTTCTCCGAGAACGCCTGGGAAGACTATCTGTACTGGCAGAAAACCGACAAAAAGATTCTTAACCGAATCAACAAGCTGATAAAAGAGACGAAGCGAGAGCCTTTCGAAGGTGTTGGTAAACCCGAGCCCCTCAAACACAGCCTTGCCGGGTACTGGTCTCGTAGGATCAATGAAGAACACCGAATAGTTTACAAAGTCACGGATGATGCTTTGCTTATCGCCCAACTCCGGTATCACTACTGATTTAATCGGGATAGGGAGGCACCTCACGATGCCCCTCCTCCCACATCACCGGGCATACGGATCACGTACCACGGCGATTCAGTGACTTGACTCAACCCGTTACCGCACTGCCAATTCCGGCAGTCCATAGCTCCGGAACAACCGGGCCGGTAGGGCTTCCCGCAATGCCGGCGAATGACCCAACCGCCACGGGCCGTGGGCCGATTTGGCGGTGTTCCAGGCCAATCTGACCGAGACACCCCGCTTCCTCAACTCACGATACCCCCTTCGGCCCCATTGCTTCCACACGTAACTTCTCATTCTCCGCCGTATCCACTTGTCCAGGTCCCGCAGCGGGCTCAGTACTTCGGCTGCGTCGAAGTACGCTTTCCATCCAAGCAGGGTCTCTTTCAGATCTGCGATCACCTGGGCCAGTGAGTGGCCACGTGTTCGGCGGCTCAGTGTCCGGATCTGGGTTTTCAGCTTGGTGATGGCTTTGTCAGCCACTTTCAGTCGCTGCCCTTTCCGGCTGAGGGTGAAGCCCAGGAAGTCTCGCTTCCAGGGCCGATCCACCGCGCTCTTTCGTGCATTCACTGTGAGCCTCAGCGAGTCCTCGATAAAGCGCGTCAGACTCACCATCACCCGCTCGCCTGCACGGCGACTGCCAACGTAGATCTGACAGTCGTCCGCGTAGCGGGCAAATTTCAGGTTGCGCCGGTCCAACTCCCAATCCAGTTCGTCCAGCACCACATTCGCCAACACCGGAGACAGTGGCCCACCTTGCGGCACGCCCTCGGGTGTAGGAGCTTTGCGGTTGTCGATCTGAACGCCTGCCTTCAGGTACCGGTTGATCAACCTGAGCATCGGCCTGTCCGGCGTGTGGCGTTTCAGCCGAGCCATCAGCCGATCATGGTTTACCCGATCAAAGAAGGCTTCCAGATCAAGATCCACCACCCAGTTACAGCCTTCCCGAGCGTTGCGCTGTCCGTATCGCACCGCTTGATGCGCAGAGCGCCCCGGACGAAAGCCGTAGCTGTGGGGGTGGAAGCGGGGTTCCCAGTCCTGTTGGATAATCTGGGCAATCGCCTGCTGGATAAAGCGGTCCAGCACCGTCGGAATACCCAGAGTGCGGGAACCTCCGTTGGCCTTTGGGATGGTGACCCGCCGGACCGGTTTGGGTCGGTAGGTCTGCCGGAGCAGCTGTTGCCGGATTTCTGGCCAATGTTGGCGCAGGTAATCCGGCAATTCATCCACGGTCATGCCGTCGATGCCCGGCGCTCCCTTGTTACGTCGAACCTGTTTCAGGGCGCGATTGAGGTTGTCCCTGCTCAATACACGCGCCATCCACGGTGAGGGTTGAACGGAGTGCGAGCTTTCCCGATTTCCGGCAACGGGTTCATCCCCTGGAGACTCCAGGGGCAGCGCTAGCTGCTTTGCGGATGCCATCCCGTTTCCCTGCACGGACTCTCGACTCCTGTCTCTGTTCGGGCCTTCGGTTCACGGGCGAACCTACTATGCCCTCTGCTGATTTCTGCCACGCGATCAGAGGCGATCGCTCGTCTCTCAGTGGGTCCGTCCACACGTAGCAGACCTCCCGGGGTAAGCCACAGAGCTTTCACGGCGTGAATCCGAACGCGGCCCGGCCCAATTTATAAAGTACACCCCAATCGCAGAAGGAGGGCTTCGCGGTCACGTGCCCGCTCGCCCCGGGTGTACCACACCTCGTATCGGGTTCCTGTTCGTCGCCCCGCCGCTTTGGATTGGGCTTCCTTCAGACCCACCTCGCGGTGACGCCCTTGCCCTTCTCCTAGCCTTCGGCTCTGCGAACACCTGGCAGGAGGACTTTCACCTCCCTAGTTCTGTGCCATGCCCGGAACACACGCCAATATTCAGCGGCGCCCTGACAAGGGCGTCCGGTGGAGGCCACGCCTTTTGTGGCCGTAACGAACTGGAATGACTGGTTATGTGGGGTAAACGTCTCTCTGAATTTGTTCCGCCGGTTCCCGCACTGGCTCAAACGCACCACCACTTCCGTGATATGTCTCAGCCTGGAGGTTGAACCACTGCCCACATGACAAACATGAGAAATAGTTATTTACAAAATCGCCCCAACCGTCCCCTCGGGCGATAGATTGAAATGGATCCCCCCACGCTCCAGCCCCCTCATAACTTAGGATGCCCAATTCAATTGCATTGGCCGCAGCCAAAATCGCTCTTGAGAGATCGTCAGGACGCTTTATTCTTTGCGGCTGAACCGCTTCTTCACACTTCTTGCAAGTCATGGCTTCCCTTCCACATAACGCTGATGGTAACCGGCGCCGGAGCGCAGCGGAGGGAACCAAAAGCGGCACGCTTTTGGCGTCCGGTTGACCGCATGGTTAAATTTTATTGGGAGCCTGAACCAAACTGATTAATTCGAGGCGGCTGCGCACCATATGGATCATTGTACGGTCGCATGGTGTCCGTATTTAGGCCCCGGCTACGATCGCGCGTAATCGATTTTCCGCCACCTGGCCCTATAGATTGGCCACCACCCGGTCCGATGGATTGCCCGCCTCCAGGACCAATTGATAAACCGCCGCCGGGGCCAATAGACATACCTCCTCCGGGGCCGATGGAGCGACCACCTCCAGGACCAATCGAATCGCATCCTCCAGGGCCAATAGAGCCGGGAGTGCAGTCTCTCCAAGCTTGCTGACTATGCGCGGGCAAGCTGAAAAGAAGTATTGCTAGTCCAAAAACGGTGAGATGTTTCATAGTCCCTCCTTGGGAATTTAACGCCGCCAGCACGCGCGGCTTTGTAGTGTAGGCGAAGCCGCAACGGAAAAGCCGTCGCTGTGCCTGGCCTTGTATGGATAATTTCTGCCGTGTTTGGGTAAATTGAGGCCCACCCCCCAGTGGCCGCTGGGGGCCTTCATGCAGCAGCTCGATGCCTGACCGGCTCCTCTGTCGAGAGACCGATAACAAGTGTGCAGCGCTGCATGACTCTCAAGCGATAACTCGAACAGTCATCGGGGCCTCGAGCCCGTATAGCAAGGCAGAGTCAGCTTATTATGAACAACACGGAAATCCAAACCCCAGTCAATGTCGGTGTCGATGTCGGTAAAGCCAATCTGGACATCGCTCTTCATCCCTCCGGGCAGTTCTACACCATCCCAAATACCGAAGCGCATATTCGTCGCTTTGTCCGTATCCTTAAAAACTACGCGATCGAACGCATCGTTGTTGAATCCTCTGGCCGATATGAACAGGCCCTGGTTCAAGCCTGCGACCAAGCCGGTTTGCCGATCATCATCGTCAATCCCATCAGCGTTCGACGTTATGCTCAGGCCATTGGCGTGCTCGCCAAAACCGACCGCATCGACGCACAGGTCATCGCGCAATACGCCGCCACACTGAAACCTGAGCCCAAGCCTATCCCAGACAAAACCTCCCAGAAGATTAAGGACTTACTGGTCCGCCGCTCTCAGCTTCTGGAAATGTCCACCATGGAGAAAAACCGTCTCCAGATCCTGCCGAAATCCCTTCACCGGTCGATCAAAAGTATGCTCCGAATGCTTCAGAACCAGATTGAAACGGTCACCCGGCAGATTGAGCAAGAGGTGGCCAAAGTGGATCAGTGGCGTACCAAAATGGAGATCATGACCAGCGTGCCTGGCGTTGGAAAAGTGCTCGCCTACACCTTCCTGAGTGAACTCCCAGAACTAGGTTCACTGAACCGCAAGGAGATCGCGGCGCTTGTCGGCGTAGCGCCCATCAACCGAGACAGTGGCAAGCTTAATGGCAAACGAAGGATACGAGGTGGCCGCCACAGAGTCCGCACCGTGATGTTCATGGCCATGCTCTCATCCATCCAGTGCAACCCGGTGTTCAAACGCTTTTATGAACGCCTGAAGGCCCAGGGAAAGATCCCGAAAGTCGCCCTCATCGCCTGCATGAGAAAGATGATTGTGGTGCTCAATACCATGATCAAAAACCAGGAATCATGGCGGGGTGAAATGGCTTAATTTATGGAATTGACACCACAGTCACTTGTTATGTTCTTACTTGAAGTGACCGTAAACGCCCCATCCACGACCAGTGATTCCCAAATCTAGCAGCAAATCTGCCTCTTGCTTACCCACATAGTCTGGGTTCTCTGACTCCCAGATTTTGCGTTTCATGTACTTGGCCCAGACCTTCTCGAACTGACTTTGCGGCTCTTTATTTCCCCTACAAACCTCTATGAAGCGTTCTTGGGCCGGTGTTTCAGGAGTAATTGCGCCACGCATAAGGGCGGCAAGCCACGAGCCATAATTGATGAGTAGCTCAATCTCGTCCTCGGAGAAGAGCGTATCCGGCACATTGGGTCGAAACTCCATTTTCCGATATTTTATGTGCTCTGCTGAAGCCACTTGTCACTCCAGAAAACATAACGCCAGCAATAAACGGCGGCCCGACAGGGGCGTCCGGTGGAGGCCGCAGGCCGGAACGAATTTAATTGCCTTGTTAGGGTTTTCATAGCGTAACCCCGAAATAATGAGCAATCACCCAAGCAACAACAAGCACCAGAACGCCCGCAATAACACCCTCGGCGATTTTGATGAGGGACATGCGGTTGGTTACGGGAGACTTTGTCTGCCCAGCACTGTCAGCAGGTTTGGCTTTTGGTTTCTGGGGAGCACCGCTGCTTGAATTATTTTGGTCTTTTTCCGCCTTGAACGGTCGTGTTTCATTCTTGACCGTTGGTTCGTTTGTGTCGAACTTTTCGATAATTGCGCGGGCTTCGGCAATTTTCTTTTCGAGGCTCAGCCTTCTTACTGGGTCATCCTCTATGAGCTGTTCAGTCCTTAGCCTAGCGACTTCATTTTTAAGGAATTCAATTTCATCGGTCATGATGAACCCTAACGCTTGCAGCACGCGCGGCCTTGAAATGGAGCCGAAGGCGTAATAGAAAGGGCGTCGCTGTGCCTGCACTGGTTATGCTACGAATCTGATAGTGATGGATCTGACAGTGAAAGAAACTCCCTTAGCCAAAATTTAGCCATAAGCCTGCCCTGTTTGCGGCAGAGTGAAAGACCAACCAAATATGATTACACCGGCAATGATAAGAATTATTGAAATACCCGGAGCTTCATCGTTGATCTTCACTCCCCCAGCAATTAAAACTATCCCTATTAACGAAAACATGCCCCCCCCCAGAGACCGGCACCTCATCTATATTGGCAAAACAGTAGAGCTCTGCCCCAATTTCCTATACTCAAAGACCAACGAGCTTATTGTAGAATAATGTAAAAATCAGAACACCATGACTTGGCCTTTTTATGCATAACGCCCGGCTCACGCGCCGGTTTGGAGCCGCGAAGCGGCGGAAAATCGGTCGCTGTGCAGCCGATTGTTAACACCAGTCCGATCAGATGCGTGGTGGTAAAATTTCGCTATAGCCCTGCAGATCCTCTTGGAGAGGAAACACCATTCTCTTTGTATACCGCTTGGTTGCATGCTCAATTGATAGCCCAAGAATAGTCATTCTCGATGTACCTGTCCCGAGAGAGATCCCCGTTCCTTCAAGGGTTAAACCTTTCCCACCAACCATACGGACAGCTTTTAAGATTGGCTCCTGCACCCCAACGGAGTCCACTTTCACGCCGACATCTGCACCGTCACATTCAAATCTTTCCAACCCGACTGAATATTCAGCATCAGCTTCAACCCTTCCAACTTCAAGCGATCCTTTTCTTAACCTTAAAAAAGCGCTCCTCGTTCTCATATCGAGGCGTTCAACCACTATTCTATTCGGTGGTTCAATAATTAATTTAAGAGCAACTTTTCCTGGCGCGGACCGGATAACTATTTCCTTTCCTTCAACTTTCATATCCCAACGTCAGGCGGACCCGACCAGACGTTCCGTTCGATACGGAAAAGCTCTTCTCCATTTTCGTCTGAGAATTCGCCCGAGATCGTTGGAAACGACATTCCATCTTCTGGCGGCTCAATGGCGAGAACCGCATCGCCATCTATTTCGATCAAAGTTCTTGCTCCGTGAAAAATGCTAGAACCAAGAACTACTGTCAGGCTTTGGCTGTCCAGAACAAGGTCATCAAAAGGTCGTTTGATATTCGCATCGGTCTGAACTTTTTCGTACTGCCGTCGGACACTATCTTTGGATATTTGGCCTTTTGTAACCTTATCGTGGCAACGTCCACACAAAAGGCACATATGTTCACTGCTGTGCTCTGTAGCATCGTTGAACTCGGGAACAATGTGTTCATATTGGTAGATCGCAGATCGGCAAAAAACACAACCGAACTTTGAGCGCACTCGGACATCCCTTTCGATATCGGCAGGGATATAGCGGGAGAGTCCATGCTTGTTCGTCTTGCTCAAACTCAACTCCCTAGTGTTAACGACGGATGTTAAGCGGCACTGGCGCCAGCCAGGGTCCGACTTAACGTGTGGTTATACGGACCGTCCTGAAAGACTCTCATACTCCACCCTACTCACAGACCACTCCACACTCTGCAGACATCCCTGGGAAGTTATCAGGCCAGTAGTCAGCGGGGGCACCGAAGATGCGAAGGCACGGAACAAAGGCGACCACGATTGCCGATTGATCCGCCTTCCCTCAAGAGCCAAGCCAGACGGATCAAGCGCGACTTATCCGTCTGGCTTGGCTCTTGAGGGAGAGCGTTCAACGGCGATCCGCTCTATTTCCTGAATCCGTGACTTCAACGAGCTGAACTCACGCCCAAAGCCTGCAATAACAAGGCTTGGAGCGATATAATAGCATCTGACATCCATTCACCCAGTCAGTGCTTTCGGCTCATGCGTACCTTCACTCTCCAGCAATC